>NZ_JBJDPI010000002.1:0-435339 GCF_044901245.1 Psychrobacter sp. NPDC064578
TAAATAGTTCAATGAGTCTGGTTTGTTTGTACCAACTTAATCTGCTCTTTCTCATATGACTATCCTAGATTATTTTACTTATCTAGGACAGCCCCATAAAAAATATTAGGTTTAAAACCTTAGAGTATTGATTGCTCCAGCGGCAGCTGTTTTCAAGCAAAGTTTAGCGGTACACTATCAGAGTTATGGTTCACCGTGTCTGAAACGGTATCAAAACTGACTATAGTTTTAACATGAGTCTTGATATAAAGACAGCTAATCAACCATAGGAGCCATTCGCTAGCGAAAACATTACACCTTCTACTCACTTTTCATAAGCCCATCATTATGAACCATAAAAAAACCATCAGCCTTTCTCCGATTATAAAAACATTATTACCCAAACAGCTCTATAAAAAGCGGTTTTTATTACAAGACAAAGGGCTCAATAATCATATCAATATCGCCAAAGATGCACGCATCATTGGCAATTCGACCATCACCATTCGTAAAGGTGATGACAATCAAATCACTATCGGTAAGGGCGGCAAATTTAATCAGTTAAAAATTGACATCAACGGCAATCACAATCAAGTCACGATTGGAGAGGACGTTAAATTCTCGGGGCAATTATTGGTTGTCGGTAATCATCTACATATTTATATCGGCAATCATACTACCGCTATTGATTGCTATATTTTGGCGCGCGATAAAAGTGTGAACATTGGTCAATCATGCATGATATCACGTGGTATCGAAATTCGAGCGACTGACGTTCACAAGGTCTATGATATAGACACTAACGCGCGAGTGAATAAGGCACATACAAACGTCATTTTAGGAGACCATATTTGGATTGCCGCCAATGTAACCATTTCTAAAAACGTCTCTATCGCCAGTGGTTGTATCATTGCAGCAGGGGCATTTGTCAATAAACCAGTTGAGACGCCCAACTGCATGATTGCTGGTGCACCAGCCAAAATCATTCGCCAAAATGTACGCTGGGAGCGTTAAAGAGTTAAGTTACAGGGCAACGTTTTACTAAAGCAAGCACTGGCTATTTGACATCAATGCAATGGCACCACTCGCATTACTTCTTCTATGGTCGTCAGCCCTTCACTAATACGCTTTGCGCCCGATAATCGCAGCGGCTGTACACCTTCGCGGTACGCTTGCTGCTTAAGCACATCTAAATTGGCATCGGCGGCGACCAGTTTTTTTAGCTCATTTGACAACGGCATGATCTCGTACAGACCAACGCGACCTTGATAGCCCGTATGGCGACAATGCTCGCAGCCTTGCGCTGTATAAATTTGCGCTGGAGCGGGCGCACGCCAAGGCTGAACCAATTCCTGCCACTGCACAGCAATTTCACTGTCTGGGATCACGTCTAGGGCTTTTTTGCAATGCGGACATAACGTGCGTAGCAAACGCTGCGCCATGACGCCTAATATCGTCGCTGAGGTCAAAAACGGCTGAATGCCCAAATCATGCAAGCGAGTAAGTGAGCTTGGTGCATCATTGGTATGCAACGTCGAGAGTACCAAATGTCCAGTGAGTGATGCTTGTACTGCCATATTGGCGGTTTCGGCATCGCGAATCTCACCGACCATAATGATATCTGGGTCTTGGCGCATCAAAGAGCGAATACCATCGGCAAAGTGCAAGTCAACCCCTGGATTGACCTGCATCTGATTGAAAGCTGGTTCAATCATCTCGATAGGATCTTCAATCGTACAGACATTAACTTGCTCGGTGGCGAGCTGCTTGAGCGTGCTATATAACGTCGTGGTTTTACCAGAACCCGTTGGCCCTGTGACCAAAATAATACCGTTGGGATGCGCTGTCAACTCATGCCAAGTATCGAGCTGCTTACCTGACAAACCAAGCTGAGCAAACGAGCGCACCAGCACTTCAGGATCAAATACCCGCATCACCAGCTTTTCGCCAAAGGCTGTCGGCATCGTCGATAAGCGCAGCTCAGTTTCCAGACCCTTTGGCGTACGGGTTTTCAACCTGCCATCTTGTGGTTTGCGTTTTTCTGCCACATTCAGTCGTCCTAATATTTTAATCCGCGCCGTCACCGCGACAATGATTGCCAAAGGCATCTCATAGACGGTATGCAACACGCCATCAATACGAAAACGGACTTTACCCGTCTCACGGCGAGGCTCTAAATGGATATCACTGGCTCGCTGCTCAAAAGCATATTGCAACAACCAATCGACAACTCTGACAATATGTTGATCGTTGGCATCAGGGTTGGTATTGTCGCCCAGTTGCAGTAATGCCTCGACATTGGTGACATCAGCCGCTGCCCGCTTATGGACACTATTTGCTCCTGCAATCGCTTGGGTGACTTGGTAAAACTCTTGACGGTAGCGATTGATTTGCTCAGGATTGATATAAACCGTACGATAGCTTTTAGACTTGATTAATTTTTCGATACTTGTCTGCCACTCAGTACAAAACGGCTGGTCTGTACCGATGACGACTTCATCATTCGTCACTTCAATGGGCAAAATATGCTGTGAGCGGGCATATTCAAAGGACATCAGTTGAGTGACGGCTGGGACATCGACTTTTAACGGGTCAATACGGACAAGTGCCATGCCTGCTTTGGCCGCCAACCATTGATTTAACCATACCAAAGTCAATTTATGCTCAACATTTTTATCCAGTGCATGACCGTTTGGCAGACCAAATTCACTGATGGTCAGGAGTGGATGCTGCGCTTTATCACGCCGGCTCGTCATCACTAAATTGTAGCCACGCTGATCAATCACCTTATCTGCCAATAGTTCATCTAAGCACCAACGTAAATCAATCACGATTGAATATTTCTGAGCAGACATATTTTTCTTCTTTTATTATTGATGCGTTATTTATTGAGGAGTGATTTATGGATCATTCATGCGGCAGTAATGGCGTCACTGGACATTACAAGCTCACTTTCACAACAGCCATTATCTGCAATTGCCCTGATTCTATCAACTGGAAGCTCACATCGACAGACTTATAACGCATGACAAACGGCGTATTGATCTCCGCGCGACGATAAGCTGGACGCGGGTCTTGCGCAATTAACGCTTTAATAGTCTCGATATCAGCAATGAGCAACTGCTCTTGCATTTGTTGAATAAGCGTCGCTACACTCTTATTTTTTGCATGAATAGCTTTCTTATTATTTTTATTCTCAGTCTCAGTCCCATTGTCATTGTCATTGTCATTTTTATCGCATCGTCCAGCATCAACCAACGTCATAAATTGCTCGTAAGCAGACTCCGTGATAATTATCTCTAATAAATCTGGCGCAGTTGGCGCAAACCCGCTTTTTGCATTGCTGAGCGCATCGCTATAAGCGACATAGGGCTTAATATCGATAATCGGCGTACCATCTATCATATCTGCACCGCTAATAATAAGTAACACGCGCCCTTCTACAACCTCGATACTTTCAAGCTTGACGACAGATAACCCAAGCGCTGAAGGTCGATACATACTGCGACTGGCAAACACCCCTATTTTTTGATTGCCACCGAGCCTTGGTGGGCGGACTTGCGCACGAAAGCCAGTGCCGCTTTTGCCAATGTGAGTGTCTTTATTGGTATAGTTATGATGAAACTGCCAACTGATCCAGATATGGCTGAACGCGTCTAAACCGGCAAATGCTGCTGGCGAGTCATAAGGCGCTATCATCTCAATGATACTGGTGAGCGCAACCAAATTCGGCTGGCGTGGCGCACCAAATTTCTGTGACAACGGGGCACGATGGTAGCCAATCATTGGCGCATGGTGGTAACCCGCCAAAGAGATATTATCATCGGACATCATGTTTCTCCAAAAAACCGTTCAATAGTAAGCATCTGCTTTTATGAGAGCGTTTAGCGCATATTATCCAGTGATACAAAATTACTCACTAACGATATTCCATTTTATCATGCCGCATCGTCGCTGCCAGACGGATTTTTATTTTAAATTTTGGTATTATGAGCCATAAATTCGATGAGAGCCTTTATTTTTCAACCCTTATAAGCCATCTACAGCAACAGCCATTGCCGTGGTTTTACAGGAGACAGATTAAATCATATCTATCCTTAGACTTTATCAGTCCCTCTCCTGATTTTAAATGCTTAATAAGGTGTTAGAATATCGCCCCATGACGTTGGTTAAAACATCGGCTATGCTACTTACTTTGCGTGACAGAGGTTTTAAACGATTGGCTGTTCCAATAGTGATTGAAAATTTACTACTCTTCTACACCCTCTTTCATTGAAAATTTTAATTTAACACTCATTTAAACTTAATAAAACCGATAGCAACTTATTAACGAGGACTTTATGTCAAAACTTCGCACCGAAACGGTCACAGAGGTTCATCACTGGAATGACGCTTTATTTAGCATCAAGACAACTCGCGACGATGGCCTGCGCTTTCGTAATGGCGAATTTGCGATGATCGGAATCGTTGTCGATGGCAGACCGCTATTGCGCGCTTATTCGATTGCTAGCCCGAACTACGAAGATCACTTGGAATTCTTTTCTATCAAGGTTCAAGATGGCCCATTAACCTCGCGCTTGCAGCATATCAAAGTCGGTGACGAGCTGTTGGTCAGCAAAAAACCAACGGGCACTTTGGTACTAGATGATTTACTGCCTGGCAAAAACCTTTATATGCTCTCTACAGGCACTGGACTGGCGCCATTTTTATCGTTGGCACGTGATCCTGAAGTCTATGAACGCTTTGAAAAAATCATCTTGGTACATGGTGTGCGCCATATCGATGATTTGGCGTATCGTGATATGTTTGAAAACGAATTACCTAACGACGAGATCTTTGGTGAATGGTACCGTGAAAAATTCATCTACTACCCAACAGTGACTCGTGAGGATTTCAAAAATCAAGGTCGCGTGACTGACTTAATGACCTCAGGAAAACTCTTTGAAGACATTGGCTTACCACCGATGAATAAAGAAGACGACCGTGTCATGATCTGCGGTAGCATGCCATTTAATGCTGAAGTTTCAGCGATTTTGGACGATTTTGGTTTGACCGTTTCACCACGTATGGGTGTCCAAGCAGATTACGCCGTTGAACGTGCTTTTGTAGGCTAAACCATTTTTTTTGATTTAATTGAAAATTATATCAAATAATTCTTGACGGATAAAAATAGGCTGCTATAATATGCAGCCTATACAGAGTTAACCCTGTAGCCCAATTCGATAATCTCTATCTAATAGACCTTATCTTCTAACATGCCAGTGTGATGGAATTGGTAGACATGACGGATTCAAAATCCGTTGCCTAATAAGCGTGTCGGTTCGAGTCCGACCACTGGTACCAATATTAATAACAAATCAGCCTCCTCATTAGGAGGTTTTTTTGTGCCGGTAATATTATTGCTATACTTACTTCTCTATTTCAGATT
Source organism: Psychrobacter sp. NPDC064578 (assembly GCF_044901245.1). Lineage (NCBI taxonomy): Bacteria > Pseudomonadati > Pseudomonadota > Gammaproteobacteria > Moraxellales > Moraxellaceae > Psychrobacter > Psychrobacter sp. NPDC064578. Next base: position 5,408 of record NZ_JBJDPI010000002.1, read on the forward strand.
GCAGCACCGCAATTATCTTAATGGGCACGGCAAACTCCCACGGCATGCCAGCATTGCAATAAAAATGTCCGTCACGAAATGACACGATATAAGCCGTAAAATCATTACCACAATGATCCATCATTGCTTGCTCATCACTATCATCACAAACCGCACACCATACTTTTTTATCGCCGCGTGCTAGCATCGCCCTTGTTAAATTGCTCCCTTTTAGTTCATTATTCATCATCAGCTCCTTAGTCATTCTAAACTCTCTAACATCAAGCTCTTAAAGAGTTAATTTTACCAAAACTCCATTTTCGATCTTGGCATGAGCGATAAGCAATGTCTTTTTTAAATGGTCATAGAGGCGCACAAGGCATTACTTATTGTTTTACAGTCATCCATTAGCGCGGATACTATATTGTAAAACACCAGAATCAAAACTGTAACATCTAAATATGAGATTTATGACAAACGGTGAGGTGGATACGACAGATGGTGCAAGAGTACAAATGAGTTTGATTTACAGTAGACCTAGATCATTCAAGAGCAAAAATATGTTTGCTAAATACGATTTTTTTGAATTAACATCACTGTTTATCATTAACTAACTCTATGATATATAAGATTTATGACATATAAAATTATTCATATATCATTGCTAGCATCCTGCTAACCTAGCAAAGCTGTCTATCGATAAATCCAAATTTTGATACTCAATCAAAGCGCTTGAATCAGGTAAAATAGTGAGTATGACAACTTCTATAAATGCTAGCCCTCGTAAAATCATTCATATAGACATGGATGCTTTTTATGCCAGTGTGGAGCAGCGTGACTTTCCTGAACTGCGCGGTAAGCCATTGGTGGTTGGTGGCGATCCAAGTGGTCGCGGTGTGGTCGCGGCAGCCAGCTATGAGGTACGTAAATTTGGTGTACGCTCTGCCATGTCTTGTTATGAGGCGCGTAAACGTTGCCCAGAAGTCATTTTTGTAAGGCCACGTTTTGAGGTTTATCGCGCAGTTAGTAGCGATATTCGTCAGATTATGTACCGCTTAACGCCACACGTTGAACCATTGTCTTTAGATGAGGCGTATCTCGATGTTACAGGGCTCCAAGTCCATAAAGGCTCAGCGACCTTGATGGCGAACTGGCTAAGGGCACAAATACTAGCGCATACTGGATTAACGGCCTCAGCAGGTGTGTCGTTTAACAAGATGCTGGCTAAAATTGCTTCTGATATCAATAAGCCCAATGGTACGGCCATTATCACGCCGGCGGACGCTGATGTTTTTATCAGTACGCTACCTATCGAGCGCTTTCATGGTATTGGTAAAGCCACTGCCAAGCGCTTACATGCAATGGGTATAAGTACTGGCGCGGATCTCAAGCGAATGCAAGCGGCTGTATTGGTGCAAGAGTTCGGCAAGCGTGGGCAGTTTTATCACGATATTGCCCATGGGCGTGATGAGCGTGCTGTCAAATCTGAGCGCGCGCATAAATCTGTGGGTTCTGAGACCACATTCAAAGACAATCTAAGTAATAACCATGAATTACGTATACAAATTTACGAACAAAATGCTGATGCCTTTCATCAACTGCAACAAAAACAGCTGGTCGCCTATACCATTACTCTAAAAGTTAAATACGCAGACTTCACTCAAATCACCCGCTCACACACGCTATCGACTGCCTTTAACAGTGCTGATTCTGCCCATTATTGGTTGGACAAACTGTTTTTAGACATTCCTCGTGAGCTACCTATCCGCTTAGTCGGTGTTACTTTCTCTTCATTAGCACCTGCCGCCCAATTGTTGCCGCAGTTAAATTTGTTTGAATAACATACTGACGCTCATCGCTTTTATTAATTATTTATTCTAACAATTAATGCTTAGGCTATTTAATATACAAACCCTTTTGTGCGCATAAGTCCTTACTAAACTGCCCTTTCATGACATGGTTTCTGCTACAATTACGCCAAAATTTACATTCATTTAAAGATTAATTATGAACGATTTTCACACTATAGACTCTACTACTGCCGCCTCAATTGATGCCGAAAAAAACAACAATGATTTGAATTATTTGAGCGTTGATGATTATGATTATGAGCTGCCAGACAGCCTGATTGCACGCTATCCTCTCTCACAGCGTTCTGCCTCAAAACTTTTGTATTTGCCCGCCAATAATCAAAAAGACTCTACGCTTGTAGAAGATCGCTTATTCACTGAGTTACCTGAGTTATTAAATGAAGGTGATTTGATTGTATTTAATGATACAAAAGTGATGAAAGCACGCCTCTTCGGACAAAAGGATACTGGCGGTAAGCTTGAAGTATTGATTGAACGTTTGGTTGATATCTCAGATTTAGAGACAGCGACTTTATATGTAGAGGCTGAAAAATCTGTAGAAGCTGCAAATGACAAACCCGTGAATCAAGAACATATTGCACTTTGCCATGTTAAAGCCAGTAAAGCGCTCAAACTTGGACAACACTTGCAGCTTGCTGACGGTCATATGAAGGCGGTGATGATTGGTCGTCAAGACAACTTATTTATTTTAGCGTTTGATGCGCCGATCTTGCCGCATTTAGAGCTTTATGGCGAACTGCCTATTCCCCCCTACTTTGAACGCCATGCGGATGAGACAGACAATACTCGTTATCAAACGGTTTTTCATGATCCAACCAAGCTTGCGAGCGTGGCTGCACCGACTGCAAGCTTACACTTTGATGAATCGGTACTGAGCAAACTTGCGGCAAAAGGTATTCGTACTGCTTTTGTGACTTTGCACGTTGGCGCTGGTACATTTGCGCCAGTAAAAACGGACAACTTGCTCAATCACACCATGCATAGTGAGTATGCACATTTACCACAAGCAACCGCTGAGCTCATCAATCAAACCCATGCGAATGGTAAACAAGTCATCGCTATTGGCACCACGGTCACACGCGTGCTCGAAACGGCTTATCAAAAAACAGCCGTTAATGGGCAGCCTCTCTCCAGCTGGTCAGGTAATACCGATATATTCATTTACCCAGGGTTTAAGTTTGGTGTGATAGATCGACTGTTGACCAATTTCCATTTACCCAAATCAACGTTGTTAATGCTGGTGTCGGCATTTTCGGGTAAAGATGCCATTGAGCATGCTTATCAACATGCGATTAAAGAACACTATCGCTTCTTTAGTTATGGCGATGCAATGCTGCTGGATAGAAAGCCGTATTAAACAATACTCAAACATTTTTTGTATTGTCCACAACAGTTGTGAAATAAACTGGTAAACTAAATGGTATTTTGTTATAACAGCACAGATAACTTATATCTTAAAGGTCTGCACATGTCTTGTCATTTATCTCATCGGTTGACTACGGTACATCGCGCGGTCTCGATGGCACTACTTTGTTCCGTAGGCTATGCGGCTCTCGTATCGAGTGCACAAGCTGCAACGATTGGTAAGACTGTAGTCACCTCTGCCCAACATGAGCCGCTAGCTGCGAGCATTGTGGTCAGTGATATTCGAGCCGCTGACTTTTCAGCAAGTTTGGCAAACTCTACTATTTATCAGCAAATGGGCTTGGCCCAAACTGATTCGATGACCGTACGTTTCAAGCCTACCTCAGCGACCAGCGGTCAAGTATTTATTACTACCTCAAAACCTGTATCTACACCTTTTGCTGATGTGGTTTTAAACATAAATGATAAGGGTCAACGCAACGTCATTCCCAAGACATTGTTGATGCCGCTCAATAGCCGTTTGCCCATTGACGCGCCTAAAGACATCGTTACTGGCGCAAAAAAACCGAATCTACCCAGCGTGTCCTCTAATACGGCTAAACCGTTGACTGTTAGAGAAGGTGCACCGCCGCCATTAACATTATCGCCCATACTAGCGACTACTCACTCGTCAACGAGCGAGTTGGTGGCGTCTAAATTGCCAGCACCTAATATCCAAGCACCTACAACGACTCCTACCTCGCAAGGCAACAATCTTGCTTATGCGCCTAGCCGGCTAGATAACGGTCGTTTAAACAACGTTAACAACACTCTTAACGCTAACGACAATAATCGTAATCCAACCAGTCGATTAGACAATGGTCGCTTGAGTGCAAATGGCAACGTTACCACAATGGGTAACAGCAATATCGACCTCAATTCTGCTAAGAATGTAGCGAATGATACAGCCCTAGTCAATAACAACACCATGCCAATAGACAATAGTCTATCAGCTACAGCTGTCACTGATAAACAGCTCGATATTCTGAATATCCAAGTCACTCGCCAGATACAGCCGAGTAGCAAATCAGAAGCTGGCATGATGGCCGCTTCTCCTATTATGCCACCGCCGAGTGACAACAAAGCGAGTACACCAAAAGCCAGTCTTGATACCAGCAATACAGCTATCGCCACTGTCCCATCTAGTGTCACCAACAACGCCTCTATCAGTACGGCAGCCAGCACTACTACTGCGTCCCAATATCAAGTACAGCGCAACGACAGTCTATGGATTATTGCACAGCAAATTGCGCAAGAAAATAACTTAGACATTCAAACAGTAATGAAGCAGATTCAGAAGCAAAACCCTGACGCCTTTATTAATAAAGACGCGGGTCAACTCAAAGCGGATGCCAAGCTTAGCTTGCCCAGTTACGATGTTGTACCATCACAACAAAAACTAGAAGCGGCGATTGAGGCGCAAAGACAATATAGCCGCAGAGCAAACACACCTGTGGTAAAAAAGGCCGCAAAAGCACCCTCTAAAAAACCGTCTGAAACAAATCAAGTCGCTAAACAGCGCAAAAAACCCATGATTACTAAAACACAAACGCTGCCAAAAGCACAATTTTCAGTGCTCGCACCTGGTCGTAATGGCAACGCAGATGGCACCCAAGCAACATCAGCAGCGGCAACAGGTAATGGTCTCAGCACAGATATATTAGCCACGCTCAAGGCCTCAAGACAAAGTACGGCAGCTCAAGCTCAGCAGCTGTCAAAAACCAGCAGTGCACTTGATAGCTATACAAGAAAAATTCAATTACAAAACCAAAAACTGGCTGAGCTCCAAGCTCGTCTCAAAAAACTACGCAATCAATAATTGCCTAACTGATCAACGCAGTGTGCTGTGATCATAGGCGTGGGAGTAACTATGGACAATATGCTATATATCATCGCCGGATTGGTACTTATTCTAATAGTAGCCGGTTTACTATTGTACAAAAAGAAAGCGCAAAAGCCCTCAGCGCAGCTGGGAATGAGTACCGCCACGCCAGCTCCGATGCCAAAAACGGATCACAACACTCCTGCCCAAAGCCACAAAGATGATGACAATAAGTTTGATCATATTACGATTGCCCAGCGCTTCATGGATCAACAGCGTTATGACAAAGCCATTGAAACCCTCAGTCGCGGCCTAAGCGAAAAACCGAATGATGGTCAATTATCTGTTAAATTACTCAGCATCTACGCGACTATTAATCAGCCAGAGAACTTTAACAAAGTTTATGATGCCATCAAGACGCAAAGCGACTCAAAAAGTCTTGCGCTAGCTGATGAGTTAAAAGCTTTATTTTCGGAAGAGCAGAATCAAGTCGCAGCAAAAGAGGCACCCGTAGAAGATAATAGCCATTTTGAAAGCATAGATTTTGACTTACCGATTAATCAAATCGATAGTAAGAACGCGCTATCTGATCAGCCAGCAACCTCTGAAGATAACCATGGTACGCTGATAGATGACAGCCTGTCTAACTCGGCAGTAACAAACACATCTTATGAGTCCAGTCTTACTAGCGACAATGTAGAAGATAACTTTGATCTTACGCTGAGTGATTTAGAGAGTAATATTAGCGCATCTGAGGCGACTGATACGGCGCCAGTCACTTCATCATTAGAGATGACAGATGATGAAAGCCTAAACACTGCCAATATCGACAGAACTGATAATGATGTCGCGGTGTCCGCAGAAGATAATGATCTCAATGATCTTAGTGATTTTGACTTCAGCTTTGATTCATCTGAAGAAACTGATGCGCAGGCAACGGATTCTGTCATTCCAGAACGCCCTGATAGTATTAACGATGAAATGACGCTAGAAGATGACGCGTTCATTTTAGACTTTGATGATCTAGCAACTGATGTCGATAAAGATATTGACGAAACTGCTGAAGCATTGTCTATCAACACTGTCCAGAATGACGAAGAAAATGATTTCACTTTGTCTTTAGACAGTCTCGATGCGCCAAACAACATAGAAACATTAATAGAAAGCGAAGCGCCTGTACTTGAAGAAAATAGTGATATTGATAACTTCATTATTGAAGAAGATCGTTTTGAAACTGAGAGCTTTGACACTGAGAGCTTTGAAAATATTAATCTCGAAGCACAATCGCTTGATAATAATGATTCAGAATATGCTCTTGCTGAAGAATCTAGTGTCACACCGACAGCCCCGTTGCTGTTCGATGATAACTCTTTATTAGACAATGAATTCGATACTCACTCTTCAACAGCACTCAGCCCAGTTGCTCCAATTGAGGACGAGTCTACCCTTACCGCCGAAGATGCCGCTGAAACAGCAGAAGACTTCTCCTCCCGCTTTGCGGCCGACTTTGACTTTGTAAAATCATTAGATAGCACTCAAGTTACGCTAGATTTGGCAGGCCAATATTTACAATTGGGTGAATACGACAGTGCCAAACGCTTATTAAATGAGGTATTAATTCAGGGCACTAGTGAGCAACAGAACCAAGCAAAAGTCTTACTAGATCGTACTGCGTAAAAGCCCCATCGTTCTTTTGTCAGCAAGTATTCTATAACACTAAGAATACTTGCTGATTTTTTTTGCATTTAACCTTTATACTATTTATTATTACTGAGCGCTATTAGCATCCAACCTTAATTTCTCTTTTTTATCACATACTTCTTTATTACGGCTCATACTATGCCATTTTCTGCTATGACAAATACATTATCCAATCCTGTCAAACTCATTTATGCTGGCGGTACTTTTGGTAGCTATGGACGACCCTTAGCACCGTTATCAGCAGAAGTATTCTTACCGACTTTACAAAAGCTATTGACTGACCAAGATAACGCTAACCACTTGCCTCAAATCTCATGGCTGGATAACACCTTAATTAAAGACAGTAGCCAACTTACCCCTAACGACTTTGTACATTTTTATCAGCTTTTGCTAGCAGCCTATGCACAAGGCGACAGGCGTTTTGTGCTTATCACTGGTACAGATACTTTGAGTTATTTGGGTGCGTTTTTAGCAGAAGCGTTTGCTGGTAGTGATATTTGTATAGTCGTCACTGGTAGTATGCGCCCATTGTTAGACAGCGAGGTGATACATTCCTATGATATCGATGACCATAGCGACGCATGGGATAACCTCAGCGATTCATTAAAACTGGCTGCTGCTGGTGAGTCAGGTGTGAAGATTGCTTTTGGCGGTGAGTCTTGGCCTGCGCAAACGGTACAAAAAATTCATAGCCATGATTTGATGGCATTTACGGGTCACTCCAGAGCCGCCTATCCTGCCAATAGTTATATCAAAAACTTACCGGATACCCGCCGCCAGCATTGGCTTGATGATCAGCAAGCAATGATTGACCATATCGAATCTCGAGCTGAGCAAGCACGCATTCATGCTTTATATTGTTTGCCAAACGACACTGAGGTAATGACTAGCCAGCTACAGGCATTATTATCACAGCCGCCATGTGGCATTATCCTATTAGGATTTGGCGCAGGTAATGTTCCTTATTCGCAAGCGCTAGCAGAGGCACTAGAGCTTGCTTATAAAAATGGCCACATGGTGATATGCGCTAGCCAATCTCCATTTGGCGGTGTCAGTGACAGCTATGCGGCTGGTAGTTGGCAATATGAGTATCATGTGATTGCTGGCGGACGCTTAACGATTCCTGCTATCTATGCACGATTATTATGGCTATTGCTGCGTTATGACAATCCCGCTCGGCGCAGACAACGTTGGTTGAACAATGTCAATCAGGCGGGCACCACTATCAAAAAACGTTAGACTATCGTTAAATATGTTTACTTTATAAGAACCAATACCAATCATGTCCGAGATTAACATGTCCGAGATTAACAGCAGCAACGCTGAAACGCCCACAACCTATACATTAGCCATTGCAATTGAGTTCTTGGGCACGCGCTATCATGGCTGGCAGCGACAACGAGAAGTATTAGGCGTACAAGAAGCATTAGAAACCGCTATCGGTAAAGTCGCAAATGAGGCGGTAGAAGTCGTCGCGGCTGGTCGTACCGATGCAAGCGTCCATGCCAGTAATATGATTGCCCACTTTACGACACGTGCCTATCGTCCTACTCATAACTGGCTGCGCGGAGTAAACAGTCTATTGCCTGATGATATCGCCCTGCGCTGGATTCAACCAATGCCTGACGACTTTCATGCGCGTTTTGGTGCCATTGCCCGTCGCTATCGCTACATCACGCTGAATCAAGCACAGCGCCCTGCTATTTTGAATCACCAAGTCACTCACATCTATGAACCGCTCGATTTAGCAGCGATGCAACTGGCGGCGGCTGAGATCGTCGGTACTCACGATTTTAGTAGCTACCGCGCCGCTGCTTGCCAGTCTAATCAACCGGTACGCTCAGTCAGTCACGCAAGACTCTTTGCCCATGGTCAGTTTATCGTTTTTGATATTCAAGCAGATGGATTTTTGCATCATATGGTTCGTAACTTAATGGGCACCTTGTATGCCATCGGTCGCCACGAGTTGCAGCCGGAAGCCTTTTTAGATATTTTAGCCAAAAAAGATCGTACTATCGCACCGCCTACTGCCTCTGGTGATGGTCTATATTTTATCAATGCTTACTATCCTGAGCATTTTCAACAACGACTGCCAAATGCTCCTTTAACCCCCATTTGGCTAAATTTACCTGACTAAATAAATAGGAGTTGGCATACATAACGATTACAGGCTGTCAAGTAAAAACCTAGTGCTGTATTGCTTTAATCCGCTAACTTACGTATAATATGGGCTTATTTTTAATTGATTGATACCAACTATGGCAAAAGACGATATTATTGAATTTGAAGGCGAAGTCATTGACACCCTTCCGAATACCCTGTTTAGAGTTCGTTTAGAAAACGGACACGAAATCATTGCTCACATCTCAGGTAAGATGCGTAAGCATTATATCCGTATCTTGACAGGTGATAAAGTTAAGGTCGAAATGACACCTTATGACCTATCAAAAGGTCGTATTACTTATCGTGGCAAAAACTAATTTCTTACACACTAAAATGGTTATAAAAGCATTTATATAAATACAGCTGGTTTCTAAATAGCTTCTTTTCGCTGATAGCTGATATAGACGCTTGGGTGGTTTAACTGATAATAATAATGAAAATGCTAACCTGCTCATTATTGCCTATCAATATTTTAGTTATTCAGTCTTAGTTATTTGTTTTTATCATAAAAAATACCGCTAAATTTCAGCGGTATTTTTTTGTCTAAATTTTATGAGTTGACTTACTTTCAAATTTCTAAATCATGATTAATAAGTAGCATGATTTAGAAATAGTGAGGTACTATTTAAACTCGACAGTCGCACCGTTTTGAATCACCCCTAGCAAAGCAAGTGCATCCCAATTTGTCAGGCGTATACAACCCGCTGAGGCTTGACGGCTGATACGGTCAGGATCTGGTGAGCCATGAATACCATAAGAAGGCTTACTAAGCCCGATCCATACCGAGCCCACTGGATTATTAGGGCCAGGTGGAAGAATAGACTTACTACCGTCTTTAGCAGTATAAGTATAATTAGGCTCATGTACCTTCACCTCTACCGTATGCGTCCCTGTTGGTGACGGTGTTGCCGTACTACCTACTGTGGTCGGATAGCTGGCAACTAAGTTGTCTTTATCATCATAGGCATATAGCGTTTCAGTGGCTTTATCAGCAACGACTCGACTGACAGGCTTGGTATTTGGATTGCCAGGATTATAAACTGTGATGGTTTCACCCGCCGTAAAGCTAGCCTTAGGGTTTAACGCTTTGAGATAGCTTTCACTAATATGGAATTTTTCTGCTAACCCTTCCGTGATGCTCTCATAATACAATCCCTCAAGTTTGGATTTGGCTTCAGCACCAGCTGGTATTTCTGTCATTTTAATATTAACATCCGCATCAGTTATCTGATAGCTGACTAGCACTGGCTGCACCGCGAGTTTTTCATTCTTTGTCAGCGCTTGCCATGTTTCGTTGTTTAGCGTGTCAGTGACTGCCAAACCATTTGCTTGTTGAAACGCTTGCATGGCCTTGCGGGTATTTTTGCCCCAATAACCATCAACAGGACCCACACCATTGTGGTGCCAATTCAATAAGGCTTGCAATTTAGTACCGATGATACGGTCGATATTCATCCCCTCTTTCCAAGTGGCATCATTCACCTTTTGCGCAGCAACTGATAAATTGTCTGTCGTGTACTTGATGGTAGGTAAAAATTTGTTCGAAGCATTTGCGGTTTTGCTATCACGTTCTAGCTTTTGGCTAACGCCATTGGTCACAGGGCTGCCTTTTTCAGCAGCATTCGCCTTATTAGCATTATTTTTGCTAATACTGGCTTCATCGTTATTGGTCGGTGCTTGTTTGTCAAAGTTATTGGTCGTTGCTTGATTGTTAGCATTTACACTATCCAGTGGTGCTGCAACGCTTTGCCCCATAAAAACTGCCGTAGAAAAACCAATCATCGCTACTGCTGTGCTGATTTTTTTTAATTGATACACCTCATGCTCCTAATTTTTATAAAAATAATAAGTTTTATTTTGTTATGTTGTCATCAAGGCTTGTTATTTTGAGTTGTAACGCCTTCATAACCAACTTTACTCAAACACCTTTTCATCAGCTCTCTTCTAACGTGAAAGTCTGCGATTCTAGTGGTTTGTAAGCTGTTATAGTGTCATATTACCTTGTGAGCATATAACAGCTTTATGTTAATAAAGCCCTTGTCCTGCGGTGTCTGTGTTAAAACAAGTACTTTTTTACAACTATCTGGTTTAGTGTGTTACCGCTAGAAAGTGATTAAAATGAACATAAAAAAACCCATAATTTGCTGAGCAAACTATGGGTTTAGAACGACGATTAAAGATAAAGATGAGAGTTTATCCCTATCGAAATAAAACAGGGGAAAATTCAATCTATATCACTATAGTGGGACTAGAGTAATTTAGCCAACACTGCTTGACCCATCTCTTGGCACCCCACTTGCTTCAATCCAGCTTCACTACTGTCCAAGATATCAAGCGTACGCAAACCATCATCAAGGACATCACTCACTGCTTGCTCAATCGCTTGTGCCGCTGCTTCTTGCTTAAAAGTATAACGCAGCATCATCGCAACCGATAAAATAGTCGCCAATGGGTTGGCTTTGTCCTGCCCAGCAATATCAGGCGCTGAACCATGACACGGCTCATACATCCCTTTGCCTGCTTCATCAAGACTGGCTGATGGCAGCATACCGATAGATCCAGTGAGCATAGCAGCTTCATCAGACAAGATATCACCGAACATATTGCCTGTCACCATAACATCAAACTGCTTAGGATTCTTGATCAATTGCATACAAGCATTGTCAGCATACATGTGCGATAACGCCACGTCGCTATAATCTGCTTGTTGCGTTTGGGTCATCGTTTGCTTCCACAGTTCGGTGACTTCTAATACGTTTGCTTTGTCCACTGAGCAAACTTTCGCTGCCGTGCCTGCTGCTTGCGCACGGGTTTTTGCCAATTCAAAAGCAACTTTGCCGATACGCTGAATCTCGCTTGTGCTATAGACCATGGTATTGTAGCCCTGCTGTTCACCATTCTCTAGTGTGCGGATTCCACGTGGCTCACCAAAATAGATACCACCCGTTAACTCACGAACGATAAGCAAATCCAAGCCTGAAATAATCTCAGGTTTAATACTAGACGCATTGACCAACTGCGGGTAAAGCTTTGCCACACGTAGATTAGCGAACAAACCAAGCTCACCACGTATTTTAAGTAAACCACGTTCAGGGCGCTTGCTGCGTTCAATACCATCCCATTTAGGGCCACCGACCGCTCCTAACAATACCGCATCTGCTGCACGGGCACGGTCTAGCGTTTCATCTGGCAAAGGCTCACCCGTTGCATCAATGGCCACACCACCAATCAATCCAGATTCAAGTGTCAAATCTAACGCAAATTTCTTATTGACCGCATTCAGTACGTCAATGGCTTGAGTCATGATTTCGGGACCGATACCATCGCCCGCTAATGTTAAAATCGTTGCCATACTAATCCTTGTGGGTAGGTAGTTTTTTATTTATGTTAGGGCATGTCCTCATTTTAAAAATGGTGATAAAAATTGCCGTCAAACAAGGAAAGTAGCGCAAATAATATCGAGATATTGATAAGCTATTTAACGATGTTTAGCAAAATTTAGCCATTTTTAACTCATTTAAAGGATGGTCAATTGAATTGAGGACACGCCCTAATACTACAAATTTACGATATTTTCCTAAAAACGATTCTTAGTGCCTTCAATAGCACAAAAAACCGTGGTCTATTTGCTCTTTTTGAAACTCAAATAGGCTTTAAGCTTTGGCTTTTACTTTCGATGATGCAGGCAATGCTTTCACGATACGAGTTTCTACAAACTCTCCTTGATGCTCAGCAGACAGCTCTTTACAAAAGCGGCGCTGTACAGTGTTGCCTTGATACAGATCAACACATAGCGGCTGTGGTGAAGCGGTGTCTAATAAACTACCAGAATTATCGTTAGATTTTTTCTGATAAGCCCGTAATTGATAAGTATCAGCGTCAATAAAATCGTGAATTAAAGTAAAACGCTCAACATAGCCCAGATTATTTTCTGGATAGAAATTCACCTGTACTTCGCGTTTTGCAGGTTTTACTCGCGCATAATAATTGGTTAGATCTGGCATGCCTGATGCAGACAAAGGTACAATTTTAATCTCATTTTTATGAGCGAGTGGTGTCATATCTATGTTTGCGTGCATTGATATTTGTGCATGCTTATTGCTGGTATGACTTTTGCCTTTTGCACTCATATCTTGCATCGCGACCAGCATGGCAGGATTGATAGGCTCATGCGTATCAGCCCCTATCACTCGTGTCTTATCTATCCGTGCAATTTCACAATGATAAGTTCCTATACAGGCAATATTGACTTCACCCGCAATCGGTTGAATCTTACCTGCCCATGCTTTAGCATTTTCTGCCTCATCTATTTTCTGATACCCAGTCAATAGCTGACAGCCTGACAACAATAAGCTTGCGGCAACAACCGTACTTGTCCATAAAGCATAACGTTTTTTATTCATAATGGCGGCTACTATTTATGAGAGAAATAATAAAATATCGTAAAAAAACTACCCTTCATTTTAGCCAGTTCACCGCCATAACTCAACGTTACATTATTACTGTTCAGCAGTTTTATGAGTAATGGCTTGCAGATTCATTATTTATGCTCGTACATCGTTAAATATCCATGGTGTTTTTTGCATCATCTTATGCTCATAATCTTTAATGGCATCGCTTTGCTGCAAGGTTAAACCAATATCATCAAGCCCATTTAACAAGCAATGTTTGCGAAAAGCATCTACGTCAAATGCATATTCTTCACCTGTTGAGGTGACGACGACTTGGCGTTCAAGATCTGCAGTTAGCTCATAGCCTTCATTAGCAAGCGTGTCTTTCATTAATGTATCTACAATTGCCTCATCCAAGACAATTGGTAGCATGCCGTTTTTAAAGCAGTTGTTATAAAAAATATCTGCAAAGCTTGGCGCGATCACCGTACGAAAACCATATTCAGACAACGCCCAAGGCGCATGCTCACGACTAGAACCACAACCAAAGTTGCGGCGTGCCAGCAAAATAGTCGCGCCTTGATAACGCGGCTTATTTAGCACAAATTCTGGATTGATAACGCGTGTGCTATTGTCTTGACCCGGATAGCCTTCGTCAAGATAACGCCAATCATCAAACAAATTGACGCCAAATCCTGTGCGTTTAATAGACTTTAAAAACTGCTTGGCAATAATTTGATCGGTATCGACGTTTGCGCGATCAAGTGGGCAAACGATACCCGTTTGGGTGTTATAAGCTTGCATGTTTTTTCCTTAAAATATCGATTACTAACGTAAATTTTTTTGACGGTCTAATGAATCTTAAAAGAGCGTGCCATTTGTTTAACAATACTTGTCATTTTAGTTTTTTCACTTTCAGGATAGTTCAGATGTAATACTGCTTCCTGACCATCCTTAACTTTAATAACATGATAAAAAACTTGACCGTCTTTTCTATAGCCGCTTGCTGTATAGGTTTTATCTTTTAACAGCTCGTAAGTAACTGTCATGCCTGTTTTATATCGATGCTGCTTCTCTTTTAGATAATCGCTATCGGTATAAAAGAAAACAGTTGGTGTATTACTCCCAAAGACCAAAATAGGGGCATTAGAGTTGGGTAACTTAAAATGACGACCATCACCATTATCTGCCTCAGGCAACCATGCCAATTGATTTGGCACATCGACACAATAGGCAAATCTTCCATTACAGTAATCACGAGCCATCGCTAGCTGAGAGCTACCCAGTAAGCAAAATAAAACAAACAGCATTTTCATTTTTATGCTCTATAGAAATGAAAAGTTAAAACGTACGCACATCGACAAAGTGACCGGCTAACGCTGCTGCAGCTGCCATCGCTGGACTGACCAAATGGGTACGACCACCATTGCCCTGACGACCTTCAAAGTTACGGTTAGACGTTGAAGCGCAATGCTCTTGTGGCTCAAGCTTATCCGCATTCATGGCAAGACACATCGAACAACCCGGCTCACGCCACTCAAATCCAGCCTCAGTAAACAAGGCATCTAAGCCTTCTGCTTCAGCCTGCAACTTCACTTGCCCAGAACCTGCCACAACGATGGCTTCTTTGATATTGTCAGCGACTTTACGACCTTTAATGACTGCGGCGGCATCACGCAAATCTTCAATACGCGAATTGGTACATGAACCAATAAAAATGCGATCAAGCTGGATATCGGTAATCTTTTGCCCAGCGTCTAAACCCATATAGGTATAAGCACGTAACCAGCCTTCTTCTTGCGCCTCATCTACTGCTTGATCAGGTGTTGGTACAGATTGAGTGATATCGACAACCATTTCAGGAGAGGTTCCCCAAGAGACTTGTGGCGCTATTTGGCTACCATCCAACTCAACCACGGTATCAAATACCGCGTCATCATCTGAATATAAGGTACGCCAGTAAGCTTCGGCTTGCGCCCATTGCTCAGAGGTTGGCGCATAAGGACGACCTTTGACGTACTCGATGGTTGTGTCATCGACCGCAACCATACCCACGCGAGCACCCGCTTCGATCGCCATGTTACAAACGGTCATACGACCTTCCATACTCATCTCTTCAAATACTTGCCCAGCAAATTCGATAGCATGCCCTGTCCCGCCAGCCGTGCCAATCTTTGCAATGATAGCAAGTACCACGTCTTTTGAGGTCACGCCAGCACCAAGCTTACCAGTGACGCGAATTTGCATATTTTTTGATTTTTTCTGAATCAAGCACTGAGTTGCCAATACATGCTCAACCTCTGATGTGCCGATACCGTGCGCTAAGCAGCCCAGCGCGCCATGAGTGGCAGTATGCGAATCACCACAAACAACCGTCATACCCGGTAACACCAAACCTTGCTCAGGGCCAACGACGTGTAAAATGCCTTGACGAGCATCATTAATCGTAAACTCAGCGATATCAAATTTGGCGCAATTTTCATCCAATGTCACTACCTGCAAGCGTGATACCTTGTCCTTGATACCAGGCACGCCTTCTAAACGCTCTTTAGTGACTGTGGGTACGTTATGGTCAGGACTGGCGATGTTAGCCGACAGGCGCCACGGTGCTCTATTGGCCAGCTCCAAGCCTTCAAATGCTTGCGGACTGGTCACTTCATGCAACAGATGGCGGTCGATATAAATCAGGCTCGAACCATCGTCACGCTTGGTGACTTCGTGAGCATTCCAAAGTTTGTCATATAACGTTTGACCTGCCATGTTGCTATCCTTTATTGGTTGCTAATTACTGGTTTTTTTACTTGCTTATAGTCATTCCACTATAAAATTATTACAGCGTTAACCTCGCTTGAAGTATTAAATATACATCTACACTCGGTTGCCTTGTACTACTTTTAAATTGAATCGACTATAGCCTATGGTAAAAATTTTATACGTCGCGATACTTTATCATCAGCGGCATCGTCAGCAGCGCTTGTATCAAAATCGATATTTTTATATTGGCGATTTTACATTGATGACCATTATCAGCGCTTAAAACGTGCGATGAGCTGCAAATAGTCAATTTAATAGAATAAATATGTCACAATACGCCTTGATGTCTTGTGATTATAGCAGGCTAATCCTATAATAATAATTGATGATTTTTGCCCAGACGCAAACTTTTATTTCTAATACATTGTGATTGGGTCAGCCAACTTTTATTTATAGCTCGCAAAGTAGCTAAGGACATCCGTTTGAACACCACAAACTTGACGACATTCGTTACCGTTATGCACACTGGCAGCATCTCAGGTGCCGCAGAAAAACTGTTTATCACACAGCCTGCCGTCAGTAAACGCATCAAAAATTTGGAAGATGAATTCAACATTACTTTGTTTGATACGGTGGGACGCGGCATTGTACCAACCCAAGCAGCCAATGAAATGCTGCCGCATGCCAAGCGGTGGCTAGAAGATTATGAGAATTTTAAGATTAATCTGCAACACTCTCAGCATATCGTATCTGGTAAATTAGTGATCGGCACCAGTCATCATATTGGCTTGCACCATTTAGCGCCTGTACTTAAGCATTTTATCCAAGCTTATCCTGCCGTACAACTAGAAGTACATTTTGTTGATTCAGAAAAAGCGCACAAAGCCGTACTCGATGGCGATTTATCATTAGCATTTTTAACACTGCCGCCCGTTTATGATAAGCGCTTGACCTATCATACGCTATGGTCAGACCCTCTTTACTTTATGACAGGTACGCTATCGCCTTTAGCGACCAAATCTAATGTGACACTAGAGCAATTGGCGCGCTATCCTGCTATTTTACCGTCTGCTAACACTTTTACCAGTCAAATTACCTTGGCTGAATTCGCTAAGCACAATCTGAAACCCTATGCCACGATGAGCACCAATCCTCTTGAGTCTATTCGCATGCTGGTTTCTGTTGGTCTGGGATGGTCTGTATTACCGCAAACCATGATTAGTCAAGATTTAGAACGTATCGATATGGCAGACAATATAGAGTTACAACGCTATTTGGGTGTGGTTATCAATCCGAAATTGACGCAATCTAGCAGCGTTACTGCTTTGTTAGACTTGTTAGCGCCTATTGAATAAGACTCTCGCTAAATGAGGATTAGAGCGTGCTATGGAATCTAAAAAGCACGCTATTCGCATTTACAACCCTCATGCGTTATAATACGCTTGACGTTGTTTTTATAACAAAAATTTACTATAAGAACACTGATAGTCATATATTGAACACTTCGAGTAATATATGATGGTTAACAGTAGGTTTAATGGTTTTAAATGATTGGTTATATAGGTGGCCAATACTGATAAATGAGTCGCAAATGCGAGCAGTCGATGTAATATGGCATTCTTATTGATCTCTAAGCACTGCGAATTCGTATTAGCCCTAGAACAGCATCAATCATATAAAACTAACAGCAGATATTGAATAAAAGCCATTATGTCCTACTTAATGGCTTTTTTCGTCTTTAGATATTGTTTGGGACATCGTCCTATAACACTTAATCTTTATAGTTAAAATAATTACCGCCAACCATGTTGGTTAAGGACAATTTATATGAACGGAGTTTCTAGTGGCGTGCTGGTATCACTTGGCGCCTATTTTTTAGTGATGATTGGTATTGGCATTTACGCTTACTTTAAGCAAGCCAATGATACTGAAGGCTATATGTTAGGAGGACGCAGTTTAGGTCCCGCAGTCACTGCACTATCGGCAGGTGCATCAGATATGTCAGGTTGGTTACTACTTGGCTTGCCCGGCTATATGTATGCTGACGGTGTCGTGAGTATATGGATCGCACTTGGTTTGACACTTGGTGCATTTTTAAACTACCTTATCGTGGCACCTCGCCTTCGCGTTTATACCGAAGTGGCTGACAATGCCATCACTCTACCCGATTATTTCGCCAACCGCTTTGAAGATAAGTCGCACATGCTGCGTGTTATCTCAGCCGTGGTTATCATTTTATTCTTCACGGTTTATACTGCTGCAAGCCTAGTAGGCGGTGGTAAACTCTTCGAAAGCTCACTAAATCTTTCTTATAGCACTGGTCTATGGGTCACCGCTGGCGTTGTCGTTGCTTATACGTTATTCGGTGGTTTCTTAGCCGTTTCGATGACTGACTTTGTACAGGGTATCATCATGCTGTTTGCGATGGTCATTGTTCCTGTCGTCGCTTTCACTGATCTGGGTGGTATTTCAGCCACCACACAAGCGGTTAGAAATATTGATCCAAGCTTGCTTAACATTACTAATGGGATGAGTATCCTTGGCATTGTGTCATTGATGGCATGGGGTTTAGGTTATTTTGGTCAGCCACATATCATTGTACGTTTTATGGCCATTCGCTCAGTCAAAGATGTTCCTACTGCCCGTAACATCGGTATGAGCTGGATGATTGTCAGCCTTATCGGGGCACTGATGACAGGTTTTGCTGGTCGTGCGTATGTGCAAAAGACAGCGATGACTTTAGATGATCCTGAAACCATCTTTTTAGTATTTACGCAGTTTTTATTCCATCCATTGGTTTCAGGCTTCTTATTAGCTGCAATTTTAGCTGCGATTATGAGTACCATCTCATCACAGCTATTGGTGGTATCAAGCTCATTGACTAAAGATGTCTATAAGTTGTTTTTTGATCAAGATGCACCTGAGGCGCGTCAAGTATTGGTCGGCCGCATTTCCGTAATCATTGTCGCCGTTGTTGCCATTTTACTGGCGTCTAATCCAGAAAGCTCAGTATTGAATTTGGTTTCTAACGCTTGGGCAGGGTTTGGTGCCGCATTTGGACCGTTGGTTATTTTCAGCCTAATCTGGCGCGGTATGAACCGTAACGGTGCAGTTGCTGGTATGGTCGTCGGTGCATTGACGGTTATTCTATGGATTTATGGTCCTTTCCAGATGAACGGCATGGCACTCAATAGCTGGTTATATGCTATCGTTCCAGGCTTTATCTTAAGTACAATCGCCATTTTTGCGGTAAGTATCATGACAGGCGGTCCAAAAGCCTCTGTTACTGCGAAATTTAAAGAAATGGAACTCAATTTAAATAAATAGGCTTATCGCTACAATCATCACTATAAAAAAAACCTCACCATCATTGGTGAGGTTTTTTTATTACTGGCTCAAAGCGTCAAATAGGTTACGTCAAAAGGTCTTTGTTAATAACACCGTTGCAGACTTTTCATCACGATCATCATAGTAAGCAAAGTTACTTGAAGTTGTTTCATAATCAAAGACCAAACGCGGTGTCAAACCATACAAGGTAAAATCACGTTTCCAGACTTGCAAACCTAATGAAGTGGATTTGTCTTCTCTGGTTGAGCCCGGCACGCCGCCTACCGCATTATAATAGCCTTTCCATGCGCCACTTCCTGCTGGATAAGCATCGGCAGGATCGTCATAGTCCTTGATACCATAACCTACTGTTGCTAATGTTGAGAGTCCACGCCTCCATTCACGACCCCAACCAGCGTTTATAGAATTACGATCATAGCTAATAATACTCGACTTGGGCACATCGTTTCGATAATTACCTACACCCCCATAAAAGTATTCCTTGGCATCCTTAATATAAAAAGCATTTAAACCAAGGAATCTGCCATCTGTTTCGCGATTTGCATTGCTATCATCTTCAAAGGTTTCTTTGGACAAAATACCAGTCGCTGACAGTTTTAGCTTGGGCCTAACCCAGCGTGAGCCGCTGACAGTTGCGCCTTTACGCAAACTATAGGGCGCTTCATCATAATAGCGTTTGGTGATAAATGGGGTCAAAGAAACGTCGTTTTTGGCATCATCGTAGCCGACTCCAGTAGAGGCAGTGAATAGATAATCATTATAGTCAGGCTCATCCCAATATCCTTTTAGGGATGCATTACCACCCACTGTGGCATAGAAATTATTCGGTAAGTTAAAGCGTTTATTCGCGCTAGCAGACAACTGAAGGCCATTGGCTGATTTTTGCTCAATCGAGCGCCCTAAGTCAGATTGAATAGATGACGATGGCGCATCATTAATATTATTCTCTCTTACATAACTGGCAGAGGCATTGAATTGCCATTTTTCTGAACTATTGATCTGCGCCAATGAGTTTTGCACCCTAGCCATGACAGGTGCTGGTAACTCAACTGCCTGCAATTTTAGAAACTGCTCCTTTGCCGCCACATACTGCTTGTCTGCTTGCATGGCAATGGCCATATTCAAACGTACCGGATGAAAGTCTGGATCAGTTGCAAGCATGTCACGATAAATGGTAATGGCTTGTTTGTTTTTGGCTTCACTGCGATATATGAGCGCATCAGCGAATTTGATCAGCATTGGATCATTGGTTTTTAACGCTTTGTAATGCGGCAATAACTCTTTAACCGTTACCATATCTTGTGCAGACAATGCATCATTTAAATACTTGCTAAACGCTGCTGGATTGGCTTTTAGCGCTTCTAGATTATAAGCCGTTGCCTTGGCAAGTTGCTGACGACTTCTAATAGCATCTTGTGCTTCAGAATCTGATATAGCGGTAGAGGGTGCAGTAGGATCTGACACAGAAGTCTGATTTTCGCGTCTAAGCAACTCCGCAGCTTGATCAAGATCGGGTTTTATTTCTGGTAATTCTGGTGCTGCCATAACGGGTAGAGAAATCGCCATCATCGATAGTAAAACAGAAGCGGTGAGCGGTTTACGTATATATTGATTATTCATGGGTATCCTTACCTAAGTACGATCATTAACTTTCCAAACACTTTCCCAACTTTAGTCATCCTAAGGGATTTTAATGGTTTAATCGAGCAAAAAAGCGCCCTAGGACGCTTTCTCTTTTGTATCATACAGTCATATTATCTTATTGCTTTGCCGCACCGAACGTTCCTTGGAATTTAGTCCCCGTACCAGCTGCAGTTCCTTTTCCACCTTGATCAGATACATCTTGATAAATACCGCCTAAGAACTTCGCACCTTCACCATAGAAACCACCTGCGGTATCGATGCCATTTTTATTACCCACAAAAGTATTGCCCGCAATATCTGCATCAATTTTGATCTGATTGCCAGCAGGCATATATTTATAGTCCGTACCAGTAAATGATAATGTGCCATCGACTGAGCCATTGACAAAATCAACGTTGAAAGCAGAAGTACCATTAACTGGGGCTGTCGAAGCATTATCCGCTAAATGGATATTTTCAATATAAGTCGCACTGCCTGTATATTGAGCCTTACCATCATTAACACCTTTCAGACTGTCCATACCTGCTTGCGAGGTTAAGTAGCCTTGTACATATACATTGGCTGCACGTGAGACATCGCCTGCAAACGATGAGTTAAGATTGCCATATACATGACCAATCTGCATTTGATTGTCAAAGTTCTCATAAACAGCGCTGTATTGATAACTTGGATTAAGGTTACCTCTCCCTGCATCAACTGTGACTGCGCCAGTTGCATTGGTCAAAGACACCTCTATTGGTTTAAGGACCGTGTCTGGCTTAACCATATCAGCAAGTACTTTGCCTTTACTAAAGCTATTGAAATTGTTGCCTTTGCGATTGTCTATTGGGACATTAGAACCATCCTTAACGTTCGTTTCTGTCCATGCCGATTTATCATCTCTGATTTCCACATAACCAATCGCGTCTACCAGTTGACCTTGACCCAATGGTAATGTTTTATTTTTGCTACTTAAGGCGGTAGATTGGAAGCCTGTCATTGTAGACTCTACTGGAGCAGGAGCAGCGCTTGGATCTACTTTGCTAGCGCCATAAGTGCCTTTACCACCAGAAACTTGATAAACACCACCTAATAGACCTGCATCTTCACCAAAGAAACCCCCTTTAGTATCAACCCCATTCCAATTACCAGCAAAGGTATTTCCAATAATCTCGGCTTTGATTTTCTTCTCACTGACATTAGAACCTTCAAATGATAACGTACCATCTATTTGACTGTCGACAAAGTCCACATCAAACTCAGAGGTACCTATAATCGGATTAACACCAATGATTTCTTGCTCACTATTACCAATATAAGTGGCATCACCTTTATAAGCTACTTTGCCATCATTAATACCATTATCAATATTGTATTGTGACAAGCCTTTCATGTACTGCATATCGTCAGTGCTTGTACTGTTACCTTGTACGTAGACATTAGATAAGGTGTCTAATCGAATTCCATTGTTTGTCGTTTTGAGATCACCGTATAAATGACCGATTTGCATCTGATCATTGTAGTTTTTATAAACAGACGTATATTTGAAACGTCTGTTCAAATACCCTGCTGGCAATGAATATAAAGCACTCTTTTTAAATCCTGCTTCGTAGTCCTCATCACCTGCATCTCGTAACTTAAAGTTAGTAGTAGTATTTTTATCAAAACGTCCAGACCCAGTTTCTAATAAATTAACTTTAAGCGTATCGTAGTTAGCAGAAGTATTGGTATTGATAGCGCTATTGTCACTACCTGAGATCGTATTTTGGAAACCACTTATTGTTGCATTCACTGGAGACTGTGGATTGGTTGGTGCTGGTGGTAACTGCTGCGATGCTTCAAGAGCCTCTTCTGCAGCTTTTGCTCTAGCTTCTGCATCTGCTTTCGCTTGTAAAGCTTCATCAGCGCGCGTTTGAGCAGCAGCAGCTTGTGCTGTCGCATCTGCGGCTTGCTGATTGGCTTCTGCGACTTTTTTATCCGCTTCCACTTTGGCCTCACCAATCGCTTTGTCTGCAGCATTTTGTGCTGCTTGTGCAGCTTGTAATGCGGCGTCTTTTGCAGTCTCCGCAGCTTTTCTTGCAGCTTCTGCCGTCGACAAGGCTTGTAATGCAGCGGCTTCAGCCATTTCTGCTGCGGATGCACGTTCTAGGGCAGCAGCTAATTGCTTTTCACCATTACCAGCATTGGCTAGAGCGTCTTCTGCTCTTTGTAAGGCTTCTTGTGCTTTGACAGCGTCTGCTTGAGCTTTATCAGCAGCAGCTTTAGCAGCATTTGCCTGTGCCTGAGCATTAGCGATGGCAGCATTAGCAGCAGCTGCGGCTGCTTGAGCGTTTTTGGCAGACTGCTCAGCAGCGGTTTGTTTATCGCTGGTCGCGCCATAAGTTCCTTGGGCATTATTGCCAGCGTAAACACCGCCTAGGTACTGGGCATCACCACCAAAGAATCCACCTTCGGTTGTATAGCCTGCATTGTTAGCAGCAGTCCCTGAGAATTGGTTGCCATTAATGCTGGCGGTTAAACCAATTTTACCGGCTTTATTAAATGTGAGATCCCCTTTTACGTTTTTAGCCACAAAGTCTGCGGTGAATACTGATTTGCCAAATTCGATATCATTACCTAAACCAAGTTCACGATAAGTAGCATCACCGGTATAACCTACTTTACCTTCGGTTGGTATATTGGCAGCTTGAGTAGCATTACCAGTAACGACAACACCATTCACGGGTAGGGTTGAGACTAACAATGCTACTTCAGCGGCACCATCGATATGACCGATGCGCATGTCATCGCCAAAGTCTTTATAAGTTGAGGTGTAGTTAAGTGGTAAGGTTTGACCAATTGCTGCGACGATAATTTCAGTATCGCCTTCATAGGTTTTAAACCCGCTCTGAGTTTCAGTATCGTTGGCCCCTGATGTTACGATAGCGACTTTAGGTAGTAGACCAGGTTGATCTGGCGTGGAGGGATCTTGTGAAGCGATGTCAGCTCTAGCATCTACTGTGGAACCATCTGCGCTGATGTCAAAGTCGCGGGTGGTGGTATTAAATACACCCAATGATCCAGCGTTGATATTCAGCGACTGCACGCCAGATTTCTCTGCTTCAGGGGCATTCTTAATGGTGGCGGCAGCTAAGGCATCTTTAGCAGCTTGGGCGGCAGCTTGAGCCGCAGTTACTTGGGCGGAAGCTTGAGCAGAGGCAACGGCTTGAGCTTGCTGAGCTGCAGCGGCTTGGGCATTAGCGGCGTCAAGAGCGACTTGGCGACGGTCAACTTCTGCTTGTAAAGCTTCGGTGTTGCCACCTGAGGCAAGTGCGGCGGCTAAAGCTTTCTCTGCAGCTGCTAGATCATCTGTTGCTTTCAATAAATCAGCTTTAGCTTTGTCTGCTTCGCCTTGGGCTTTATCTGCTTTTTGTTTCTCAAGCGCAGCTTGGGTTTTGGCAGCTGTGGCTTGTTTTTCTGCTTGAGTTTTGGCTTCTTCTGCAGCTTTCAAAGATGTCTCAATCTCTTTAGCCTTGGCCTCTGCTACGGTTGCACGATTATCTGCGGCTTTAGCCTTTTCTTCAGCCGCTTTCACTTTGGCAACTGCATCGGCGGCGGATTTTTTAGCGGCTGTTATTTCCGTTTTAGAAGCTTTTGCAGCCGCTTCAATTTTTGTTACCGCCTCTACTCGAGCGGCTTCTGCAGAGAGCTTGGCTTTTGCAGCTTCATCTTTTGCAGCATCTATCGCTGTTTTAGATGCCGCCATTACCTTCTCTGACTCTTTTCCAAAACTCTCTTGGGCTGCTTTAAGAGCATCTTGCGCAGCTTTGGTTTTTGCTTCTGCAACCTTGAGCGCTTCTTGTGCAGCTTTAGTTTTTGCTTCTGCAGCTTTGATAGCCTTTACTGCGTCAGCATTGCTGACATTGCCTCCACTATCAACATTTCCGCCACTTTCTGATCCTATTACAGGTGACGACTTAGGCGTAACCGTGCTATCACTACCGCTCGTTGAACACGAAGCTAAAATGACAGTGGTTAAAATAACCACGCTGGCTTTGAGCGGTGTCTGTAGTTTTTTTACGGCAGATATCGCTGGTATCAAATGATGATTAAATGACATTCGTCTTCCTCCATGAAGAACTGGTAATATTCCATTATTTACTAACTTAGACACAACATATATTCAGTGCCTTGAATAGATAAACAAATGTAATATAAAAAGTCAATTAATATTATTCAAATATTAATGTCGGTAACCTTTAGTTACTAAATAAATTCAATCAATAAGTTAAATGATATAAATCGTATTACGTAAACAATAAACAACAAAATTTTAATATAATGTATAACTGAAAATTTATCTTTTATAAAAAATAAAAACGAATTATTGTTAATTAAAATCCTAAAAAACTATCCTTAATATTCAATAAAATCATAATTTTAACTATAAAAATCACTAAAAATTTATTTCATTTTAAAAAGGTTGATGCCAGCGACAGATAGCGTTATTTTATTAAAATAGGTAAAAAATAGAATATCAGCCAATAAATACATTAAAAAGTTATATTGATTATTAAAAACAACTACTTCAAAAATAATATCCTTAAATTTTATTATTATTATTTATATAATATAACTAAAATCTGACTATATAGACAAACATTAGTTAATCAATAAAATTCTTATCATTTTATAAGAACCCTCTGCTCATCTTCACAGTCACAATATCAGGTATATAGATTCAGACATAAAAAAAAGCACCCTAAGGTACTTTTTTTATGTCTGAATTAAGAATTTATATGATCTTTATTTGGAATTAGGCTGCTTCTCAGCACCAAAAGTACCTTGGAAAGTAGTACCTTCACCTGGCTGAGCACCTTTACCCCCTTGAGTTAGAGCCTCTTGATAAACGCCACCTAAGAAGTTAGCATCCTCACCGTAGAAACCACCTGCTGTATCGATACCATTCTTATTACCAGCGAAAGTATTTCCTGTAATATCTGCATTGATATCAATCTTGTTACCAGTAGGCATGTAACTATAATCACCTGCTGCAAAAGACAGCGTACCTGCAACTTTACCACCAACAAAGTCTACGTCAAATGCTGAAGTACCATCAACTACTGGTCCACCACGAACACCATCTTTTAGATGTAGATTTTCCATGTAGGTAGCAACACCGCCATAAGCCACCATACCGTCATTGATATTATTATCGATATTGTATTGTGCTAAGTCTTTCATGTACTGCATGTCGTCAAGATTGGTACCGTTACCCTGTACGTAAACAGTAGAAACACGAGCTAAGTCACCTAAACCAAATAGGTCAGTTCTAGGATCACCATAAACATGACCGATCTGCATTTGCGAATCAAAGTTCTTATAAACAGATGAGTAATTGAGGTCTAATGCTACAGGACCTTGAACTTTAGTAGACTCAGTATGCAACTTAAATCCATTACCGTAATCTGTGTCTGCGTCTCCACTTATATTGATTAAAACTTGCTCTTTCACAGAGTCAGGTTTGGTCATGTCAGCACGAGCTATGAATTTATCATAACCAGTGAAATTATTTCCAGCACGATTATCTACTGGCACCTTAGAACCGTCTACATCTACCGTTTCTTTAAAGTCAGACTTGTCATCACGTATTTCTGCATAACCAATGGCGTCAGCTGTAAAGTTACCTTTTTTACTACTTAACGTATTGCTTTGGAAGCCAGTAAACTCAGTATCCACTTTAGCATCTGGATTAATAGGCGCTGTTGGCGTTGGCGTTGGCGTTGGCGTTGGCGTTGGCGTTGGCGTTGGCGTCGGCGTTGGCGTCGGAGTCGGCGTTACAACCTTATCTTTTTCTGCCCCATATGTACCTTGAGCACCGTTACCTTCGTAAACACCGCCTAGGTATTGGGCATCACCACCGAAAAAACCACCTTCGGTCTTGTAACCATTATTAGCTGCTGCTGTGCCTGAGAACTCATTGCCTGTGATATCAGCGGATAAACCAATGTTTTTATCACTAAAAGTGAGATCGCCTTTGACGTTCTTAGCAACAAAGTCTGCGGTGAATGCTGAGGTGCCATATTCAATAGCTTTGTCTAGACCAAGCTCACGATAAGTAGCATCACCGGTATAACCTACTTTACCTTCGGTTGGTATATTGGCAGCTTGAGTAGCATTACCAGTAACGATAACGCCATTTACGGGTAATGTTGAACCTAAAGCAACGACTTCTGCTTTACCATCGATATGACCGATGCGCAGGTCATCGCCAAAGTCTTTATACGTTGAGGTATAGTCTAACGGTAGCGTTTGACCAAGAGCAGCAACAACTATATCGGTACTGTCTTTATGAGCTTTAAAACCATTTTGAAGCTCGGTGTCATTTGAGCCTGATGTGTTAATAGCAACTTTCGGTAGTAAACCAGGTTGGTCTGGTGTGGCTGGATTTTGTGAAGCAATATCTGCTCTTGCATCGACAGTAGAACCATCTTCATTAATGGTGAAGTCTCGGGTAGTTGTGTTAAATACACCGAGTGAGCCTGCGTTGATATTTAGTGACTGAACGCCAGTTCTTGTGTCTTCAGGTGTTGGCGTCGGTGTTGGCGTCGGTGTTGGCGTCGGTGTTGGCGTCGGTGTTGGCGTCGGTGTTGGCGTCGGTGTTGGAGTCGGTGTGATTACTGGGCTACTACCATCAAAAATATCATTTAAGGTATATGAATCGCTTCCACTGCTTCCGCATGCGGACAAGATGACAGAAGTTAGTATGACAACACTGGCTTTTAAGGGGGTTTTTAGTTTCTTGGCTGTAGGTACAGCTGATATTGAATGACGGTTAGGTGACATTCGTCTTCCTCCATGGATGATTGATAGATATTCCTTTATCTACTAATTATAGAATTAGTATTTGGGCAATATTTGTAGATGACCAAATTTGATTCATACAAATTATTCATATTCGAACATGTCCTCGATTCAAACGATGAATGTTTAAATGATGACATACCCTAAATAAAGCTTACCTAACTCAATGGTTAAACAAGCTGTTTTCTAACATTTATTTTGAGAGGCTATAGTCAGATGATAAATTACTGGCTCTGATAAGAGAGTTTTACACCAGCGATGTAGCCATCGTTATCTTGAAACTTGCTAACGATACTACCGTTAGGTAGCTGTCCTGTAGCATCGCCAAATTTTAAATATTTTCCGCCCACTGAAACTGCCCATTCAGGTGTCACATTGTACTTAACACCACCACCAAGACTGTAATATCCATCAATAGTACCAAGTGAGCTTATAGGGTCACCTGCACCAGAGTCATAACCAACCACCACTGAGCCAGCCAGCTTCTCATTAAAACGTTTAGCTAAGCCAACATCCACTTTCCATTGGTCTTTATCATAAGACAGTAGAGGTAGTCCCTCTGGAACAGCTGCTTTTGAGTAGGCATTGTAAAGTGGCGGCACAATAGAAAAATCACTCCACGGCACCCAACGTACATCTAAAGTACCTAATAACTGATACTTTTGACTTAATCCAGTTTCAATATTTAAATTGACAGATTCTGGCGTAGTGACAGTAGCATCAGTCGTAGCATACTCACCAATCGATTTTCCAAGATCAGAATTTGGATCAATTCCAAGCTTATCTAGTACTACGCCTTTTAGAGGTGACCCTAATAGTGGCACTCTTTCACCTATTGGTGTCTCATGCTCGATTTCAGAGCGATACGTTAGTGCGGCCTTTAATGCAATCTCAGGTTTACTATAAGCAAGACCAGCTGCCCAACCATAAGCAGTATCGTTATTTACATTCGCATCATAGCCAGTCAATGGTCCATACGCCTGACCACGCAAGTGTACTTCCGCTTCCGCTTTTTGCAATACTGGACCACCATATACTTGGAAGCCATTAGATTTAAAACCAACCAAGCCTGTCCATGTCTCGGTATGGACGCGAACATTAGTATTTTTATCGTAGTCAGGATCTAGTACTGAAGGATTGATAACTTCATTTGGCACTGAAATACCTGAAGATGAGTCTGCTATGGTATCTTTTCCTGCTTGAGATACAAAAGTGCTATTTCCAGTATATTCTACTTCTGCACCCCAAGGTTCATCATAAAACACACCGATACTAACGTTGTCATTGATATCCGTTTTTACACCGTAGCGCATAAAAGAATAGGTATCACCAGTAATATTACCAGTAGGCGCACCTTTCTCATATGAAGCTTCATCTGACGTTATGCCATTTCGTATTTCTGTAGTGGGAGATGTACGAATAGCACCTGCATTATCGTTACCAGAAACATCACTATCAATATAAGCGTAATCAATTTCGGCATAAGTGCCAGAGTTAAAAAAGCCCTTAATATCTTGACCTGAACGATCAAGACCAGCCGCCTGCGTCAACGATGCAGCCGATAAGGTAATAAGAGCGAGAGTGAGTTTAGAGATAGGGAACTGATGAGACACTTAGATATCCTCCATGAATAAAATAACTGGCAAGTAGCTTAGTTGCTATATAACGACTAGTCACTAAAGCTTATGCTGAGCAATCCTTTGCCAAACGACTTTTATACTTAACGATTGAATGTAACTATCGCTTACAAGATTACACTTTCGTTGTTATCAGACATTACTACTATGTAAGATAACGTAACTGATTTCAGTATCATAATTAAAGTTCAGCACTATAGCAACACCCTTTTTAATTTTTTGTGAAGATAGATTTATGTTAACTAATTTATTATAAAAATTATAATGATTTGGACTATGTAAACCATTATTTTTTATGATCAGTCATTAAAAGAACTTGCGTTTAGTTCTCGAAATCTATATAAAGCATTGATTAACAGTAGTATTTTATGATAAAAAAACCAAATTAAAAAAAGCAGCCTCAAAGGGCTGCTCTTTTTCAATCATGCTGAATACAATTTTATTAAAACAAGTGTTCACTTAATATGCGATATTTTCTCACTATTTAATATCTTGATAGGACAATTTCACACCAAATATGTATCCATCATTATCCTGAAAATCACCAACAATTTTACCACTTGGCAACACACCTTGGGCATCGCCGAACCATAAGTATTTGCCACCCGCTGATACTGCCCAGTTTTCTGTCACGTTATACTTTGCACCCAAACCAGCGCTGTAATAGCCTTCGATAGGACCTAACGAAGTGACAGGGTTACCAGCACCACTATCCCAACCAACGGTACCACTAATTGCAAGTGCTGGTGCAACACGTTTGGCAAGACCAAGCTCAACTTGCCATTGATCCTCTTCATACTCAACCAAGTTCAAACCATCAGGTCCATAAGATCTTTTACTAACTTCATTATATAATGGTGGCGTAATCTTAAAGTCACCCCAAGGTACCCAGCGCACTTTTGCAGTTGCTAACGTTGTAGGGTTAATACCCGTTTGAAAATCAAAGTTTACGGATTTAGGAGTAGTAATTTCCATATTACTGGTACGATTGGCTGCAGCTGGATCACCAGCTAAAGCACCTGCAATCGGGTAATTTTCAGCAATCTTCATGTTGTGGTCGATTTCAGAGCGATAGGTCAGCGCTGCTTTTAAGGCAATTTCAGGTTTGCTATAGGCAATACCAGCTATATAACCATAGTCCATATCAGGGCTGTTACGTGAGGTATAGCCAGTAGCAGGACCATAAGCCAAACCTCGTAATTTCACTTCAGACTCAATACGCTGAGCGACTGGACCACCGTATACTTGAAACTCTTTGTTGGCACCAAATTTTGCCCCAAGAATAGCTGTCAGGCTGTTACTACGTACTTCAACATTAGTACCTTCCCCAGCATTAGCTGCTTCAGCATTTGCGATACCTACTGCTCCACGCAAACCATCTAACTGCGCTTGCTGTTCATCTGTCAAGACTCCAGCCGTTTCTCCTGGCGTGAGCGCACCTATTCCAGCCAAAGCTGCGGCATAAGTTGGAGCTTGATTGTTAGTAATAGCAGCGACAGAAGCATCAAGATCGCCTTTCGACACAAAATTGTTATCGCCAGTATATTTCGCTGCTGCGCCAAAAGGCTCATCATATAAAATACCGACACTAAAGGTTTCATTGATATCTGTTTTTACACCATAACGAAAAAAGTCATAATACTCAGCGATATCACCAGTCTTATCACCTCTAACATAGGTATTGTTGCTAGGAACATTATTGGCACTATCATAACCACTAACGTCAGCATCGATATAGGTGTAAACAGCTTCAGCATAGGTGCCATCTTGGAGGAAGGCTGTGACATCTTGACCCGAACGATCAAGACCTGCAGCATTGGTCATAGTAGCTACAGAAATAGTAGCAATAGCTACGGCAAGAGTTTTTAAGTGAAAAGTAGCGCGCATTGTTTATCTCCAAACATCCCAGTTGTTTAACCATTTACATAAACTATAAGCGACATTAATAATCGCAAGATTGCTTTACATAAAAGGTGTCCTGCTTTCGATAGTAATGACTTTTCAATCGTAAAACAATATTTAAAAGAAATTATTTTGTCTTTTATAACGTTATCGTTTTATCTTATTAGCAATTATCTAAACAATTGTTTTACTATAAGCTGAGGCATAAATACTTATATAAAATAATTAAACTATAGTTCATTAATTTTAGCCTCTGAGAATGCCCAATATATTCAATAAAAAACTCTCTAAGTCGAAATTGCTTTATTTTAAGCAAAAAAAAGCGACCCAATCAGGATCGCTTTTTATTATTTAGACTATGGATTTATAATTTAGCAAATTACACATAACATTAGTTTGCTTGGTAAGAAAGCTTCACGCCAAGTGCAAAACCATCGTTGTCTTCAAAGTTACTAACCACGGCTTTAGTCGGAATTTGGCCTTTAGCATCACCGAACCATAGGTATTTACCACCAGCTGATACTGCCCAGTTTTCAGTCACATTGTACTTGGCACCCAAACCAGCACTGTAGTAGCCTTCGATAGGACCTAGCGAGGTTACAGGGTTACCAGCACCACTATCCCAACCGACAGTACCTGTCACTGCTAATGCTGGCGTCATGCGCTTAGCGAGACCTAGCTCAACTTGCCATTGATCTTCATCATAACTAACTAATGCCAAGCCTTCATCATCTTTTGTCGATACTTTACTGACATCATTGTATAGTGACGGTACGATAGCAAAATCACTCCAAGGCACCCAACGGACTTTCGCAGTAGCTAGCATCGTCGGATTGATACCCGTTTGGAAATCAAAGTTGACTGATTCTGGCGTATTGATTTCAATATCAGAATGTCTGGTAGTCGGCAACGCTAGACCAGCGGTAGCACCTGCAGCCGTAGCAATTGGAAAAGTCTCAAAAGCTTTTGCATTGTGCTTGATTTCAGAGCGATACGTCAAAGCAGCTTTAAGTGCAATTTCAGGCTTGCTATAAGCCATACCAGCGATCCAGCCATAGTCTTGGTCATTACTGATGTGAGTGGTATAACCCTTGGCTGAACTGTATGCATCACCGCGCAATTTTACATCTGCTTTCACGCGCTGAGCCACTGGACCACCATAAGCTTGAAACTCTTTGTTAGCGCCAAATTTAGCACCAAGAATACCAGTAATGCTCTCAGTACGTACTTCTACTTGCGTCGCTTCGCCCGCTACTGCTGCTAGACCTTTAGCGGCTTCAAGACCAATAAGCTGACCTTGAGCGGCTTGTAATTCTTCAGCGGTTAAACCACCTGGATTACCTGGAGCAAGCGCCCCTTGCAATTGTGGTATTAATACGTTATCGACGTAAGCTTCGGTAATATTAGGGTTTTTTGTAAAGTCTTGAATGATAGCGTCACGATCACTTTCGGTAACGAAATCGTTTTGACCGTTATAATCAGCGGCGGCACCAAAAGGCTCATCATATAAAATACCGATGCTAAACGTGTCGTTAATATCTGCTTTTACACCATAACGGAAAAAATCATAAGACTCTGCGATATCATTGAGCTTATTGCCTGACAAGTCTTTACCACTCACATCAGCATCGATATAAGTATAAACAGATTCGGCGTAGGTGCCATCTTGTAAGAATGCGGTGATATCCTGACCTGAACGATCAAGACCAGCAGCACTAGCAACGCTAGCAATAGAAAGAGCAGCAACAGCTACTGTGAGAGTTTTCAAATGAAAATTTGCGCGCATTATGTATCTCCAAACGTCCGCATTGTTTTACTACTTTACTTAATTTTAATAAGCAAGCAGCATCCGAGGTGGAGGATAGTAATGATTTTCGAACATTAAAACAACTGCAAAAACACATTATTTCCTGATTATGACTGAACAGTGTCTGTATTTCACAATGCGGATATAATAGTTATAAATTTTCAATCATTTAGTTTTTGCAGATATTAATTTTGCAGGTATTAATTTTGCAGGTATTAATAATGAGGGGGTCTTTCTGCCATTACATCAAAAGGTGCAATGCCGCCTTCAGGATCCTGACTTTCCACTTGTTTATAGATCAGCTGCAACTGTCGTTGTAATGTCTGAATATCTTTATCTTGCCGCGCAATCACCTCATCGAGTCGCTCTACTGTCATCTCTAGATGCGCCATACTCATCTGTAAATCAATGACTTGTTGCGTTTGTAGATCAGCATGCACAGCTAAAGCCTCGTTCTGAGCCTTATCTTGAGGATTAAATTGATTCATATTTTTCTCTGAATTATCATAAACATAAGACTGGTAGGATTCATTAATAAAATGGCTCGATGACCGATACAAAGTAGCAATTAGACGACGATGCTCTTTATAAAATAACAGCCGTTAATAAAAGCCATAAATAGTGCGGATAAAATCATTTACGCTCACTACAGTCACGTGATGGCATGTTATACTGCTCGCAATTTTGTAGCAACCCCTACCTCACTATTATATAAGCTTAAGATATTCTATGGCTCTGATACATTTAAAAGATATCCACCTTGCTTTTGGCGTCGCTCCTGTTCTTGATGGCATTGATTTTGCTATTGAAGCAGGTGAACGTGTCTGTTTAATTGGCCGTAATGGCGAAGGCAAATCCACCTTATTTAAGCTAATTAACGGCACCTTACAACCTGATAGCGGCGAAGTCATTATCAATAGCAGCGTGCGCGTGGCGATGCTAGAACAAGACGTTCCCGAGACAAGCGGACGTATCCTAGACATCGTTATGGGTGGTAGCAGCCGTACGGCTGAGCTGCTTATCAACTACAATGCCCAAACAGATTTATGTGCCAATGGCGACATGGATGCTTGTGAGCGTATGGCCGATTTGCAGCATGATATCGATGCGGTACACGGTTGGGATTTAGAGCGCGAAGCCACCCGCCTTATCAAAACCATGGGGCTGGATCCAGATGATGATTTATCTTCATTATCAGGTGGTCGTAAGCGCCGTGTACTACTAGCACGTTCATTGGTCACCAAACCTGATGTACTGCTGCTCGATGAACCAACCAACCATTTGGACGTTGATAGTATTGAATGGCTAGAGCGCTTTTTATTGGATTGGCAAGGTCTAACATTGTTGTTTGTCACCCATGATAGAGCATTTGTCAATAAACTATCGACTCGCATCATTGAGCTAGATCGTGGTCAATTGACCAGTTATGACGTCACTCAAGGCGAAGGTGGCTATGCACGCTATCAAGAGCTAAAAGAGCTACAGTTACTCGCTGAAGAAAAAAATAACGCCAACTTTGATAAAAAACTGGCACAAGAAGAAGTTTGGATTCGCCAAGGTATCAAAGCCCGTCGTACCCGTAACGAAGGCCGTGTCCGCGAGCTAAAAGCATTGCGTGAAGAGCGTAGCGATCGCCGTGAGCAAGTCGGTAACGTTAATATCACGATGGGTCAAGGCGAGAAAAGCGGTAAGCTGGTCTGTAAAGTCAAAAACTTACATCTTGAGTATAATGGCAACGTATTGGTTGATAACTTTACAACCACTATTATGCGCGGTGATAAAATCGGTATTGTCGGACCCAACGGTGCGGGCAAAACCACACTAATTAAAGCCCTACTCGATATGTCTGATGACGAAGTCACAAAGACTGGTAGTGTTGAGTTAGGTACCAACCTAAAAATCGCTTTCTTCGACCAGTTGCGCGATCAGTTAGA
This sequence comes from Psychrobacter sp. NPDC064578, assembly GCF_044901245.1. Taxonomy (NCBI): domain Bacteria; kingdom Pseudomonadati; phylum Pseudomonadota; class Gammaproteobacteria; order Moraxellales; family Moraxellaceae; genus Psychrobacter; species Psychrobacter sp. NPDC064578. The sequence goes on from NZ_JBJDPI010000002.1 coordinate 40,587, forward strand.
CCTTGAAGCCAGTGTGGCGCAAAACGTCTCAGAAGGCTCAGACTTCGTCGAAGTGGGTGGTCGTAAGACACACATCATGAGCTATCTACAAGATTTCTTATTTGCCCCAGAGCGTGCGCGTACCCCAGTCAAAGCACTATCAGGTGGTGAACGTAACCGCGTACTACTTGCCAAGCAGCTATTAAAGCCTGCCAACATTCTGGTACTTGATGAGCCAACCAACGACTTGGATATGGCGACACTTGAGCTACTAGAAGAGTCAGTCGCCAGCTTTGGCGGTACGATTTTGCTCATCAGTCATGACCGCTCATTTATGGACAATGTCGTTACCTCTACTTGGGTATTTGACCAAGATGAAGACGGCAAAGGTATCGTCAAAGAGTATGTCGGTGGTTATCAAGAATACTTGGTACAGAAAAACCGTGAGCAAGCAGCACACGCGGCTAGAGCACCAGCCAATAATGCAAGTACTGCCAGTAAAGTTACCAATAAGACAACCGTAGCAAAACCTAACAAAGCTGCCAAAAAGCTCAATTTCAATGAACAGCGTGAACTGGACAATTTGCCAAAAGAAATCGCTGCACTCGAAGCTGAGCAAGCCCAATTGCAAGAGAAACTGGCTGATGGCTCATGGTTCACCACTGACGTTAATGCAGCGACTGCCGCAAGTGAGCGCCTACTCACGATTGAAGATGAGATGATGAGTAAGCTTGAGCGTTGGAGTGAGCTTGAGAGCTAACGTTAGCGACTAAAGCCATGTTTTATAAAACTTGGAGTTTTATAAAACATGAAAAATAATGAAATAATCACCGTTTTTTTCTTATAAAGCGGTGATTATTGGTTTACGACTACTTACATAGTAGTTAGATAGTGAAAGTTAGTGAACATTACCTTAATTTCGAGTATCATTCGCTATTGCAAAATATCCTTATTAATTATAAGGTCATCACGCTTATAATCCTTGCCAAAAAATCTATGTGAGACATTGATAATGCAGCTATTTTGCATCAATTCTCCTATTCAACCTTAGAGTATGTTCTATCAAGGTTGCTTTATTTTTAACGCAATAATTTATTTTATCACCGAAATAGCTTAGAATAGCAACAATTAGCAAAATTAGGCACAGCCAAAGTGGCTTGATATTGTACATTTTCTAAGCCACAAACCCAGTGTGGGATAATCCCATTTCATTCACCTGGAGGAAGTATTAATGAGCCAAGCCGAAGGCGTTAACGTACAACGCCGTAGAGTTCTTATTGCCTCGACTGCCGCGATTGGTGCAGCTGGGGTAGCTGCTGTGGCAACACCTTTTGTCCGTTCTTGGTACCCAAGCGCTAAAGCTGAGGCTGCAGGGGCTGCAGTGACCCAAGACATTGGTTCTATCGAAGCAGGACAGATGATCGTTGTCAAATATCGCGGTAAACCCATTTTTGTGGTCAAACGCACAGAAGACATGCTAGCGACTTTAGCGTCAGTAAAACCTTTACTGTCTGACCCTGAATCTGATGCGTCATTACAACCTGAATACTGTAAAAATCCAGAACGCTCTATCTCACCAGAAGTCTTGGTAGTAGAAGGCGTCTGTACACATTTAGGTTGTGCACCAAACTACCGTCCTGATGTTGGCGCGGCTGACTTGGGTGGTAATGATTGGTATGGCGGATTTTTCTGCCCATGCCACGGGTCTAAATATGACTTGGCGGGTCGCGTTTATAGTGGCGTTCCTGCACCGCTTAACTTACCTGTCCCAGATTACAACATGGATGGTACCATCTTGACGATTGGGGAGGCTTAATATGAGCATGGGTAAAAAGTTAATGCATTGGGTGGACGCACGCTTTCCAGCGACCGAAACCTATGAATACCATATGTCAAAGTACTATGCACCAAAAAACTTTAACTTTTGGTACTTTTTTGGCGTGTTATCAATGGTGGTATTGGTTAACCAATTGGTAACAGGTATTTGGCTGACTATGATGTACAACCCAAGTGCCGAAGGGGCATTTGCGTCTGTTGAATACATCATGCGCGATGTCAAAGGTGGTTGGCTCATCCGTTATATGCACTCAACTGGCGCATCTGCGTTCTTTGTGGTCGTATATCTGCATATGTTTAGAGCACTGCTATATGGTTCATATCAGAAACCACGTGAGCTTATTTGGCTCATCGGTATGGGTATTTACTTAGCATTGATGGCAGAAGGTTTCTTCGGTTACCTACTTCCTTGGGGCAACATGTCATTTTGGGGTGCACAGGTTATTTTGAACCTTCCTGCTGCTCTACCTGTGATTGGTGATGGGCTTGCAGAATGGGTACGTGGTGATTATATTATCTCAGGTATCACCCTAAACCGCTTCTTTGCTCTACATGTGGTTGCTATCCCGCTCGTACTTGTGGGCTTAGTATTCATGCATATTGTAGCGCTACACCATGTGGGTTCGAACAACCCTGATGGTATTGATATCAAGAAGCTAAAAGACAAAAATGGCGTGCCGTTAGATGGTATTGAATTCCATCCGTACTACACAGTGCATGATATGATTGGTATCGTGGTCTTCTTTATCTTGTTCTTTGCAGTGGTATTCTTCTTCCCAGAAGGCGGCGGATTCTTCCTTGAGCCACCAAACTTTGAGACAGCGAATTCATTGAAAACACCAGCACACATTGCACCAGTATGGTATTACACGCCATTCTATGCCATTTTACGTGCGGTTCCTGACAAGTTGGGTGGTGTGATTGCGATGGGTGGTGCGATTGCCGTACTATTCTTGATACCATGGCTAGACAGATCGCCTGTACGCTCTATACGTTATAAAGGCATTTTATCTAAAATTGCTTTAACCGTGTTTGCGATTAGTTTCTTAGTTTTAGGTTACTTAGGCGCGACGCCAACGACTCCAACAGCAACATTGATGGCTCGTATCTTCACTGTCTTGTATTTCTTGTTTTTCTTACTGATGCCAATTTATACCTCTATTGAGAAGTGTAAACAGCCACCAGAACGCGTTACCGGAGGTCACTAATGAACACGCTAATTAAATCCCTAGCGGGTCTAGGCTTAGGCGCGGCATTAACCTTGACGGCTGGTACTGCACTGGCAGCTGGTGGCGGTGGATGTGGCACATTCACCAATGCTGAGGGTGTTGAAGAACACTTAGCTTGTAGTACTGCTCCTATTGATTTTACCAATAAGGGCTCGCTACAAAACGGTGCGAAAATCTTTATGAACTACTGTGCTGGTTGTCACTCTGCACAGTATGTTCGTCACTCGCGCATTGCTAAAGATCTAGAGATACCACCTGAGTTGGTCGAAAAGTATTTGATGGTCACCACCGATCAAATCGGTGATCATATCAATGCTGAAATTGATCCTGAAGTACAAGCATCATGGTTTGGCGCAGCGCCTCCTGATCTATCACTTGAAACCAGACTACGTGGCGATGACTGGGTATATACTTACCTGTTATCGTTTTATGAAGACCCAAGCCGTCCTTGGGGTGCCAATAACTTAGTACTTGCCAATGCGGCGATGCCTCATGTCTTGCATAATATGCAAGAAGAGCTGAGTGCTGAAGAGTTTGAATCTGAAGTGGGTGATTTGGTTAACTTTATGGCGTGGATGGCAGAGCCCAACCGTCATGACCGTCAAGTGATTGGCTTCTTTGTGATTTTATTCTTATTAGTATTACTCATTCCAGTTTACTTATTGAACAAAGAATTCTGGAAAGATGTAAAATAATTAAGTATTAAAAAATATATTTTTATCGAAGAAAAGGCACTACTCTGGTAGTGCCTTTTTTTGTCTCTTAAAAGACCATAAAACACTGAACCATTATTTAAAACAAGGCTCACCCGCAATGTTTACGTACCTTGCCTTGATAATCAGGGCAACTTTGTTTACGATGATAGGCTTTACTATTAACATTAGGCTTTCATGATTGATGCGAACGACATTCCAAGTAGTCAGCTGATTTTATACGCTGATGACGGCTACGACAGTCATGTAGTGCGCCTATTACTTGAGGAAAAAAAGCTTGCCTATTATCTATCACGCTTGCACTCTGAACGGCCTGAAGATTTAACCGAGCTGAATCCCTATCACACCTTGCCTGTTCTGCAACAACGTGAAATCGCACTGTATGAGATCAATGTTATCTTTGAGTATCTTGAAGAGCGTTACCATACAAACAAACTACTGCCGGATACCCCGCAAGAGCGTGCCCAATTTCGCCAGCTGGCTTGGCGTATTCAGCATGATTGGCTGGTACTCGGTAAGCGTCTACTCATGCATCCTAATAGCTTTAATAAAGCACAAGCTGCTATTGCGAAAAAACAGTTAAGCGATTCTTTGATTACGTTGTCACCACTGTTTGCTCATAAACCTTATTTTATGGCAGATGATTTTGGCTGGTGTGATGTATTGTTAGCACCTTTGTTATGGCGACTTGAAGAAATGGGAATTGAGCTGCCACGTGCGATTAGTCGCCCTTTATTTGATTATCAACAGCGGGTCTTTGAGCGTACTAGCTTTCAAAAAAGTGTGCGTTAATTAGGGTGTATCCTCAATCTGGGTATTAAACCTTAAATGGGTCAAAAATGACTAAATCTTTGTCAAACTGTGTCAAATAGCTTGCTTATATTTCGATATTATCAGTACTACTTTCCTTGTTTGGCTGCAATTTTTATTACAATTTGCAAGAGCAGGACACACCCTAGACAATGCTTAATAGCTGTCTTAAAATAGAAAACAACAAAATACCTTTAAGTTATTATATTCAAATTATCAGTATAGGAAACCCTTAGATGAGCGAAACCACCTCTATTACCCCAACACGTCCCTATATGGTGCGCGCGCTTTATCAGTGGATAGAAGACAATCAACTAACGCCTTATCTGATGGTTGATGCAACTGCCGAAAACGTACAGATTCCAAGGGAACACGTGCAAGATGGTCGTATCGTATTGAATATTGCCAGCCGTGCGACTGGTAATATGAGTATGGAAAATGATTACATTCATTTTAGTGCGCGTTTTGGCGGCGTGTCACAAGAGATTTGGGTACCAATGACGTCGGTACTAGGTATTTATGCGAAAGAAAACTCGCAAGGGATGTTTTTTGACCCCAATGAATATGACAACTATCAACCCGAAGATGATGCGATAGTAAGCTCACAGAAGAGCCCTACTGCGACACCTAAAGCCAAACGTGATAATAAAGCAGGTTTAAAAGTATTGAAATAGTCAATTTTTCGGTATAAAAAAGGCTGATCGTATTATATACGGTCAGCTTTTTTGTGATTAATCTAAAAGATTTATCGTTGTGCACTTTCAGTTAGCATATAAGATTACTAGGTTCTTGGCAATGTCACGCCGCGTTGACCTTGATACTTACCGCCGCGATCTTTATAGCTGGTTTCACATACGTCATCAGCATCGCTTTGGAAAAATAGCATTTGTGCCACCCCTTCGCCTGCATAAATACGCGCTGGTAGATTGGTGGTGTTACTAAATTCCAAAGTGACATGCCCTTCCCACTCAGGCTCCAGCGGCGTCACGTTGACGATAATTCCGCAACGGGCATACGTTGATTTACCAAGACAGATCGTCAATACATCACGTGGAATACGGAAATATTCCATGGTGCGTGCTAGCGCAAACGAGTTTGGCGGAATAATACACTCGTCACCGATGACATCAATAAAGCTTTTTTCATCAAAGTTTTTTGGATCTACAATCACTGAATGAACATTGGTAAAAACTTTAAATTCAGGCGCACAGCGTACATCATAACCATAGCTTGACGTACCGTAGCTAACCAGACGCTCGCCTGCATCATTAAAACGTACTTGACCCGCTTCAAACGGCTCAATCATGCCGTGTTCTTCAGCCATTTTACGAATCCAGCGGTCAGACTTGATAGACATTGTTGTTCCTTAGCAGCTATAAAATAAAATTTATGATATGAAGTGTATTTTGATAGCGACGATTATACGGAATTGAGCGCTCAATTTATAGGCTTGCCTGCGTTTAATATAAATCTACAATCAATACGACAACCGCCTACCATTTTGCGAAATGATCTTCTGCTAAGCCCATTATCTTATCGATTTTAATCACGTCATCTTTTAGACGAATCTCACCACTATAAAAGCCAAGCCATTGCTCAAATATACTGGCAAGCACACCAAAATTATCCGTCTTTTTATAAACGGTTATCGGCGTGAAGGTTAAGTCAATATCAACATTGCTCCAGCCTAGGTTTTGATGATAGATGCGCCAAGGCTGTCGCGTATTATCTATGGTTTTAGCAGTATCATCTTGCTCATTAGCTGGCAAATTTAAACCATCACGAACAAACATCACAGGTGGCAAATAATAAATCTGCCCATTCAGCCAGCACGCATTTTCGCTAACCCCTGTTTCATTGACGCCCATTGCTAGATTTAGGGCAAAATGACGACCGTCTGGCAAATAGCTATTGATACAACTCCAAAACCAATTGGTCTTGTGGCGCATATAGCCAAGCGTCCAATCGAGATTGGCGATAGTCGTTTCGGAAAAGTGAATTTGTTTGGCTTGAGCATCAGTGTTAAATTTTGAATGGGCTTTAATAAGTAAACAACCAGATATACCCGTCAACGGCTCTTTCTGGGTGAAGGTCCAGCCACGTCTGCCCGTTGGTGTGCAGACTGCTAATGGCGCTGATTGCCGCTGTAGCGTCGCATCAAGCGTAATGTGTTCACTATCCAATGCTACTGCGATTTGTGAAGGCGTAAAATCCAATGTTAATGTGAGATTACTATGGGTAAATGCCATTTGCCCTTGATAGCAATCGCCTTCTAACTGTGTTTGCCTCGTCAACGGCTGCAATGCTTCACAAACCTCTAACTGCTTAATCTCATCGTTATAAAGATAAACAAAGGCACTGGTGGCCAGTTTAATCGTCGCTAATGCCAGACAAACCCGATAAGGCGGCTGGATAATTTGAATAAAGCAGAATTGATTGGCTTTTAACTCTTTGCGCCAGTTTGGCAGCGCCTTTTGCGAAATAAGATGACTGTGATAGTCCAAATAATTGATATTTTTAACGTGAGCAAAGATGCCAAAAGTAGGCTGACCATTTTTAATCAGCTCATCGAACACAACTGGCTTAATGCTGGTAGATAATTGTTGCTGATCTTGCTCGTTGCTATTTTGATTCATGATTGAGGCATCCTAGCCAAATTTTTCTAAAGGTACTATTTTTCCTTGATAACTCACGGTAGTATGTACAGTTTTTCTTTTTGCCTTCGCAGAACCCACAAAAAACGCTTCCGTTATTACCTTAACTTCAATGCTGGTCAATCCATCTGCCAGTGTTTCTGTCACATCGGTAGCGGCTATCGCGCTCATCCATAAAAAATGCCGAGGAAACTTAAGTAACAGGTCAGTTAACGCCTGTGAGAATTTGTTAAAATTAGCAATCACCATGCGGCGATTACTAAAGTCATCATTAACTTGATGCCGTTTGCTACTCCCATCTTTATAGTAGCAAACGGCAATCACTTGATTGTTTGAGAGCTCAATCACGTATATCGGCGGGCGCAATAATTTCAAAAATATATACTGCGTGGGAATATCGTCTAAATGGCGTTGATAAATAGATAAGCTCACAATACCTCCTTTTTGAAAATCTAAGCCCTCTAATTTTATTTGCTTAGGCTATTTAACTATTACTAGAAGCAATTAAAAACTATTAAAAAATACGCTTATCATTGACAGGCTTGGCGAATTTATTAATAGTGGCTTCGATATTTTTAGCAATGCTAAGATAGTACGGCGCAAACTCATCATCGGCTAATACGCTCGGCTCACCTTTATCCACTTGTGCACGAATACCGCTGGCCAATGGCAATTGCCCTAACAGCGGCACCTGATACTGTTCAGCGATTTTTTCACCGCCGCCTGTACCAAAGATAGCTTCAGTATGATTACAGTTACTACAGGTATGTAGTGCCATGTTTTCGACTACGCCGAGTACTGGTATATTGGTTTTGTTAAACATCTCAATACCTTTTTGCGCATCAAGTAAGGCAATATGCTGCGGCGTCGTGACAATCACGGCACCCGTTACGGGAATACGCTGCGCTAGTGTCAACTGAATATCGCCTGTACCTGGCGGCATATCAATCACTAAGTAATCCAGCTGCGGCCAGTTGGTTTGGTTATACAGCTGCATCAGCGCACCAGTGGCTTTTGGTCCGCGCCACGCGACAGGCGTATTGTCACCATCGAGCAAGCTACCAATCGATAACATTGCCATGCCGTGTGCATTGATAGGAACAAACTGCTCGTTTTCCAGCTCAGGTTTGACATTATCGACGCCCAGCATCGTTGGCATACTAGGACCATAAATATCGGCATCAAGTACGCCAACACGGTTGCCTAGCTTTTGTAATGCCAAAGCAATGTTGACCGTGGTAGTGGATTTACCAACACCGCCTTTACCCGATGCCACGACGATAATATGACGAATACGCGGATGCGCGGCGAGTGACGCTTGTGTCGGCGCGGCTTTGGTAATTGGTGGTTCAACAGTAGTATTGCTATCAGAATTTGCCGCTGGTTTATATTGATTGTCCATGGCATTAGTGGTTTTTGGCATTGCTTTTGGCAGACTTGACCCCGAGCCTTTCGTCGGTGCAGGCAGACGAACATTCATATGAATGGTCTTAATCCCGTGCGGATGTAACAGTTGCCCAAGCTCTTGTTGGATAATTTCAGGATTACTATTTACGGGTAGACGCAAGTCTAAGGTGAGCTGGTCACCATCACGTTCGAGCCCCGTTACCATGGTGGCAATACTGACAGTACCTACCTCATAACCAAGCAGCACCTTGTCCACGGCACTATCGCGCTCTGCTCGCTGCTCTGGTGTTTCTGATTTTTTGGTGGAGGTTTTCTTCATAAAGTTAAACATAGCGACTATTACTGCCTATACAAGTGGGTGGGCATGGCAAAAACTCAGCAAATACTATCGTGAACAATACCGCTCGTGAGCGTATTAGCCAGACCTTTTATAGTGACAGTGTAGCTGAATTGCCACTATAAAAAAACCACAACGCTAGTGGGACTAGGCTTTATAGCAGCGTTAACCGATAGACAAAAACTGTGAAGCAATAAACAAATAAATAAGTACGCCCGAGGCATCACAGACAGAGGTAATCAAAGGCGCACTGGCAGTGGCAGGATCAAAACCCAATTTATTAAGCACAAAAGGTAAGCTCATACCAATCACACAACCAATCATCACCACCGACATCATACTCAGTGCCAGCACTAACGACACCACTGCATCACCACGTACATAACCGATGATTGAGATAGCCACCGCCATCGTCGCCCCAAGCATCAACGCAACCACTGCCTCTCGACCCAATAATGAAAACCAGTCACGCATGACCACATCGCCAGTCGCCAAAGCTCGCACCATCAAGGTCGCTGACTGTGAGCCAGCGTTACCGCCACTGTCGACCAATAAAGGTAAAAAGAACACCAATACCAAATTGGCAGCAATCACATCTTCAAATTTTGCAATACTAAAGCCTGAGAGCAAGTTACCAAATACCAAAAACACTAGCCAGAGTACGCGCTTACGGTATAACACTCGAACGCTTACATCTTTTAATTTGCCAACCATTGTCGAGACACCGCCCGACTTATGGAAATCATCGGTTGCCTCATCACTCGCCACATCCATCGCATCGTCGTGGGTAACAATACCGACCAAAGCACCACTATCATCAGTAATAGGCAGCGCAATTAAGTCATAGCGAGCCACGACTTTCGCAACGTCTTCTTGATCATCATTGACATTACAAGACACTACTGTAGTCATCATAATGTCATTAATCAGCTGTTCAGGAGCCGCTAAAATAAGTACTCGTAAAGAGACAACGCCTAATAATTTACGCTCATCATCAATCACATAAGCATGATAAATAGTTTCGGCATCAGGTGCTTCTAGGCGCAGTGCTGCCAATGCTTCAGAGACAGTCATATGAGCAGCTAAAGTCGCATAATCAGACGTCATCAACGCACCAGCAGTGCGCTCCTCATAGGCAGATAACTTACGAATATCTTCACGTTGTGCCTGTGCCAAGGCGGGTAACAAAGCATCCCGCTGCTCCTGATTTAGGTGCTTATATAAGTCGGTACGCTCATCCGCAGGCATCTCGCCTACTATCTTTGCTAATACAGCCCGAGGAAATACATAGGCAAGTGCAACCTGAATATCCGTTTCTAAATAGGAGAACACGGTAGAACGATTGGGCAGATGCTCAAGTAGCTGCCATGCAAGATTTGGCTCCATGACTGCCAGAACATCGGCAATATCAATCGGGCGCAAATTTTGAAGTTGATTGATCGATTGCTCAAACTGCTGTTGCTCGATAGCACGGCTTAATTTTGCTGCAAGCGTTTTTGCAAAATCCTTATCATTCATTATACTTACTCCGTGCGACCCGAAACGGTATTCAAGCGCTCATAAAAAAGAGCCAATCTAATTGGCTCAAATTAATATAAAACTAGATGCTAATGGATTGGTCTTTTATTAGCAAGCCCATGATTCTTAAACCAATCAAACAACCCGCAAACCCATTAATTCACCACTCAGTTAATTCATAAACCAACCATGACTGGCAACGATAGACTGACCTGTGAAGACATTGCTCGGAAATGCTGCTAAAAACAATGCCAGTTGGGCAATGTCATCAACGGTGGTAAATTCTTTGTCGACGGTATTCACCAGCATAATATCATTGACTACAGATTCTTCACTGATACCTTTTTCAGCCGCTTGTTGCGGAATTTGCTTTTCGACCAACGGCGTTTTGACAAACCCTGGGCAAATTACATGCGCGCGTACATTATGCTCAGCGCCTTCTTTCGCCAATACACGGCACAGCCCAAGTAACCCATGCTTAGCAGTGACATAAGGTGCTTTATAAAGTGAGGCTTCGTGCGAGTGTACTGAGCCCATATAAATGACCGTACCGCCTTTGTCATCTTTATACATGTGCTGTATCGCCGCTTTGGTGGTCAAAAACGCCCCATCTAAATGGATAGCAAGCATTTTTTTCCAATCCTCAAACGCCATTTTATGAATCGGGTCAATTATTTGAATGCCAGCATTAGAGACAAGAATATCAATACCACCAAAGGTATCGACAAGCTGCTGCACACCAGCGTTTACCGCCTCCTCTGAAGTCACATCCATGGCAATGGCAAATGCGCGTCCGCCTGCCGCTTCAATAGCATCAACGGTTTTCTGAGCCGCTTCAAGATTAATATCTGCAATACCAACCGCTGCGCCTGCTTTGGCATAAGTCTCAGCGATATCACGTCCGATACCGCTGGCAGCGCCTGTGACCAATGCCACTTTGCCGGTCAAATCTTGTTGTAATGTGGTCGCCATATTTTATAGTCCATTATCAAATAGGTTTTTTAGAGGTCTGTGCCAAATATATCTAACAAGCTTATTGAGCAATGCTCACTGGCGTTTTTTCTTGTAGCTCATCAAAGCTAACACCTTCTGCCAGCTCAACTAGCTTTAGACCGTTGTCAGTGACGTCTAGTACAGCAAGTTCGGTAATAATCCGATCAACCACCCCTTTGCCCGTCAATGGTAGCTCGCAATTGGTAAGGATTTTTGGCTCGCCATGTTTATTGACCTGTTCCATCAAGACAATCACGCGTTGTACACCTGCGACTAGATCCATTGCACCGCCCATGCCTTTAACCATTTTTTTGGGAATCATCCAGTTGGCCAAATCACCTTTTTCTGACACTTCCATCGCACCCAATATCGCAAGATTAACATGACCGCCGCGAATCATCGCAAACGACTCTGAGCTACTAAAATAACTGGCACCCGCTTCGGCAGTGACGGTTTGTTTACCCGCATTAATCAAATCTGCATCGACATTTTCTGCCGTTGGAAACTCGCCGATACCTAATAGACCATTTTCAGACTGTAGCCAAACATCGACATCTTTAGGGATATAGTTAGCGACTAGGGTTGGTAGTCCAATACCTAAGTTGACATAATAGCCGTCTTGTAGCTCTTGTGCGGCACGCTGTGCCATCTGCTCTCTTGTCCATGCCATGATAACTTCCTTATTTTTATAACGACCCCAAAAAATATGATGAGCGGTGTCAAATTCGCTTAGTCTACTAGATGTAGCACTTTCACTCGTTTTCCTTGCCACTCAAATTTTTAGGAATAGTATTACAATATTCTATTATTAATTTAACACTTTAAAAAATCTATAAAGCCTTTAACTAAGCGCTTTCGACTGCTTTAGTCGTAGTCTTTTCGATACGCTTTTCAGGATTGCTATTCAAGACGATACGCTGCACAAAGATACCCGGCAGGTGCACGTCATCAGGATCAAACGTGCCCGTCTCTACGATTTCTTCAACTTCGACAATGGTAATTTTGCCTGCCATGGCGCAATCTGGATTAAAGTTACGCGCCGTCTTGTTAAAAATTAAATTGCCCGCTTTGTCCGCTTTTTGCGCTTTGATTAATGACACATCAGCGCGTAATGAGTGCTCAAGTATATAAGTGCGACCATCAAAATCACGGGTTTCTTTACCTTCAGCGACGAGTGTGCCGACACCAGTTGCGGTGTAGAACGCAGGAATACCCGCGCCGCCCGAACGTAGTTTTTCCGCTAAAGTACCTTGCGGCGTTAATTCAACTTCTAACTCGCCTGCCAAGTATTGACGCTCAAATTCTTTATTTTCACCGACATAGGATGAAATCATTTTTTTAATCTGGCGAGTTTGTAGTAGCAACCCTAAGCCAAAATCATCGACCCCAGCGTTATTACTGATGCAAGTTAACCCTTTAACACCACTATCACGCAATGCGGCGATTAACGCTTCCGGAATACCGCACAGACCAAAACCACCGATAGCGAGCGTTTGTCCATCGCTGACGATACCTTTTAGCGCTTCTTCGGCACTGCTATATACTTTTGATTGACTCATGCTTATCTCCTTGCAAGTCTATTTTTTGTTATTAACTTCTATCATCAATGATTATGAGTGGGTTACATCACTCAATATTTCCATATTTATATTAATACAGTTTCTATCGATATATCATAATTAAAAATCTTGTGCTAACTTACCATATTATTCTCGTAGCGAGAAGAGAATAACCATAAGAACATACAAGCCAGCGCAGTAGCGGTATATATGATGGGTCAACATCTTATTAAGACAGGATTTATGTTTAATAAAATATCAAATATTGGCTATTTTAAGTAATTTTATTGACCAATATCACTATGCTCTGCATACTCGCTGACTGAACTTTGCCAAGGAGGGCGATCATGTTTAGTACCTTTGCTATTGTCATTACTTTATTATTACTGATGTTTTTTGCTTATCGTGGTTATTCCGTGCTGATATTAGCACCGATTATGGCGACATTAGCCGTACTATTATCAGGTGATTTTTTAAGCACGATTCCGGCCTATACCGATGTTTTTATGGGCGCATTGAGTGGATTTTTACTTAAGTTTTTCCCTATATTCTTGTTGGGTGCACTGTTTGGGCGTTTGATGGCAGACTCTGGTGCGGCGACTGCGATTGCCAAAACCGTGGTCGAAAAGCTTGGTGCTAGCAAAGCCATCTTAGCGGTTATCTTAGTTTGTGCCATTTTAACCTATGGTGGCGTCTCGTTATTTGTGGTGGCATTTGCTATTTACCCCATCGCCAAAGACTTGTTTAAAGCCGCTGATATTCCTAAGCGCTTGATTCCGGCAGCGATTGCCTTAGGCTCATTCACCTTTACGATGACGGCATTACCAGGTACGCCTGCCATTCAAAACGCCATTCCTATTCCTTACTATAATACCAACGTTTTTGCCGCGCCTATCTTGGGTATTATCGGCGGTACCATCATGTTTATTTGTGGTTGGTTATGGCTTCAATCACGCGCCAGAAAAGCCAATGCAGCAGGCGAAGGCTATGGTCAGCATGACGAAGAGGATGTGGGCGGCGTTGGCGCGGCCAAAAAAGAGACTGATGTATTAAATACGCATCACACCTCATTTACTATTGCTATGATTCCACTGGTGTTGGTCATTGGCTTAAATGCTTTATTAACTTACGCTGTCTTTCCATCAGTGGATTTTAGCGGCTTACAAGCTCAGTTTCCTGATCTAAATATCGCAGGCTCACTGGGTTTATGGTCAATTATCATCTCGTTAGTCGTGGCTTGTGCGGTGTTAATTTTGTTACGTATCGGTCATTGGAATAACCTACAAAAAACCATCAACCGTGGTACTTATGATTCGATGTTGCCTATTTTTAATACCGCCTCAGAAGTTGGTTACGGCGCGGTTATCGCCTCGTTAGCAGGCTTCCTTATCATTCGTGATAGTATCTTAAATCTAACGCCTGACAATCCTTTAATCTCAGAAGCGGTGGCGATGACCACGCTGGCTGGTATTACTGGCTCATCGTCTGGTGGTTTAAGCATTGCCCTCTCGACGTTGGGTGAAGACTATTTAAGAATGGCGGTCGCAGCGGGTATTGACCCAGAATTGATGCACCGTGTTGCTGTGATGGCAGCGGGTGGTTTGGATACGCTACCGCATAGTGGTGCGGTCATCACCTTACTTGCGATTTGTGGTTTGACCCATAAGCAGTCTTATCTAAACGTCGCCATGGTAACGATGGTGATTCCACTTATTGCTGTGGTCGCCGTTATCATTTTAGGGACGATGTTTGGCTCGTTCTAATGTTCTGGAATGAGGCATTTATTAAACCTTAAAGATAATTAAATTTAACGATTATTACTTGATACCAAAGAGCCCACTAAGCGATTGCTTGGTGGGTTTTTTATGGACGCTCTTTCATTATTACCTCTAAATACAACCGACTATTTATCTCTCATAATTGATTGACACTCTATATACCGTATAGAGTTAATCGCTTTATTAGCGACTATATTAATTACTCAGGTAATGTCACAAATTTGGCTGAATTACGGTATCATAGGCACACTTTTTTAAATTTTTATTTGCTTAATACGTTTTAGCATTGATAGTTTGATATTAATAGTATCGCGTCTAATAGCTCAAAACCGCTTAAGACGTTTGATAACCAACCCGTTTATATAAAAATATAGGTGATAAAAGTGCGTGAGATTCTAGTAACCAGTGCTCTTCCTTATGCCAATGGCGATCTTCATTTAGGCCATCTTTTAGAACATGTACAGACTGACGTTTGGGTGCGTGCGATGAAAGCACAAGGTCATCAAGTCACCTATGTCTGTGCCGATGATGCTCATGGTACTGGTATCATGTTAAAAGCTGAAGAAAATGGCGTCACGCCAGAGGAACAAATTGCCGCGGTGAAAGCGTCGCATGAAGCAGATTTTGCTAAATTTTTGATTAACTTTGACAATTATCACTCCACGCACTCAGAAGAAAATAAGCATTTTTCTGAGCTGATTTATCGTCGCTTGAATGATGCTGGGCATATCAGTACCAAAGATGTCGAACAATTATTTGACCCTGAAAAACAGTTGTTTTTAGCCGATCGTTTTGTCAAAGGTACTTGCCCTGAGTGCGCAGCGCCCGACCAATATGGCGATAACTGTGAAGTCTGCGGTACCACCTATGATGCAACGGATCTTAAAGACCCGCATTCAACGTTATCAGATGCCACGCCTATTCTGAAAACCTCCAAGCACTACTTCTTTAATTTGCCTGAATTTGAGCAATTCTTAAAGGATTGGACGCGTAGTGACAATCGCTTGCAAACATCGGTCGCCAATAAACTACAAGAATGGTTTGAAGCAGGTCTGGCAACGTGGGACATTTCCCGCGATGCGCCCTACTTTGGTTTTCAGATTCCAGATACCCCAAGCGATGAGCCAGACAAATATTTTTATGTATGGCTAGATGCGCCAGTCGGTTACATGGCGAGCTTCAAAAACCTATGCGATAAGCGCGCAGGTACAGACGAGGCGCTTGATTTCGATCGTTATTGGATGCAAGAAAACGAACATAAAACCGAGGTGTATCACTTCATCGGTAAAGACATCGTTTATTTCCATGCGCTATTTTGGCCTGCAATGCTTGCTGGTAGTGAGTTCCGTACACCAACGGGTGTTTTTGCTCATGGCTTCTTGATGGTCAATGGCGAAAAAATGAGTAAGTCACGCGGTACTTTTATTAAAGCCGAAACGTATGCTGATCACTTACATCCTGAATACTTGCGTTATTATTTTGCTAGTAAATTGTCTGATAAAGTCGAAGATATCAACCTTGATTTAGAAGACTTCATGCAAAAGGTTAACTCTGATCTAGTTGGTAAAGTGGTCAATATCGCCAGTCGTAGCGCTGGATTCTTGGTCAAAAAGTACAATGGCATGCTCACAGAAGTCTGCGCTGAGCCAAGTTTATTAGAAGATATTACCAAAACGGGCGATGAGATTGCTGCCGCTTACGAGAACCGTGAGTTTTCTCGTGCCATGCGTTTGATTATGCAATGTGCTGATAAAGCCAATGAATATATCGATGAGAAAAAACCATGGGCGCTTGCTAAGGTTGAAGGCGCAGAGCAAGAAGTTCAAGATGTTTGCTCGGTCGCGATTAATATCTTCCGTCAATTAATGGTTTATCTTGCGCCAGTATTGCCTGAGCTAACCGCCAATGCCAAAGCGTTTTTGAACATTGACGACTTAAGCTTTGCCAGCCGTAATGAGTGGCTACTGGGGCACAAGATCAATAAGTTCAAGCCTTTGATGCAGCGTATCGAAGAAAAAGACGTTGCCGCGATGGTTGAGGCGTCAAAAGAGTCTTTGGCTCAAGCTGCTGCTCCAGTGGCTAGCAAAGCCGTTGCTAAAAAAGATAATAAGCCAGCAAAAGAAGCTGTTACTGATATAGATGCTGAGACAAATACTGAGCAAGCTGACTATATCGGCATCGAAGACTTTGCCAAAGTTGAGATGAAAGTCGCTCACGTTCTAGCCTGCAATCATGTCGAAGGCGCAGATAAGCTTTTACAATTTACCTTGGACGTTGGCGAAGACAAACCGCGCAATGTGTTTAGCGGCATCCGTAAGTTCTATGAGCCTGAGCAATTGCTAGATAAAAAGGTCATTTGCGTGACCAATCTTGCCCCGCGTAAGATGAAGTTTGGTGTCTCAGAAGGTATGGTGCTATCAACTGGCAATCCAAAAACTCAGCTGACAGTGGTTACTTTACCTGACAACTGCGTGATTGGCGATGTGCTTGCTTAATAGTTAGGCTTACTCAACAAACAAAAAAGATGTCCAGCTGGGCATCTTTTTTATTGTCCCAAAACTATCGCTGGTCAATCGCCAAAATCAGTGCTTATATAGAAGATAATATCGATGAATATTGATTCAGTACGTTCTTTACAGAGGTAATGACAAACGCGTTTTAATTTCTTATTGCCATAAGTTACATTACTGTCATAATATGGACGTAATGATCAATGGATTGATTACTTTGATGTTAGCCCGTTATCTCAGCATGCACATAACATTGACTCGGGTAACCTGCACTCTCTAACCTATGAGCCCCAATAAAATGACCTTTGCTACTACTTTACGCTTCAGCCTATTCGGTGCTGCTATGAGCGCCGCGCTTGGATTAATTGGCTGCTCAAACACGACCGACACTGCTGCAACGACAGATACAAGTGCCGCCGCAGATTCTGATAAGCCTGCCAAGACATTAGCCATCACTCAAATCGTCGAACATCCTTCATTAGATGCGATGCGCCGCGGCATTATTGATGAGTTGGCAGATAACGGCTATGTTGAAGGCCAAAATCTAACCATTAATTTTCAAAGTGCTCAGGGCAATACAGCGACAGCAGGTCAGATTGCTAAGCAGTTTGCAGGAGACAATCCAGATGCCATCGTGGCAATCTCGACGCCATCAGCTCAGTCTATCGTTGCGTCAACTAAGACGGTTCCGGTTATTTATACGGCTATTTCAGACCCTGTCGCGGCAAAGCTCATTAATGAGAACAATACGCCTATCCAATCTAATGTGACAGGACTGTCTAGTGAGCTACCTATCGAGCCGCAACTAGACAATATTCAAAAAATTGCGCCCAATGCAAAAACCATTGGCTATGTTTATAGTCCAGGTGAGGTCAATTCGGTGGTGGTACTCAATCAACTTAAAAAAGCTGCGCCTGCGCGTGGGCTTAAGATATTAGACGTCACCGCCAATCGCCCGACGGATGTGGCCATGGCGACTCGTAGCCTTGCTGGTCGTGTTGATGTGATTTATACCTCACTAGATAACAATGTGGTATCCGCCTTTGAAGCGATGGCAGGTGCTGCCAATGAGCTTGATATTCCTGTCATTGCCTCAGACGAGTTCAGTGTGCGACGTGGTGCGACTGCAGCGCTTGGTGTCAATGATTATGATTTCGGTCGTACCACAGGCAAAATGGTGTATCGTGTGTTAAATGGCGAAGCAGTTAGCAGCGTTAAGCCTGAAGTGATGAATACTTTGACCTTATATGCAAGCCCGAAACATGCTGCTGAGCAAGGCGTCAGTCTGACTGATGAGCTGCTAAAAAATGCCATTAATGTCGACAAACAAGCGCAGAGTGCGGATAAATAGTACAGATAAATAGTTTTGACAAGTAGCACTGAAAAATAACATTTAGCCTTCTATACAGATAACTGCTTTACCCTTTATCCATCTATACCTTTTATCTATAAATTAAATAATGTACGGACACATTATTATTTTCAGGAGTGAGACCCATGTTGTATCAAAATCGTTTTGGTCATTTTAACTTTAGTAAAGCACTATTATTAGGTGGTGTTTGTACGGCCATCTTAACTGGCTGTAATCAATCAGCACAAGATACCAGCACCACTGATGCAACTGCTACTGGCGATGCAGCCACAGCGATGAAGACCGTCGCAATTACGGCTATCGTCGAACATCCAGCGCTTGATGACGTCCGTAAGGGCGTTATCGACGAGCTTAATGAAGCAGGCTTTAAGGATGGTGAAAACTTAACGGTTAATTTCCAAAGCGCACAGGGTAACACTGCCACTGCTGGACAGATTGCTAAGCAATTCGTCGCAGACAATTCAGACGTTATCGTTGCGATTGGTACTCCATCAGCGCAGTCAGTAGCTGCTGCTACTAGCAGTATCCCTTTAGTATTCTCAGCAGTTACTGACCCAGTTGCCGCCAAACTAGTAACAAAACTAGATGGCTCTGGCACCAATGTCACTGGCGGCTCTGATGCACTGCCTTATGAGCCACAAATTGAGCTGATGCGTCAAATCATTCCTAGCCTGAAAAATGTCGGCTATGTTTATAGCCCAGGCGAAGTCAATTCAACGATTATCTTGAAAAACTTAAAAGAAAAACTGACACCACTAGGTATCAATGTACTCGAAGCGCCTGCCCAGCGTAGTACTGATATTGCGATGGCAGCACGTAGCCTCGAAGGTAAGGTCGATATGATCTACACCTCAACCGATAATAACGTCGTATCGGCTTACGAATCACTATATCAAGTCGCTAAAGAGAGCAAAATCCCACTGATTGCGTCTGACACTAGCTCAGTTGAGCGTGGTGCCGTTGCTGCATTGGGCGTGAATTACTACGAGCTTGGTCGCGAAACAGGCAAAATCGTGGTACGTATTTTAAATGGTGAAAAAGCAGGTGCTATTCCTGTCTACACCCCGCAAATGTTGGATCTATACGTTAGTCCAAAGCATGCCAAAGAAGAAGGCATTACTTTGTCACAAGCGGTTATCGATAAAGCAAAAGAAGTGGTAGAATAACGCACTTTTATAGCTAGCTCGTTACAGCTATCATAAGGTAGATACCGAGTTTGATGGATTTGGTGTCAGCCGTCATCTACCGTTATGCGATGAGGCTAAATGTTTAACATCAGAAACCCAGCTATGAATCAGTAGGCTGGGCTTCTTATTTAAACCACATTGATTAAATATAAAGTATTTGCGTCATTTCTAAATTTGCCCTTTTTTTAATCAAAGCTTTGAACCTAGGTAGCTTATGATAGCTGTTGATCGTGACATGTTTTGGTTTACCCTAACCGCAGATTGTTTAATCTGTTAAATTCACCGCTTAGTCGTTTAGCTAAAATTGACGTATAGATGAGACAGCGCTGATCTATATCACGCACTCATTCTATGAATCGACATTAGAACGTTAGTGGCTAAACGCTTGGTTATGACTTACTGATCTCTTATGTCTTTAATTGCTTTTTTTGGTGCACTTGAAAGCGGTCTGATTTATGGCCTAGTAGCACTTGGTGTGCTGATCTCATTTCGCACCCTCGACTTCCCCGACTTGACCGCTGACGGTAGTTTTCCACTAGGTGGCGCTGTCGCCGGTATTTCTATCATCGCTGGTGTCAACCCATGGCTTGCCTGTGCTTTTGGTATGTTGGCAGGTTCTGTCGCTGGTATTGTTACGGCATGGCTACACGTCAAGCTTGGCATCCTGCAACTACTTGCCAGTATCTTGGTAATGGTCGCACTATACTCTATCAATTTACGGATTATGGGTGCGCCGAACTTGCCATTATTGGGTGAAACCACGGTCTTTAGCACCTTGGTCACGGATGGCAACGGTTATTGGATGCGCTGTCTAATTATTGGTGTCGTGGTGATAGCTGCCATGTTATTTTTAAACTGGTTCTATAGTACTGAAACGGGTCTTTCGATGCGGGCGACGGGTTCCAACCTCCGCATGGCACAGGCGCAAGGCATTAACACCTCATGGATGACCATCATTGGTATGGCGATTTCTAACGGTTTGATTGCTCTAGCAGGTGCATTGTTTGTGCAGACTCAAGGTGGCGCAGATATCTCGATTGGTATTGGTACCATTGTCATCGGTTTAGCAGCGGTCATCATTGGTGAAACCATCATTCCTGCCAAGCGGATTTGGCTGATTACCTTTGCCGTGGTCGTCGGTGCGGTATTGTACAAGCTGTTTATTCAGGTGGCGCTATCGAGCGATACGCTACGTAGTATCGGTTTTGGTCCGCAAGATTTAAACTTGATTACAGCGCTACTCGTCGTATTTGCCTTGGTATTGCCAAAAGCTAAAAATAAATTTTTAAGTCGTAAAGTTCGGGCTTAATGTCAATGTGCAACCATAAGGAATAATTATTATGATGCAAGCTACAGATTTGCGGTTGACCTTTAATCCTGGAACGCCCATTGAAAACCCTGCCCTACGCGGTATCAATCTTAATATCGCTGATGGTGAATTTGTCACCGTCATCGGTACCAATGGCGCGGGTAAATCAACCTTTTTAAATGCAGTCAGTGGTACCACGCGCGTCGATAGCGGTTCAATCTTATTAAATGGCATTGATGTCACCAAAAAGACTGCGCACCAACGCGCTCATTGGGTGGCTCGTGTCTTCCAAGACCCGATGGCGGGGACTTGTGAAGCATTAACCATCGAAGAAAATATGGCGCTGGCTTATAAGCGCGGCGGCAAACGTGGTTTGAGCTTTGCACTCAACCAAAATAACCGTGATTTATTTCGCGAAAAATTATCAGTATTAAAATTGGGGCTAGAAAATCGTTTGACCGACCGTATGGGTCTGTTATCCGGTGGTCAACGTCAAGCTGTTAGCCTATTGATGGCTTCACTGCAACCTTCCAAAATTTTATTGCTTGATGAGCACACTGCTGCCCTCGACCCTAAGACTGCGGCTTTCGTTTTAGAATTGACCGATAAGATTGTGACGGACAATCAGCTCACGACCATGATGGTCACGCATTCAATGCAGCAGGCATTGGCGCATGGCACCAGAACGGTGATGTTACATCAAGGACAAGTGGTATTGGATGTGGCTGGCGATAAACGTCAAGGCATGACTGTACATGACTTACTTGATATGTTTGAGCAAACGCGCGGCGAAAAAGTCGAAGACGATAGCTTGATATTGAGTTAAATAACTTAGCAAAATTCTTCAAATCTTGAAAAAATATAACGTCTGTTTAATATCAGGCGTTTTTTTATGACTGCTTTAATTGATACGACTGTCTTAATTTTTAAGCATCAAGCAATACTAATTTTTGAATCAACTCACTGACATGTTGTGACTGCATTTTTTTCATCACTTGTGAACGATGCACCTCTACCGTACGGACAGAAACGTCTAAATGATCAGCGATATTTTTATTCAAATTACCTTCTAACAATTCATTGGCAACCTGCTTTTCTTTATCGGTCAGCTGCGCATAGAGCTTTTTAATATCATAAAGCGTAGCGCGTTTTAGAGTGAGGTCTTGCGCACATGCAAGCGCTTCTTGTAGCCGGCGGCTATTAATCGGTTTTTCTAGATAATCAGCCGCACCTTGCTTCATCATATTGACAGCATCAGCAATCTCGCCATTTCCAGTTAGCGCTATCAATGCCATAGGGCTATCCTGTTGACTAAGATGCACTTGTAGCGCTTGACCACTCATCTCTGGCATCATCAAATCACTCACAATCACTGCTGGACGATAGATATTAACTTGCTGCAAAAACGTCAGCGCACTTGCCCACACTTGGGTCGACAGCCCTAAGCTGCTAATCAAAAAATCACAGGACATGCGCACACTTTCTTCGTCATCAATGATATGAATAATAAGCGATTCTGGCGTAATGCCTGATGAATCGTCAGACAGATGACTGTTTTTATCTTGCCAGCACGTAGGCTCATTTGAGAGTTGATTAGACGTCATATGTGACCTTATGGCTAAATACATTATTGATATTCATTAGAGTTTTTCGTCATTATTCGCTAAAGATAATGGCAGATAAAAAGATATTTGTGCGCCCACCGTGTTTGACAGCTGATAATTAGCATTGGTTTGTAGCAGCTGGATTTTACCATTTAAGGTACGTTTAAAACATCGCTGCTCGCTGCTCATTACTTCGTAAACTTGCTCAATTTCACATTTGGCATTAATATTGTTTAGCTGCATCATACCGCCCAATGACTTGCACAAACGCTGACATATCATCAGTCCTAATCCTAGACCGTCTGCTTTCGTTGATTGAGTAGCATACTGACTGGGTAGGTTCTCTGGTAAATACTGCCCCTGCAACTGGGCTTGATCAAAGCCGCCAGCATCATCGCTTAGATGCAATACTAGCCATTGCTTGCCATCATGTTCTTCTGCCTGACAGCGGAGCATGATATTGGTCGCCCCTTGCTGCGCAGCATTGGTCATGCTATTTATCAGTAACTGATCTAATACTAAATTTGGCAAGGTTAAATGCTGGTAATCACTTGCCAGCCAAAAATTGACACCTATTGCTTGCTCATCCAATAATAAGATGCACTGTTGATAGATAGCTGCGATATCGACACGAGTTTCATTCGCTTGCGACCGTCCAGCCCAGCGACGAATATTAGTCACTACAGCAGCGACGCGTTCTGTTTCATTGACAATCTGCTGTAGAGCATTCTCTGTTGCCGCATTATCAAGTGGCGCTATGTCGATAGCATTTTTAGACAAACTTGCGTGTTGACTGCGTATCAATAACCCTTGCGCATAATTTTGAATGGTTGCCAGCGGCTGATTGATTTCATGAGCGATAGCACCGCTCATCTCACCGATGACCGCAAAGCGCTCTGATTGGTGTAACTGCTGATCATAATCACGGATTAGTCTATTTTGCCGCACTATCTTTTTTTGCCGCCGCCATGCCAGCCAGCTCATCCAAGCATAATTTACTGTCGATATCAGGATAACCAAAATAATCACAGCCATCCATAATCGATGCGCCTTTATCCAGTCGACCATATACGCGCTCAGCTGCTTTTGGGCGGGATGGCGATTCATCTCATAAAGAATGCGCTCAGCATCGCTACTCGATTCTGCTGGCAGCCAACGCTGCTCTGCTTGATTCTTGCCAAATAAATGTTGATTGATCTGGCGCACCAAAGCATCTGGCGCTTGCTCGGTCGCTGCCAATGTCCAATTTGGGTATATTTTCGTTGAAGAGTGGCAGCTGGATACAGTGGCGACTGGATGAATGAGACGGTATTGCTTGTCATTGATTTGACCGCGCCTTGCCATCTCCTCCATCAAACAAAGCGGCGTAATGGCAGCGTCTACCTTGCCG
This sequence comes from Psychrobacter sp. NPDC064578, assembly GCF_044901245.1. Classification (NCBI taxonomy): domain Bacteria; kingdom Pseudomonadati; phylum Pseudomonadota; class Gammaproteobacteria; order Moraxellales; family Moraxellaceae; genus Psychrobacter; species Psychrobacter sp. NPDC064578. The sequence continues at coordinate 64,772 of NZ_JBJDPI010000002.1, forward strand.
CTAGCCAAGGCATGCAAAGTGCGCTCTATCGGATAACCGACAAACTGTGTTTGATAGTGGCTTGGCATAATGCCATTTTGCTGTAATAAATGCGCGCCCAATAAATAACCGCCAAATGCGTCAGTGTCGACGGCAGCAATATGACGTTGCTCCAAATCCTGCAAACGATAAATATCACTGTCGGCAGCGACCCATAGAGCACTGGCGACCTCTTCCATCGCACTCGGCTGTTTTAATGGCGTATATTCATTTAGCTTATTAAATTCATTGGCGAGGGTGACTGTCGTCGATAGCTGATTTTGGGATTGTTGCCCATTAACACCCTCAGCATCAAATCCTTGATTGCTAAAAATTTTATCACGAGAACTTTTATCACGAGCGTTTTGCGCATTGCTATTTAATTGAGCCGTCTCTGTTTGTAAGGTAGCCAGCCAGCGCCACCTGATGGTATTCATTTTTATAAACTGTACTTGCGGGCCAAGCACTAGCGCAAACTGCTGTGCCTCTATTTGCTGTTGCCAATTCTCCAGCGCCAAAGGTACCAATATCACGGTGTCATCTGACAACTGATCATTAAGCTCGTCAAGCCATGGCTGCCAGCGATTTTGCGCGGCTGTCTCGCCCTGAGGTGCCAGCACACCCAAATAGTAAGTCTGTGCGGTTGCCTTAGATAGCGGTAACCAAGCAGCCGAGGCTACAACGATAATAAAACAAGTCTTTAAGATAGTCCAAATTTTAGACTTTTTATGCATACACCTAGCCTTATATTTGACCTACTAAACGTACATTATAAGTAAAAACCTTAATTATAATGTGGTTTTCCACAATATCACAATATTACCCGCTACCCTATACTATATGACAGTTGTGTAACTTTTAATTCGCTGAGCTTAAATCACAAATATTCGATTTCAATTTTGATTTGAATTTTGATTTCAATAAGAATGATTAATACACCTCATGAAATATGGGTGATGAATTATAAGCTTAGTAAAAATATCTTATGGAGGGCGGGCTTATGAAAAAATGGCCACTGATTATAATAATAGCAGCCATCATCGGGCTGGTGGTTGCCTTTATTATTGGGCAATTACTGCCAAATATGCGCACCAGCAGTAACGATATCGAGGTCAATATCACTGATCCTGCTCTCATCAAGCAGGGCGAATATATCGCGCGCACTGCTGACTGTGTCGCGTGTCATACCACGCTCGATGGCGAGACTTATGCAGGCGGTTTGCCTATGCTAACGCCACTTGGGGCAATTTATTCGACCAATATCACACCCGATCAAGAAACTGGCATCGGCAACTATAGTTTCGACGACTTTAAAAACGCCGTGAAGCATGGGGTACGCAGTGATAATAAAGCCTTGTACCCTGCTATGCCGTACCCCTCTTACCAACTCATGCCAGACGAAGACTTAGCCGCGATGTACGCTTTCTTTATGTCCGATGTCAAAGCCGTCAAACAAGCCAATCTAAAAAGCGAGCTACCTCCGATAGCAAACTGGCGCTGGCCCTTGGCATACTGGCAGGTCTTATTTGATCGCAAACGTGACTTTGTCCCTGAAACTGACAACGCCCTATTGACTCGTGGTCAATACTTAATCGAAGGTCCTGGGCACTGCGGCTCTTGTCATACTGGGCGCGGTATTGGATTTCAAGAAATCGCTCTAAGTAATGCAGATTCTAACAAGTATTTGAGCGGTGCCATCATCGATGGTTGGCGCGCCAAAAGTATCCGCGGTGAGCATCGCGGACTTGGCACTTGGACAGTTTCAGAATTAAATGACTTCTTCAAAACTGGGCGTACTGATACCACTGCTGCCTTTGGTGCCATGGCCGAAGTGGTTGAGCATAGCACCCAGTATATGACCGACTACGACATCAACGCCATGTCATCCTATCTAAAAACGTTAACGCCAGCACCAAACAAAGAAGCCACACTACCTGCGAAAAAAGACATCACTACGCAAAAACTGCTAGATGGCGACTATGATTCGCGCGGTTCGATTTTGTACGCCGAATATTGCCAAATTTGTCACCGTGTCGATGGTAAAGGAGTCGCGCGTATTTTCCCAGCGCTTGATGGCAATAGTGCGGTTTATTCTAACAATGCCGATTCGGTACTACAGATTACCTTAAGCGGTGGTCGTATGCCTGAAACCCCATATGACCGTATGGCGTTTACTATGCCTGAATTCAGCAATCTTAGCGATGCAGATGTGGCAGAGGTGGTCAATTATGTCCGCAATAGCTGGACCAACCAAGCGCCTGAAATCGATGTCGATGATGTGGTAAAAATGCGGGCTTTCCTCGCCAAAAAACCAAAAACCAGTACGGATATTGCCCCAGACTTAAGTATTGATGCGCAAACAAAAGGAGCAGAATAATGAAAAAATCTCCACTCAACTTGCCTACTATTGCTCGCGTTATCTCTCAAAAAATCAATATGGGCAACTTAACCAACGCTATCCTTACTGCTTCAGCGCTTAGTATCGCCGCTATCAGTAGTGGTTGCTCGCAGCCCGAGCCTATCGAGCAGAATGCGCCTGAGTACGGCTTAGTCACCGCTGATGATGCCAACGAAGATATCGGCACTTATGTGCTGCCGCAAGATACGGCTATCTTGGATGAGCCAAATGCTGATGAGATATTTTATGGTAAACGCTTATTAAACGAAACCAAGCGCTTACTGCCAGAGCATGTTGGCGCGCAGATGAACTGTAACAGTTGCCATATCTCACAAGGTAAAATTCCACTTGGCGACCCGTATATCAATAGTTATAACTTCTATCCGCGCGTGATGCCACGATCTGGTAAGGAAGTCGATTTAACCAAGCGCATTAATGGCTGCTTCCAGCGCTCAATGAATGGCAAACCGTTGAAACCTGAATCCCCTGAAATGCTGGCAATGTTGGCTTATATGAAGTGGCTATCGCAAAATACCCCAAAAGAGCAAAAAGTCGATATCCAAAATGCAGGTAAAGTGGATGAATCACTAATCCCAGATCCTGTCCGCGGCGAACAAATTTATAAAGCTCAATGTGCAACTTGTCATGGTGATAATGGCGAAGGCATCAAAGACAGTCGCGGCGATATCGTGTTCCCGCCACTATGGGGCGATGAATCCTTTAACATCGGTGCTGGTATGGCACGTACTTACAAGGCAGCGGCCTTTGTAAAATACAACATGCCGATGGGTATTCAGACCAAAGGCTTATGGGGTCACGGAAATGTGCTGAGCGATCAAGATGCCGTCGATGTGGCGCACTTCTTTACTCATCAGCCGCGCCCTGACTTTGCTGGCAAGGTCAATGATTGGCCAAATGGTAAAAAACCTAAAGACGCGCGTTACTGATATCTTAAGAAGACGATATTTATAAAGACTTCACTTAATAGGACTTCACTTAAGAAGACATCATTCTACGCTCGCTTGTGAGTGAGCATTGACACGATAAACCTTTAAGAAAATACATTTTTCTTAAAGGTTTTTTTGTTATCTATAGTTAATGCTTCTACAAACTTCTCGCTCGTCACTATATAGTTGCTGTATATCAAAGTCCGCTACCGCCATTTACTGTGAGGTCTGTCATGCGCAAAATTCCTGTTTACTCCCACCCTGCTGCCGGTTGGCCTGCGCTGATTTCCTCTACTCGTAAACTGATGGATTATCAGACTTTTTTACGTGGTGGTTTGAGTGTGCTAAAAAGCAACCAACCTAAAGGCGGATTCGACTGTCCGGGCTGCGCTTGGCCAGATCATAAGTCACATAAAGCCATTGATGTCTGTGAAAGCGGCATCAAAGTCATCGCCAGTGAGACTATGACAAAAAAAGCCGATGCGCAGTTTTTTGCGCGACATAGCGTCACCGAACTACAAGGCTGGTCGGGCTATGAGCTTGAGCATAGTGGTCGTTTATCAGAGCCTGTATATTATGATGCCGCGCAAGACCGCTACTTACCAATCTCTTGGGAAGCCGCTTATACATGTATCGCTGAGCAATTAGGACAGCTTGATTCGCCAGATGAGGCGCTATTTTATACCTCAGGCCGTGTGACCAACGAGCCCGCCTTTATGTATCAGCTGTTTGTGCGCTGTTTTGGCACCAATAATTTACCCGATTGCTCCAATATGTGTCACGAACCAACGTCGGTAATGCTCGGTAGACAGTTGGGTATTGGCAAAGCGACCGTGAAATTGGAAGACTTTGAGCAAGCCAAACTGATATTGATGTTTGGACAAAATCCTGCGACCAATCATCCACGCATGCTTGAAATGCTTGCTCATGCTCACGAGCAAGGCTGTCGGATCCTCTCAATCAACCCTATGCGCGAACAAGGCTTACGTAAATTTAGAAATCCGCAAAAGCCCACGCATATGGCGGCAGGTCAAAGTGATGCGATGGTCGATGAGGTCATTCAAATTCAGATCGGCGGCGATGCAGCGCTCTTAACCGGTATCGCTAAGTGGCTGACTAAAAACAATAAAATCAATCAAAGCTTTATCGATGAGCATACGTCAGGATATGAGGCACTCGACGCGTGGCTTCGCCAACAATCATGGCCAGATTTGGAACGCGGATCTGGTATCAGTAAAGAGGAAATCATTAATATAGCAAAACTGGTAGCGGCGAGCCCTGCGACCATTTGCACGTGGGGCATGGGCATCACTCAGCACGTCCAAGGCGATGACAATGTAGCGATGATTACCAACCTATTATTATTAATGGGGATGATTGGTATTGATGGCGCAGGCGCGTCTCCCGTTCGTGGTCACTCTAACGTACAGGGCGACCGTACCATGGGCATCCATGAGCGTCCTGCACAAAAGCTACTAGACAGCCTTGAGCGTGTGTTTGAACGTCCGATGCCGCAAGAAAATGGCTTTGATGTGGTCTCTGGTGCAAAAGCATTGATTGCCGGTAAGCTCAAAGTCTTTATGAGTATGGGCGGTAATTATGCCGTGGCAGCACCTGATACCAGTGCGATTCAACACGCTTTAACCACCACTCAGCTCAATATTTTTGTCGGTACTAAACTTAATGAAACTATGCTGTATCCGGGCGCGAACAATCTTATTTTGCCTTGCTTAGGTCGTACCGAACGTATTATTACTGCCAAAGGTGAGCAATTTGCCACTATCGAAGATTCCATGTGTCAGATTGTACCCACTCGAGGCAATCTGAAACCCGTCAGCGATACGTTGAAATCTGAAGCACAAATTGTAGCAGATATCGCCACTCACGTGCTTGGTGCTGATTCATCCATTCCTTGGCAAGCAATGAGTGAAGACTTTGGCATCGTTCGTGATTATATCGCCCAAGCGATTGACGGTTTTGAAGACTTTAATCAGCGTATTCGCGAAACCGAGCGTGGCTTTCATTTGTACCATTCTGCACGTCATCGTGTGTGGAATACTGACAGTGGCAAAGCACAATTTGAAGTACCACAATACCCTATCACCTACGTCGCAGCACAAATGGCAGAGACCTCATTAGCCTTTCACCATGACAAAAAACCTAATGATAAGACTAATAGTGCGCCAAACAACGAACAAAAAATTTGGCAATTGACCAGTGTCCGTAGCCATGACCAATTTAATACCATGATTTTCGGATTTGAAGATCGCTATCGCCAAACCACTCGCCGTGATGTGTTGTTTATGCACCCAGATGAAATGACTCGTTTGGGTTGGCAAGCAGGTGACCGAGTAATGGTATCTCGCCATGCCAGCTCAAATGATTCAAATAACACAGACGGTACCGTTCAGCCACGCACGCTAGGGCCGTTAGTATTGACTGAGATAGATATCGCCGCTAACGCTGTCGCAACTTATTATCCTGAATGTAATAACTTATTTGATTTAGACACGCATGCACCAGACTCTCACATACCAGCGTATAAATCGACGACCGTTGTTTTGCAACGCGTTGAGGCAAATGCTGGTACGACCGATCATGCATAGTCAGCAACGGGCGGATCATTGAATGATGCATATATTTAAAGGAGATGATAACTTTGGCAATGACCATACGATATAACGAGGTATTATGATTGCCCAAAGTGATACTGAAACTGACGCAAAATATAGCGATAGTTTTTTGGTAAATACCCTAACAGATAAGACATCAGAAACTCTAAAGGCATCTGCAACGCCGCTTGCACGTAATCATTGGGCGCAAAAGCATCATTATCCGACAGATAAATATAACCCTAACAACATTATTGAGACCCGTGTTGCTAAGACTAATATTGCACAGACCCCTATGCAGCAAATCAGTATCGATTGCAAATCAACTAGCTTAGCAGTGGAAGCTGCGGTTGCTATCGTTATCAATGGTATTCACTATGCGGTACTGATGGCAAGCCCTCACCAGCTAGAGTATTTAGCCGTCGGATTTTTGTTTAGCGAAGGCTTAATTCAACATAGTCATGAGCTGCTTGATTGGGAAGTTACCCAACTGAATGATATTGGAAATTATCAACAATTCACGCAAGACTCATTTATAAAGGAACGATTTATAAGAGATTCTACGGATGAAAGTTTAGAATCTGCAGCATTTGAACAAAGCTTATCGTCACTGCAAGATTATGACATTTATGTGGTGGAGCTAGTACTAAACCAGCGTTGCCATCAGCGTATCCAAGCGCAAAAACGTCAGCTAGCAGGGCGTACAGGTTGTGGTATGTGCGGCATCACAGGGCTAACACAAGCACTGCCTGACTTGAGTATCTATCGTCAAAACAGACAAAAGGCAGATACACCAAGTCTTGACTGTCTATTAGCAATACGCCAGCAAGTCGATGCGATGCAGCATACGCACCAATTGACTGGTGCCGTACACGCCGCTGCGACGATGTATAATCAGCAGCTATACCTATTCGAAGATGTAGGACGCCATAATGCGCTTGATAAGCTGATCGGTTGGCAACTGCGCAATAAAATAGAGATTAGCTGCGTCCTTATGACCTCGCGCCTATCGATTGAGCTGGTACAAAAATCGATTCGTGGGCGCATCCCTTGGCTAGTTGGTATGTCTGCACCTACCAGTACGGCAGTGCGTGTCGCTGAGCGTTATGGCTTAGGATTAGCGGGTTTTTTGCGTGATAACAGAGTCACTTACTATTCGAATTATTCAAACCTATAAAGTTTTATGCTCGACTCTCTCATTAAGCACACTCATTCATAAACCCTTATTTGCAGCGCTTTGATTACAGAGATATAACCCTGATTTTTAAGCTTGATAATGGCTTAATTTGACCTCTTCATACTTTGAATAGCCATTAATTTATGGTCAAATAAGGAGAATTGAATAGATAATTCGCATTTAGCTAAAAAATAACTTGTAATTTAAATTATATTTGCTAATATAGGCGTCCTTGATTGGCTGGGTGGCAGAGTGGTCATGCAGCGGACTGCAACTCCGTTAACGCCGGTTCGATTCCGACCTCAGCCTCCAATTATTTAGGTTAAAATTTTATTCATATTATATTAATTTTATTCATATAATATTAATTTTATTCATATTATATTAATTTTAGCTTGCTTTATTAATATAAATGCTTATAATAGCGACCACTATCTAACAAGTAGAAAGCTTACTTTTAGATAATACAAGTTTTGCCCGGGTGGTGAAATTGGTAGACACAAGGGATTTAAAATCCCTCGCTAGTAATAGCGTGCCGGTTCAAGTCCGGCTCCGGGTACCATTATATTAAAAGGCTTCCAAGTAATTGGAAGCCTTTTTCTTATTGTGCACTTTCTCTTATTAAACTAAATTTTTTCTGTAGATTTTCCACTATTTAGACAATTTGCTAGTAATCACCTGCTAGCTTTACTGTTAAACGTCCTTCTCACGTTTAGGGTAATAAGCTATATCAATTGTATATAATCAATAGTTAGCCACATTCTATTATCCCGTTCTGCAAAAGCAAACCTTGTGTCGTAATAAAAAATAGATAGAACGACCCTAACATGATAAAAAAAGCAGCCACTTTCATAGTACTTAACGGCCTATTGGTGACACTAGCCAGCGCAAGCATTAATTTGGAATCCGTGAGCATAAATAAACACAGTGCCTGCATAAAGATAGCCTTTAATAATTGCTCATAGATTAAAGGACCGCGAGTTTGTTCAACAAACAGCAGAATCGATATATCTACGATGATCATAGTGAAAAAGGCATGTTTAACAGAGCTATTTAAATACGCATTTCCATTGTGTCGTTGGTAAACTTTGGGTCGCCTGGCTCTTTTCCTTTTTATATAACTCGTGGTAGGTTGAATAGTCATCGGGTTGGTTGCGTTAAAATACCAAATGGTTTCCCACCTTCCTTTAGTCATGTCTGGCATGATGTCTTCTGCTTGAAAATGTTGCAACTCCTGACTGGCAGGTGACCACCAATATCCTGTCTGCGGACAAGGCTGATTTGCCTCACAACGTGAAGATTCCAGTACTACACTACTGCCACCACCACTATCCGCGATACGCTCAACGAGCATCCAAGTGACTGGCGCCATGCCGACCGCTTGCATGGTCTCAGGATCGTAACCGACGTAAGCTTCATTTGCTAACATGCCATCTAGCAGCACTTGGGCACTGGCATCTGTTCTATCTGGAACATAAATACCTGCCACAGGGACGACTTCATCTAACTCAACGCTAGATTTTGGATTAAGACGATAAATAGGCCACGATTCGGGTGGGTTAAGTGGTCCTCGCGATTCAGTAGTATAGCGTTCAATTAAACTACCAATTTTCCAGCCAAAATAACTGGTTATTTCTAAGTTAAAAGCGCGCGTGCTTACCTCTCTCCGCCATTTTTCATAATCAAGTTGTTGCTGCTCAGGCATCCAATCGATATCATAATCCATACTGATAGCCCGAAAATCACTCTCAACATTACCGCCATATCTTATTGCCGCTAGATCCCCTTTTAAAAGCTCTTGATAGCCAACATTGAGACTATCTAAAGTATCACGTAAATTCGGTAATACCCGCTCGACCCAAACGATATCAGGTTGTTGGTTTAAGGGGCGCGTGCGGTAATCAAAGGGTAAATCATTGACAAATAGCTCCAATGCATATTCAGCAGCTTCTAGCATATTCGCAAAGGCATCGCGCATCTCTTTAAAGTAGGCGGGTGAGCTGTAACGCTCTAATAAGTAAATCTCTTGCGGTCTGATGATGTAGTTGTTCATTTTTAGCGGTTCTCATACTGCTTAATAGAGGTTGGCTGATAAGTTTTTATCTAAGCAATCACCAACATCACATACAATATCGAACCAATAAACCAAGTCGCATTAATAGCCATTCCTGAATACCATTTCCGCTTAACGGCTTGATTTTGGTTTGCAAAAGCTGCTTGGCGCTCTGCGGTGACAGGCAAGATGTTATATGGGTTGTTTTGACCATCCCACATAAGCCGACGCTGAACTTCCGGATGTAGTGCAGGATTAGCGCTCGACTGGTATATATTACCCTCGGCTAAATCTAAGTAGCTAACCGTACAAGCGCGCAACCAACCCATAAAAGTCACCTCGTGCCTTAGACCAGTCAAACCTTTGTTTTTCTTCTCTTGAGCGATATCAGCACAGGCTAGTAATGAGGTGCTAATATCTGTTGGACAGGCGTGGGCGTACCTTGGATCAAGCGGTAGCTCTTCAGCGGGACGTTCCATATAGGTGCGAATAAACGCCCACTGATCATAAGGGTTTAGTTGCATGTCTTCACAGTTAATAGATAAGCTTGGTTCTCCTGTTGATTCATCGATGATGTGCAGATTCAGTACTTCATACACCAAACCTTCATTACGCCTTATGGAGGCTGTGATATCTTTATAATTAATCAGATGAAAGATAGGGGCTTGCTTACCGTTATGTTCGTAGTAAGCAATCTGCTGGGTATTTTTTAGTAGTAGAATTTTATGGTATCGAGATTGCTTTCTTTTTAGTTGCTTTAGAGTTAAATATGGTGAAAAGCCAAGCATTGTTAGGAATATTATAAGCATAATAATTGGAAATAAAACTATTAGCTCAAACTCTTCAATAAAAAAATATTTAAGAACTACATATAAAAATAAAAATAAAAACTGTCCAAACAACCATGCACCACAATATGACGCTAAAAGCCATACATTTTGAATAGAGTTAATGATAGGATGAAATAGCAGATAGTCTGGATTCACATCATGAATAAGTGTACTTATTCTATCAATACTGGCTTTTTTTTCTTGGAAATTACCAATCTCTCCTTCATAAGGGCGACTGAGTATTTTACCGACAGGAGGTATAGGAGGAACAGGTAAGATCATAGTTATACAATATGTAGTTAGCAATTTTTGCTAGCTATTATAAGCCACCACCACCCATACAAACAAACTTATGTTAATTAATATCGCCACTATCCATCTGATATTCACTTGCCAATTTTTACCATCAAAAGCCTTTTGAGCTTCTGGCGTAATTGGCTGTATCGGGTAAGGGTTGTTTTGACCGTTCCATGTCAAAAGCTTTTGCACGTCAGGATGTAAGATGGCTCGCTTGGTACATTGGTAATGATTAGCCTGAAATAGATTACCTAAAGCTATTATTGAGCCTATTATAAAGACCATGATCTGACCACCGCCAGAATGATCACTCGGCAGTATACCGTTTTTGCGAAAGACAATATCAGCGCAGGCAAATAGTGAACCACTTGTATCAGCTGGATAAGCCTCACAGAACTGAGCGTCTATTGGCAGATCATCCGCAGGGCCTTCCATGTAAGTACGAATAAACGCCCATTGTACGCGTGGGTTTACTCTGTAATCTTCTAGCTTGAGATGATGGGTGATATCGCCTGTCTCAGGATCAGCGACATACAGATTAAGCGGTGTGTAGGCTCGATTATATGGGTCTTGATGTAAGTCTGGATGCACATCTTTATAGTCGACTATCTTAAGCTCATAAGGCTGTCTAAAATTCCATAATGGACGGTAATAATAAGCTATTTTCTGTTCTTTTTTTAAAAAGTAGTACTGGGTACGAATGAAGCGCTTTCTGATGAGTTGATAGAGAAATAAAATTAGTGGCGTACCAAATACAACAATCCATAAGAAGCTGAATACTATATCAAAAATACTAAATTCACCATCTATAAAGACAACCTCTCCAATATCTTGAAGAAAATAATTACCTAACCAAAATGAAGAAAATAATTACCTAACCAAAATGAAGAAAAATAAACCCAGCCAACAGCAAAATAAAACACCCAGAAGTATGCGGGTAGGAAGGTTAAGTAATCAGGATTAACATCATGAATTTCTTTGTTAAGATGTTCAATCTCTTCAGTGCTCTTTAATAAGCTTTTGTCTATACTGGCGGTATAAGGACGGTCAATAGGATTGTGAAGCTCACTAAGGTGGGTAGCGAAATCATCGCGTAGTTGCATTTACCGCCTTCTTATTTTTCTAAGCAATCATATGCAGTAATAAAAAGGTAGCCAATGATTTATTAAGACAACCACCCCAAACCAATCACATACCAGAGTTTATCGACCATGCTCGGATAGTCACCATGTGGTCTTGCCGCGCCTATCATGTCTATAATAAATGCACCGATAAACAGCATGATAATAGTAGCAATAATAATACCTACACTGTAAACAATGGTCTTCCAAATAGGCTGGTTATTCTGTTCAAGGTTGCCCTCTGGTAAATGTTTGTTTAAATCATAAGGGTCATTGGGATCAATCTGACATTCCGCTTCAATAGCTTTGCTAAACTGATGGCGGTAGCTGGTCAGCATGGAGATTACACGCCCTACATAGCGCAGTGCTAATAAAGGTAGAACCACTAAGGTCACAGGATGAAACTCAAAAGTCCGTTCTGGATACTCCATGTTCTCATGATCATGATGCACCTCATTGAGTATCAAACGCTTAAATGACATCAGTGGGGTTTCACGCTTTTCATGTATAGGGTAGATGTAACGTATTGCTTCTTTGACTTCTTTTAGTTGCTGGTCATCGCCTTCCATATAACGACGGATAAACTCAAAATAACTGATTAAACTTTTATCAAAAACTTCATCTTGAAAGGCAAGTGCAAACATACCGGTAATGGTTTCGCCGTCTTTATCAAATGTCACCGCTCTGATGTCTTTATCTTCATTGATATAAGCAATAAAAAAGGTTAAGTCATCCCAGTTATATACTTCTACTTTGCGATTATACTGACGAACGTAGACCTTACGGGTTTTACGGTTGAAGCGGATAGGAGAATGCCGTGTGGTAAATAACTCGGTTGAGAGCACATTGATTAATGGAACAAAGAATAAGGTCATAGAAAAAGCGAGAATAAGACCAATACTGAGAGATACAATATCAAAATCTGTTGTGGATTTTACAATCAGATATAGGATACCATTGCTCACAGACACTCCAACAAATCCTAAAGACAGCCCCCATCCTACGGCATCGCCGCGACGTCTTTCATTACGCCCTGTGGTTTCAAGATAAGTCGAGTTAAACTGTACCACCGTTTGCTGCGGGTGCAATGGCACATCATAGGTTTTATATTTATCCAAAGGCACTGTCTCATGAATGCCTTTGACGTCTGCAAGCTTCTGCCCAACCGCTTGATATCCCGGGGTCAAAAATGGCAGCTTCTTGGTTAATCGAAACCTCCCTTCCATGTCTACAAGATATGCACTCATTTTTAGTTGTCCTTAATGTCAATTTCTATGCCTTCAGAAGCTTTTTCCAGCTGTGCCTTCTCAAAGTCTAATGACCACTCATTAGAATCCATCCCCCAAGTACCATACTTCACCCATTTTTCCAGTGGTGTTTTTTGAAACCACATGATGGCTAAACCAGTAACAATAGATACCCCTAAAATGACCCATCCCGCTACTGGTACCCACGAACCACTAACGCCAAATACAAGTAAGCCAGTTGATATAACGCCCGAACCAGCAGATGTTAAATATAGGACTCCCATTGCGACATCATCATTTTCGATGTTCGTCATACCCGCTTGATAATCATAATAAGCAAAGACGGCTGCCCCACCAATATTGAGTCCCCTAGCACCTGCTTTTAGACCTGAATAAGCGCGCTTATTACCTTTTATCATTTTATCTAATTTGAGTTGTCTATGGGGGCTATCGGTTGATATTGCTCCGTAAAGCTCTCTTCTTAAGCCCACAACATCCGCTCTATGCTGTACCACGCCGCCTGCAAGTATCGCTATACTGCCACCGAACTTATGTAAAGGTTCCTTAGCATCGGTATCAGCAGACCCTATAACACCTTTAAACAAACTCAAACAAGACAATACTTGCAGCACGCCGCCGAAATTACCAACACCCGATTTGGATGCTTGATTTTTATAGAAGCCTTTAAATTCTTCAAACTGTAGTCTTCGGTCAGTCATCATAGATTTTGCTACACCTGCTGAATTCTTAGCATCGTTAGCACTAGTCAAAGCATCTATACTTACAAACGCAGTCACTTTGGTAGAGATATTTTTATCTATATTAATGCCTTCACTTTTCATTTGATTAACAAATTGCGTAGCGGCACCTTTGAGTTTATTGTTACTTAATTGACTACCTCCATTTTTGCTCAACTCTGTTTTCAATAGTCCATAAACACCTTTAGTAATATCTCTAATGTTGCCTTCAACAGTAACCACAGACAAAGGTCTTCTAGTAAATATACTCATTAATAAATCACTGCGTCCAAGCCGTATGTTAGGGTATGAAGTACTGGTTGCTTTTCTCTCAATGCCCTTTTTACGAATATAGAGATATGGATCAAAAATAAGATTTTCTAGGGTGATAGTAGTACCAGACATTTTTATTTTTTCTAGATATTGATTTTTTATCTTTGATAGTACTTCACCTGCAGCAGCAGACCATGACAAAGTGACAATACCGTCAATAGTCATACCATCACTAGTAGAGATAGACTCTACTTCACTAATAATGGTTTCATTATTAAAACAGCAGGCGCGTCCTAGATAATTATAAGGTTCTAGGAGTGAATATAGTGACAACATATACATATAACTTTTTGCTACTTCCGAGTACTTAGCTGTTGAACCAACGAAATTTTGTACGGTAAGCGTATAGCTGGCACAACTATCAGTATCAGTATTATCAAAATTATAAGTCATTTCATCATTTAGATATTCTGAAAACCACATGTTGTTATATCTTTCAACTATCATTGCTAATTGCTTTTTTCTTTCTTCGTTATTGCTAGCCTGAGTTGAACTATAAAAAGATAGCCATTTCAACATTTCATCATATCTTATTGAATCTTTGAATCCATTTTCCCAGTTTCTTTTATAATAACCTCTTATCAAATCCTCTCTAGAGCTCAATAAAGTTGCATCAGAACCATAAGGTTTCCTCAACGCTTCAGATTTCTGCTTGGCAACATATGCTGGAGCATTAGCTTTTATTTGTTTTTCTATATCAAGTATGGTGTTGGCAACTAATTGTTTCTGATTTAATTTATCGAATGAATTAGTAAACATACTTTTTAATAATTTTGAGTCATAGTAATCTTCAATATTCAGCATCATTTCATTTAAATCAATTAGCTTTCCAACTTCGTCATTGAAATAAACATTCAAAACACGATTTCCACTTTCTTCTATCTTCGATAATTCAGTTGTGAGACTCTTTTTTTCATGTGATTTATCTGGAGCATAAGGCTGTTTAGTGAACGGATTGATATAATTTAAATATTCAATGGCATAATACTGAGTGATTGGCTCTTTTCCTTCCCCATCTGGGTCATACTCCCATAAGTTATAGCCTCCGCCATTTTGTGATTCACTAAGTTCTAAAGATGATTTACTACTTGACTGGGTGACAGATACAGGTACTTCAATCATATTGTTAGTTTTAGCGCCATCAGTATTATTTTGATGTCTTTCAATGACTGCTTTCGTCCATTTAACAGGGCTATAAGCGACCCATAATGTGTCGATATCTTTGTTTGGATTGGGAATACGGATAAAGCTGTTTAATGCTTGACAGTTACTCCCTGCCAAGCATGTTGAGTCTGCATATGGCAAGTCTGGCTCATTTGAATATGGCGGCATACCTGATATACCAGTCACCGTAAAACTTTTTAAATAGCGACCTTGTGTGACAACAAATCCATACCACTCTCGATTATTATCAAGAATATAAATATAGCCTTCATGAAGCAATCTCGATACAGATTTCAATTCTTTTTCTTTAAAGCGGTATCCCCAACGTACAGGCAATATCGTAATCCCCTGCGCTTGACACTGTTCACATCTCTCTGCCATGGCCTTATTCCTTATCCTTTAACTATCCATTTCTGCTGAACCAGATTGTTCATAGCACTCATACAGCCACCTGTTAATCATTGTCATACGGTCAACAGGATTAGTCAGATGCGTGGCAGCTGTCAGTTGAATATTTGCCTTGTCCAACCAACTAAGTAATATCCCATAGTGATTAATTATCAAATCACTACTTTCAATCCCTTTTTTAGCAAAGAAGCGGTTGAGAATACTAATGTCGTCTAACTGGTTTTGAGTTATTGGGCAGTAGTTTGACTGATATTGGATATAATTTTTAGAGTCAGCGATATAATGATAAATATTATCTAAGCTGTACCACTCATTATCTATTGGTAGCCAAAGCCGCTTGGGATAGCCATAGCGATTGGCGATATAGTGGTGCTGTTTCAGCGGTAACAGGTGAATAAGTACCTGTGCATCTAAGTAGCGAAAATGCTTTTTTTGACTACCTTTTTGGATAATTTGATTAAGACCTAATAAGCGAGCAATTTGCTTAGCGTCTGGTTTGAAGGCATCTACATCAGTTGCATTAACTATGGGCTGCTGCCATTCCGGATAGTCTGGCAAATACTCTTTTGCACTGACTCTAGTTTTTTCTGCCCTTATATTAGGTGCGGTATAATCCAGTAATGTGAGTATGCCATGATGACAAGATAGCAGCTCACACTGCTGCAAATATACCTCTATGATATTACTTATATCTGAGCTTAGCGTGATCATGACTGGACTATCGATCATATGATAGCTAAGCAACTCTTGCTGTAATGAATGTATAGCGTCGGGGAAAGCAGAATTAATCTCGCCGATCAGCTCTGTCTGGCTATGATGAACAATCATGACATCAAAGGTACTAAGTGCTCGAAAATCGAGGCTTTGAGTCTGTAAGCTTACGTTCGGTGGTTTCTCTATTTGGTTCATCATGAGACTGTCATACTTTTATATCTGCGTGTAATATTTGAGTAAAAGTCATTTTTATTATAAGTCAGTACTAGCAGCATGATTGTCTTCAGCCTGCTCTGACAACTTCTCACAAGCCTCAAACTGCATTTGCTTCATCACTAAGTTTTTAGCTTCTCCACCCCCACTGCCCCAATCCACCTTACTCGCCTTATAGCCCACTTGACTTGGCGTAATAAACGTCACATTACCCCCTGATATCTCAATGCCACTGCCTGCCGCTTTTAGGGTCAGCGTATCAGGCGCGATAATCTCTATACTGTCTCGACTATGGATCCGCAGTACTTGCTCACTATCGAGTCGCATTTGTTCTTGATGGGCTTGAATGGTGACATCGCCATGAGCGGCGGTGTGGGTTTGGGCTTTGTTACTGTAATAATGAATATCGCCTGACACCAACTTATTCATTTGGGTTTGACTATGATAATGAGTGTTGTCTATCGCATGACTATGGGTACTTTGGGTACTGGTATGCTGACTATGCTGTCCGCTTAGCATGGCGAGATGACGCCGGGAGTCGATCAGTAGATGAGGTTGTTGCCATTGTCCGGACTCGCTAAGCGTACTATCGTTAGTATCTTTGTTAAACTGATCAAAAGGGATTTGGCTATCGCCTTTACTATTGCTCTTATTGTTTCTGCTTCCCTCTAGTCCCACTGGCTGATGAGTATCAGCCAGCTGGGCGTAAGCTTGCTGATGTTGATCAGCAGTTTGTAGCTTACTATGACTTTCATGGCTCATGTGCCGCTTTGATTCACTGGCTAATTGATGGCTACTGATATGAATACCCGTATTACCTTGCACATTAGCGGCGGCTTGGGTCTCGATACTGATGCCTTGTCCACGGGCTTGACCACGAGTGTGGTCGCTATGCTGATACAGATGACCGATGGTCAGGCTAGACTGGAAGCTGCTGCTATAGACGTTAATCTGCGGACTATCAGGATGGGCGTCAAACATGAGCTGGTTATAGCCGTTGATAAAGCTGTCTTTGGTGGCATCACCTGTTCGACTGCTATCAATACTTTGAGTCTTGATACCGTCTATGGGATAAGTATGACTTTGATTGATAAACCAAGCGGGACTGGTGGCGTCAATGCTACCTGAGTCACTGACGATACTGTTGTGCTGAGCATCAGAATTGCCTTGGCCGTTATGGGTGCTGCCAATGATGATGGGATGAGTGATGTCACCACCGATGAAATCGATGAGAACTTGCTGTCCATGACGCAAAGGATGGAGCTGTCCCATGTGGTCAGCGACGAGGTGACTAGCAATGGGTATCCAGTGTGCGCTATCGTCGCCTTCGCTTTGCCAGTGATATCTAATATGCGCACGGTGATTACGGTCATGAGTAATGGCGCTACTATCGGTATCAATAATACTGGCACTCATCAGACCTGTCAGACTCGGATGTGGTTGTCCAAGTTTGTCCAGCTGTTCCCCATAGGGAATATGGTGATGGTGCGGAAATGGCAGGTAGCAGGCATTGATATGATGGACGTTGTCGTCATTGTCGTCATCATTATCATGGTTGGTATTGGACTGTAAGGTAATGGGATCAAAGGGTGCTGCCCCCAACCAATCCGTAGGAATATGATTATTAATATGCTGATGAAGAGACACCAGACTGATCGGATCGGTCAAATAAGGGTTGCCATCGATATAGTGGCTACTTGGCAAACTCAGATGACGGATGTTACCGGTTAGGCTGCCTAGATTGGCACGCTGCTGTGCGTTCTGCTGGTAGCGAGTAGCAAGCTTATCGAGACCTTTATCATCAAAACGGCTATGACTGTGTAAAAAGCGCTGATGCGTGCTGTTTGATGAATCGATCGGTTGCTCGCTACTGCTATTGCCAGTATAGGTACTCATCAAGCGACTGTCATAACGATGTAGGTCGCTTTGCTGAGTATGCTGAGTAATACGCGGACGAATGGCAGTAATGCGGTCTTGTCTATCAGAAAGGTTGGCAGGGTTTTGACTGAGGATGCTTTGGATATCATTGACATCAGGACGCAATTCTTCTCCATCACTAGGTAGTAAGACTAGGGTATGTTTGTCTGCTTCGTGACGGTAATAGCCTGTGATGCCATAGAGAGCAAGGTATTGGGTTAGATAAGCCAGATCGGTTTGGTTGTATTGGACGCTATGCTGTATATGATAGTTACTGTCATTACTGAGACGCTCGTCAATCTCAACGTTCATATCGTATGGACTGATGATTTGGGTAATTAGCTCACTGAGACTGAGATGATGATGACGGCGATTATGACTGTTCAGGCGTAATTGACTTAAGCTAGGCTCGCAGGTAATGCGGTAGGCGGCCATACCACTGTTACTACCGAGGGCAACGACTTCGGTGATGATACCGTGACGGGTTTGGCTTGGCAGTAGCGTATCCCCGGTATGCCAATGTATCGAGAGACTTTGCCCTAGCCATTGCTTTGTATCCAGTCCTGCTCGTGGATGCAGTAGAGTAATGCTAATACGGTAGCCGCAATAGAGGGCTAGCTGGCGCTGCTGATAAGACTGCTGTCGTTGATCTTGATGATAAGGGCTTGGATAAGCGTCAGGCGTTGGCATAAGAGCGGGCTTACTCCAAACGCTGTCGGGCAATGGCATGCCAAGTAAGCTTTCAACCAAGTCAGCCTGTTGAATGAGACTGGTGGCAATATCAGGATGGGCACTACTCAGTTGCACATGCCGCTTTGTTTGAGTCCATACCATGATAAGCCCTTTTTTATCAATCCAAAGGTGGAAAGTTTAATATTGCAAGATTATAATTTGTGCACAGATTGCCCGTTAACTAAGTATTCATTTGTCGTTGATCCAATTAATAGCCATCGTCAGATGAATCACGTTTTGGCTGAATGCCAATCATGTCAGAGAGTATCGCTAACTGATCTTCGTTTTTGATGATATGAGTGAGCCATTGGTCGAGCGGCATATCAGCCCAATCAATCGCCCGACCGAGTAAAAACGTCACCGGGCTGTGCGGCTCATTGGTCGCAAAATAATCTTGAATTTGACCTAATAATTTAAGCGCTTGCTGACGATTGCTTTGATGATCACGGTTGCTAGGATTAAAACTGGTTGAGCTAATATTTTTTGTGCTAGATGATTGCCCACTCCTATCTGATATCGTACCTTCATTGTCAGTGATGCTGTCCATAGTATCTGCTACGCTTTCTTGAGCAGAAACACTACTAGTACTATCAGAGTATTCTGGTATCAACGGTCGCAAATGTTGGGTCAGAGCAACCAATAAATCCGTGACTGGTGCGAAGACTGGCGCGTCCATGCCCATCAAATCATTTAGCTGATCAGTCAGCGCCTTCCACTGCTCAGTAACTTTACTAAGATTGCTCGTCAGTACCTGTTGCCAAGTCTCACTACTGGTTTTTATAGCGTGATTATAATCACTTAGTGTTAATTGGTTAGACGATTCGTTATCGGGGTTTTGCTGCCGCTGCTTATCATGATCACGCGCGGTTAGATAGTAATTGTAGTTATATTTTTCTGTCTTTGTATCAGAAAGTGATAGCTGCTTAATATCATCAGTGAGTGCCTTGACGAACCATGACAGCAGCCCTACTCTGATATCCATGCTATCTTCCTCGCCATCTAGCGGCGGATACATAGTGAGCCAATACTCGTCATTGAGTGCCTGTAGCAGACTTAACCCCTGACTAATACCTGCTAAATGGTCGGTGTGACTCAACGCATCGACATACCAAAGTGCCAGCTTCATATCTTTACTAGTATGGCTGAGCAAATCAGCACATTGGTTTTTGACAAAATCCCAGTCAGCCATTTTTAGCTCAGTGACCCAATTGCCTTGTGCCAGTAACGGATCGTCTTCTTGACGAGCGGCCACGATGGCATCAATACGTGGATCAAATATCAAGTCTTCACCGACCCCATGACGACTGCCTTCAATCGGCGCAATAAGGGTGTCAATATTTGTTGCTAAAGAGTGATCAGTGTTCATTATAGTGACTCCTCTTTTATAGGTTTTTTACTGGCTGTTTTTTTCACTGTCGACTTTTTAACATCAGGCTTCTTAACGGCAGACTTTTTAGCTGAAAGGGGTTTGCTTGGCAATTTTTCAACTTGATTTTCAGTTTCATCTTCGCTGTGTTGCACCATTTGATTGAGCGCCACAACGGCATCAGTATCCAGACGATAAGCAAAATTATCGTCCGCATCGACAAATACGGTAATTTTCTTTAACACACTTTGACTGTCATCATGAGCCAGCAGCTGACCTGCGAGCTGCGGCAGCAAGGTATGACTGATAATCGCATCGGCGTTACGTGCACCAGAATCGACCTCATGACAACGCGATAAAATCAGCTCAATCACCTCATCATCAATGACACAAGGCACATCATAATTATCATGAATACGACCAGTGATTTTGTCCAGCTTTAAGCGAATAATTTCTGCGAGCGCATCATCCGTCAACGGATAATAAGGAATGACCGTTAAGCGACCCAAAAACGCGGGCTTAAAGGCTTTATACAAATGCGGATTAATGACTTGTTTTAGGCTATCACTGTCTGGCAGGCTAAAGTCAGTGACGGCTGGATCTGTATTGATACATGCCTGCATAATCGCAGACGAACCAACATTACTGGTCAATAAAATAAGCGTATTTTTGAAATCAATTAAACGCCCTTCACTGTCTTCCATTACCCCTTTATCAAAGACTTGATAAAACAAATCTAATACGTCTGGATGGGCTTTTTCGACTTCATCAAGCAAGAGCACACTATAAGGGCGACGACGAATCGCTTCGGTTAACACACCACCTTCACCATAGCCAACATAACCTGGCGGCGAGCCTTTTAACGAGGCAACGCTATGGGCTTCTTGATACTCTGATAGGTTAATCGTAATAAGGTTGCGCTCACCACCGTACAACACCTCTGACAATGCTAGTGCCGTTTCTGTCTTACCCACACCACTTGGCCCGACTAGCATAAATACCCCTTGCGGGCGATTAGGATCGTCTAGGCGTGCTTTCGCCGTATGAATACGCTTGACGATAGCAGCCACCGAATGGTCTTGACCAATGACTCGCGCTTGCAAGGTGTCAGCCAAACCCAAGATATGGTCTTTTTCATTTCCTGCCATATCGGTCAATGGAATCCCTGTCCAATCTGAGATAATCTGCTTAATAACCTGTCGATCTAATACCGCATGAATCAAGCGCTGCGGCTCTTGTACTTGTTTTAACGACTGCTCAATATTTTGATACTCAGCTTGTTTGTCTAAGCGCTCTTTTGCGCTAAGGGCATCAGAACCATCTGTCTTGTCATTCAACTGCTGATTTAAGGCATCGAGCTGGTCATTGAGCTGACGCTGTTCGTGCCAGCGGTTGGTCATATCAGCAATGCTTTGCTGATTGGCTTGGCGCTGCTCATCAAGTACCGCAATCTTTTGGCTGACTTTCTCTTTTTCATCCACACCGCCGATACGCTCGAGCTGCTGACTGAGATTATTGATATGTTGCTCTAACTGCAACCCTTTGGCGTTTAATCTGTCAAGTTGATTGGGTATGGCGGTCTTAGACAAGCTCACCCGTGCAGCTGCCGTGTCTAATACGCTGACCGCTTTATCAGGCAGTTGTCGATCGCTGATATAACGTGCTGACAGCTCAACGGCTGCTTGTAGCGCATCATCGTCTATCAATATGCCAAAGTGCGCTTGCATTTTGGCACTCAAACCACGAATCATCGCCACTGCCGTATCGATATCAGGCTCATCGACTTTCACCACTTGGAAGCGACGTGACAATGCTGCATCTTTTTCAAAGTATTTCTTATACTCTGACCACGTCGTCGCCGCAATGGTTCTAAGCTCACCACGAGCCAGCGCAGGCTTTAATAAATTAGCCGCATCGTTTTGACCCGCTTGCCCACCAGCACCGATCAAAGTATGCGCTTCATCAATGAATAATATAATAGGCTGTAGCGAGGCTTGTACTTCTTCAATGACTTGCTTAAGACGGTTCTCAAACTCCCCTTTGACGCTTGCCCCTGCTTGCAGCAAGCCCATGTCAAGACTACGTATCGTCACGTCTTTGAGCTGATCAGGCACTTGACCGGCGACTATCTTTTGCGCCAATCCTTCTACCACTGCTGTTTTACCTACCCCTGCCTCACCCGTCAAAATAGGGTTATTTTGACGACGACGAATCAAAATATCGATCAACTGATGAATTTCAAACTCACGGCCAATGACAGGGTCTATTTGCTCTGCACTGGCTTTAGCAGTCAAGTCATAAGTATATTTATCTAGCGCGGGTGTGGGCTGTGTGGTGGCTTGCTTTGCGTCTAAAAACACCTGCCCGTCTGTGTTATTGGCTGCACTATTACCTGCATTAGCCTCAGTATCTTTATTGATGGCTTTATTTGTGCTTTTATTAACGTTGGTCGAGCCATTACCTTCAGTACTACCGAGACATTGACGCTCATAGTCATCTTTTAGGGTAAAGCGGTCGATATACTGTAGTGACTCAGGAAGAGTTTTGAGTAGCGACTGATAACGCTCATAAGCCAATAGCACGAGCAATATATGACCAGAGCGGATTTCTAGTGGACTGTTATTATCAGCGCTTTGATTATATTGGCTACTGGCTAGCTCCCACGCATCTTCTAGTAACGCCATCAAACCTTGACTAAATACTGGCGTTGAGCCTGTTGCCTGACCAAAGGTATTTAGCAAATCGGTGATGTCTGCTAGTAATAACTGCTGATTAATCTTATTTACTTTTAAAATTTGAGCCACATCATTGTGCGGCGTCGCAATCAGTTCGTGTAGTAAATGAACCGTATCGACTTCACGATGTCCATTATTGATACAAAGCCTAGCGGCCTGCTGCAAACACTGTCGACAGCTCGGACTCAAGCGAGTAATTACAGCTTTTAACTGGCTCATAAATCTTTTCCTTTAGCATTCTTATTAGACTTAATACCAAACCCAAAAAGTAAGATTAGCTGTGCCAAACTCGCTTAGCCTACAAGGCGTAGTACTTTCACTCGTTTTTCTTGCCACTCTAATTTCTGTGAATGGTATAAAATTATTTTTATTAAA
Organism: Psychrobacter sp. NPDC064578; assembly: GCF_044901245.1. Lineage (NCBI taxonomy): Bacteria > Pseudomonadati > Pseudomonadota > Gammaproteobacteria > Moraxellales > Moraxellaceae > Psychrobacter > Psychrobacter sp. NPDC064578. Next base: position 88,166 of record NZ_JBJDPI010000002.1, read on the forward strand.
CGGCAATATAAAGCTGATATACAAAATTAGAGCAGCTATTGAGCATTATTAGTAAACAAGCAATTTATAGTTGATTCACTTTAAAACTGCTTATATACAACTATTAACCGTGTTTTTTTAGTAATACCTTTCTACTGAATCGGCAGCGCATAGCGAGTGTCATCATGATGCTGCGTCGCAGGCTGTGACACCAAAAACCCACCCTGACCCAAACTACCAAAACTGCTCTCAGATAACGACAAAGGGGTGATGTATTGCTTGTCCAACTCGAGTTGCATTTCAACGGCAAGACAGACACCGCACCATTTACGGATAAAATCAATAATAACTCGATACATATCACCGGCTGGTAACAGTCTTAAGTAACGCTTAGCATCTAACTGATGAAATACTATTCTGATTTTGCTATCGAACTGTACGACGCGCGCACCACAAAACGCCGACAACCCAAGTGCAGCATGCTTCCCACCGAGCGCAGTCTGCTCACTGGCTGGTAGATCAAACCACTCCGGTACGAACTGCTCGACACTGACCGTGCTGTCTAAAAAATGCGACAGTACATGTGACAACTGATCGGCTGTTAGGCGTCCTGGGGCGATCATGCCAGCATAGGCAATCAAGCTATCGATGGCGGTTAACTTCTTAGGCTGACGCGCCAGTGCCCGCAAGCTCAGTAGATAGTTGTCTTTTTTATTGTTTATCTCGTACTGTAATGGCAAGTTATAAAACCAACTCGCTTGCACATACAAATCCGTCAATCGATGGTTAAATAAGTCCAAAAAAGCGGGTGCTGCTTTGTCTTTTGCATGATTGACTCGCGAGGCTAGATGGTCGGTATACATCGCTGGCAAAGCTGATAACGGCCCTGTTAGCCCAATAACTGCTGGACAAACCTCTACTTGCCTAATTTTTAATGAACTAGCCTTTAATGAACCGGCCTTTATTTGACTATCCTCTACTGAACTGCCACTGTCTCCCATGTTATCTTGAGCAATAAGCGACATTGACTCAATTTCTGCTTGCGGATATGCCAGTGATAACGAAGCACGGTAACGCACCTCAATGGGCACGTATCCCATACTGGCTTCATGACGAACCAAACGGAGCGCTTGCAATAGCTCATAAGATTGCGGCGCCGCCATTAAAGCCGTTAAATAAGAGGACTGAGACCGCTGCGTGGCTGACATCTGTATATCTCCTCTTTAGTAATGGCATCACTAATGGACACTTCAACAAAGCTATTTAAGCTGGCGTGATAGCCAAACACATGCGCCAATAAATGGGCAAACTGGCGGATACTCACTCCAGCAAAATTCTTTTGGTTGATTTGAATATTGATCAGTGTACCGCGCACAAACCCAGGCTGTGGCAAGCGCTGAATACGTCGAGCTTCGATACTGGTTTCGACAGACACAATACCTTCGACCAACAGTTTGTTAGAAGCAGACTGGGTAATGTCGTATAGCGATAAATACTCTTTCATCAGCTCCGCATCTTGGGCGGCAAGCGATAAAAAATTCAGACTAATCAGCGATATCAAGCGCCAACGCTCTTCACCTGTATAGTCAAACCTTGCAGTCCGAGTTGGCTGCTTTAACAAAGACAAACTGCTAAAGCCCGTCATCCCTTCGCTAAACAAATCGCCACGGCTTTGACCGAATACCACTTGAGCCGGCAAATCTCTATTGGTACACAATAAAGACGCACTCATGCTCACCGCACCAGCTAAATCTTCGCGGTTTTTTTCTACAAACATAATCTGATATTCAAAACCCTGCTTGAACTCAGCCATATCCTTATCACGTTTAATGTGATAATAACGACCATCATCTTGCTGCTCATAGTGATTGAGCGCATAAAATGGATGATATTCACGTTGTATCAAACGATTGTCACTTTGCTTCGACTCTATGACTTTATTGACCTCATAGATTTCATGTTGAAACAGCGCACGAGTATCAGGCACCAAATCATAATAGACAGAACGATGGGTAACTTGAATAGGCTTAGCAGCCGCCTTGAATAAATTGACAACGGGCGTACAAAACAGCTTGATACTACTGGCACTGAGCTGCTGCAAGTTTTTTAGGCGGATGGTATTTTTTTTATCAAACTTAAAATAACAGCGAATCTCAAAGCTATTGCTATCGATCTTTAAATTTGGACAAACCTTGCCAAGATTCAGACGTAAAAAATTAAATTTTTCGGGGAAGTAGAAGTATTCTTTTAATAAGGCAGAAGCGGCATTACTCACTCGATGGCTCGGAAGAATTTGCTGCTCAAGATCGAAGCCTATAATCTCAAACGGACTGCCCGTAATCTTATTGACCTGCCTACCATGCAGATGCGTTTGCTTGATATCACACCCTAGTAAATCCCATAGACTGGTGCCCTGACTGGCGTCCTCGTCTATATACAAATCTAACGAGTGGTTTAATAAGGCTTGATAGTCAAAGCTCGAATTAAGAGCCTTAAACTTGATACTGATACAGCCATTCAGTAGTCCATGCTGATTGTCATACACCTCTTGACGAGTTTCAAAGTCGACGCTATCTATCTGTAGCGGCAGCAAGGTCACATCTTGGGTTGACTGAAACTGGCAAGGCGTGCCATTTGTTTTTTGGCTGGCGAACGCACTATTTTTAGGGACTAAGACTGCCTCGCTCATCGCATTGCCCTGTACGCCTAGATTGAACTGTGCAATAGAGACCGATGGAAAAGGTTTGAGATAATCGGGATAAACGACTTCTAATAGCGACTCAGTAAAATCAGCGTATGAATCGTCCAATTTTTTATTGATACGCGCACTGATCAGCGAAAAAGCCTGTATCAACCGTTCTATATGCGGATCATCGACGGTATCGTGCCCCATCAACAACCGATTGGCTATTTTGGGGTATTTTTTGGCAAACTCTTTTGACTGTTTATTAAACAGACTAAGCTCATGCTCAAAGTAAGGAAGTAAACTGTCCATGACGCCTCAATATATTGATCGCTGCTAACTGTATAAATTGAGCGGTAGTAGTAGTTATTTCATTAATGGGATAATGATTATTTTATTAAGTAACGCTGAGAGCTTGGCTCAAAAAATGCATCAAAACTGACCAGCTCTTGTGCTGGATAAACCTTTAATAACGCTTCAATAGAAAAACACAGTTGATTGATATCAACAGCGCCAATATCTAACGAGACGCGAACGTTTTTTAGTCGGGTATCTTGCTGCTCGACTGTTTGAGCTATTTGGCGACAGATATAATCACAGTCAGTAGGATTGGCACTGCTGAGTCCCACAAAATCCAATATGCCAAAATTCAATATTGATGAGCGCACATGCTGATACTTTTGCAATCTACTAGACACCACACAGCGCGTATTTAATAAAGCTTCAAGGTCTCGTGCGACCGAAGACTTTAGCTCATCGATATTAAGACGACGAACCACGAGCTCATGCGACAAATGACGAGGCTGATCATCAAATAACTGCTCGAACAAATTTGGGCGAAATCCAATTTCTTTGTTAGAGGCGTTAGTGGCGTAATTCATTGATATAATCATTCCTATTTAACAAACAAAAAAGAAAGGCCTAGATATAAACCTTTCTTTTTCGGTACGACACAATAAATGACACCTGATACAACCTAAATTAGGCGGTATAAGTAGCAGTGTTATTAGCTAGTGACCATTTTTTAGTCACAGCGCCTTTAGCAGTACCATCGATATCTTGCTGGGTATAAGTCCACTCAACAGCTGCATACTTGATACCGACTTTTTCGATTGGTACGCCTTCAGAACGTACCGTTGGCTCGACACTTGCGATCAGCGCATGCTTAAGTTTTACTTCAAGATATTTAACGCGTTTGTCACCGTTGGCACGATAAAAATCAATTTGAATCTCATCAAAAGTATAACCAGCAGAACACGCTTCCCATAGTTTAGGACTGGTTGAGTCCAAATCTTTCATAAACGTCATGTCAGCATGCTCACAACGCTCAGAAGTATGGCCACCAACGCTACTTGCTGTCGCTGATTTTGGCTGACGGATCAAGTGATCCCAAGTATTTACTTCAAGCCAACCTTTATGCTCGCTATCACGAGACTCGCCATCAATTTTATATTTACCGCGGAACTGAATATAAATATCTTTCATATCACATACCTTTTTTAAAATTTAAATTTCACGTTAGTTTTTAATAAACGATTAGCTGTTGCTAGATTGCGGCAGTTGAGTGACCAGACGCAAAGAAACAGACAATTCGTCAAGTTGAAAGTGTGGTCTCAAAAAGACCACGGACTTGTAGACACCAGGCTTACCCGGCACTTCTACAACTTGTACAGAAGCTTCGCGCAGTGGGTACTGGGCTTTTGCTTCTTGTGAGGCGCCGTCATCTAGCAACACATAACGAGAAATCCAGTCATTTAAAAACGACTCAACATTACCAGGTGCTAAGAAGCTGCCTACCTTATCGCGCATCATTGCTTTTAGGTAATGGGCAATACGTGACACCGCCATAATGTATTGGATCTGCGTCGATAGCGCAGCATTGGCGTTGGCATCATCGTTTTGATAAGTTTTGGCTTTTTGCACCGACTGCGCCCCAAAAAAAGCAGCGTAATTGGTATTTTTGCAATGGACTAACGGGATAAATCCTAAGTCGCTCAACTCTTTTTCTCGGCGATCGGTGATAGAGATTTCCGTTGGACACTTAAGTGCCAAATCCCCTTCATCCGTCTTAAAGGTATGAACAGGTAACCCTTCAACCAAGCCACCACCCTCAACGCCGCGAATGGCAGCACACCAACGATAGTCAGAGAAAGCAGCCGTCAAGCGTGAAGCGAACGCATAAGCCGCGTTCACCCATAGATAATCATCATGATTATTACCAGAGACTTCTTCCGTAAAGTTAAATCCTTCAACCACCGTGCCATCCTTAGGATCGTAAGGCAGACGACCTAAAAAGCTAGGCACAGTTAACGCAACATATCGCGCATCTTCTGACTGTCTGAACGCGCGCCAGCGTATATATTCAGCGGTTTCGAATATCTTTGACAAATCACGCGGGCGACCAATGTCGGTAAAGGAGTCGAGACCAAACATTTCAGCGGAAGCCGCCGACACAAAGGGTGCATGAGAAGCGGCCGCAACATGAGACAATTGCTCAAGCAGATACATGTCTGAGTTTTGGCGAGTAAATTCAAAGTCACCAACGATAGCGGCATAAGGTTCACCACCGAAGCTACCGAACTCTTCTTCGTATATTTTCTTAAACAGCGTGCTTTGATCAAAATCAATTGACGATTGAAAGTCTTTAGTCAGTTCGCGCTTCGTAGTATTGATCATACGAATCTTTAGCATGGATTCCGACGGAGTCTGGCTACATAAATAATGCAAGCCACGCCAGCTGGACTCTAGCTTTTGAAACTCGGGCGCGTGCATGACGGTGGTCAGCTGCTTGGAGATCAACGCGTCAATTTGGGCAATACGCGCGTCAATCGATGCGGCCAAATTATCTGACAACGTTACAGTGCCTTGCATGACTTCATTGGCAAGCTCTGCAATTTGCGACTTGGCACGATTTTTTTCGTCATCAGACTTGGCAACGTTACTTTTATTGACGATTTCTTCGAGTAAGTCGTAACTGTCATTATTTAACGCATCAGGTGCTAGATTTTGCTGGGCTTGGGCACTCATCGTTTAATCCTCACCGTCGGTTTGATTTTGTTCCGCCATTTTTTTGACTTGCTCAGTGTTCTTAAGCACGTCATCTAATAGGTCTTCAAGTTTTTCGTTGGCCGATATTTTGTTGCGTAAATCTGCCAAGCGATCTCGTGCTTGTACCAATTGCTTTAGTGGCTCAATTTGCTCAGCAACCGCTTCAGGACGAAAATCGTTGATACTATTGAATGCCAAATCAACCGCGAACTCGCCGCCTTTATCACTCAAGTCATTGCTTACTCGAAAGGTCGCACGCGGTGCTAGACCTGACATCACCTCATCAAAGGTATCCAAATCCACTTCGACAAACTTTTTGTCTTTAAAACGTGGTTGTTCAAGGGTGGAATCTCCTGAAAACTCTCCCAAAACGCCAACCACAAAAGGAATTTCCTTGGTTTCGATCGCATCGCCCACTTCAACGTCATAAGTCAGATGCACCCGAGGCGCACGTACTTTTGCGAGTTTTTTTTGTACACTGTCTTGCTTTGCCATAATAAGTTACCTCAGCAATGTCTAGTTTGAACGCAATATACTGAATGGATCAGTCGATTTGGCGTTACTTTTTTTGGTAGGTGAAGGTTTAGTAACAGGCTTAACTTTTGGTGGTCGTGGCGGTTTTTTTACGGCTGGTTTTTTCATAGGCTTCGATGCTTTTTTTACAGACACCTGGAGCTGAGGTTTTGATTTAGTGCCTGATTTACCGCTTCTAGGCTTGACGACTGGCGCTGGTGGTTTTGGCAAAGACTCATCGTAATTGAAACCATAGATATCACCATATATTTTACTTAAAGCGTACTGATACTCCTTCAAAAATGCTGCGTCCACTTCATCAGTGAGATAATCTGACTGCAGTTGGTTTTGGGAGACGATAGCGCTGCTATTGAGTAGTATCTTTTTTAGCTTAGCAGTGCTTTGACCCAGACCACTGGCTTCACTGGCTGCATAAACAGCATAAGCATGATAGCCATTGTTAGAATAAATCTGCGCCAAAATCTCCCATGCTAGCGAGTCATTAGGATTACGAGATACTCTTTGGTTCAAATCCGCGACCAGTTGATGCAGTTGCGATGATTTTGCATCAGCATTTTTGAGTGCCGAAAATTGATTTATGATGCTAGAACCGGGGTCTTTCTCTTGTATGACAAGCTCACTATGGGCGGTAGTCATTGCTGAACCCATGATGAACAGACCTGCCAAAAACGCTTTGGATAGCGTAAAACTGACTCTAATATTGCTTCTGATACTGGTCATTGTAAGTCGGTGCTCGCCATTATTGGTGTGAGATAAATACATGTGCCTGCTCAACATTATTTTAATTAGACGCGTTAACTAAAGTGGTGATATTGGTGAGCGTTTCATTCAGTGTTGCCTTATCATCACTATTCATCAAACTATTATCGTGATAAGCATCAATATTACTTTCCATCACTTTAACTGCTGAAAGCATGGCAAGCTGACGTGCATCAAGCCTTTCATTACCAACGCTTAGAGCTTCATTAGCTGCTCTCAATGCCCGTGCATAGCGTTTTTTTTCATAGTTATTTTTGGCAATAGTCATCCACGCTTCACTGCTAAGCTGGTTGCCGTTTGACAAATAGGCAAGCGAAGGCTCACTCAACTGCTTCACTATCGGTTTGCTGACCGTGGTTTGTACATTTTTTTTAGCAGTGGTGCCACAACCCGCTGTCAATAAAGACGCGCTAAGTAAGACTGATAGCAGACCTGCGGTGGCAAGTTTAGTACGATAAATAGGATTCATAACAACAGTATCATCACTAAAAATATAAAAGGATAGATTTTTTAAAAGAAATAAATATGACTAAAGTTCATTAATCATGAAAAATCAATGAGGTTGATTATACATATACTTGACAATATTTCAATAAACTCTATACTTTTCTTAATAAATAATTTAGTAAGCCACCCATTCAAGCCATTTTCTTGGTATAAAATAAGCAGTAACGGTACCCTTCTTATGCCTTCTAAGACCAATCGTCTACATAATATTACCGTTCATACTGATAATTCAACGATAAACACCTTTTACCCTGTTGCGTTTTGCGGTGCAAGCGGTATTAATCGATCCGACAATATTGACATACTAGTGTTTAGTTATAATTTTATCGAATCGAACGCTTGTTTATCATTAATCAATGCTCCGATATGCTTAACCACGTTTTCCGCTGATCGTACCGCTAGCTGTCGTACTGGGCTGATACGCGGCATCCGTTATCAGCAATCTGATGGCGCGATGCACTTTTATACTTTAGAAGTTGTTAGCCCCGATTGGCAGTTGGCACAGTCGATACATACCCGCAGTTTTATCAATCAATCGACGCTCGATATTATTACCCTCATCCTTAGTGATTACGATTTAAATTGGCAAATATCTGAGTCTCTTTTGTCCTCAGATGATGAATCATCCGCACGTTTATCGGCACCTTTATCCATGCGTATACAGTCGGATGTCAGCGACTATGAATTTGTTACTGGACTGCTTGCTGATATTGGTATATCGACTTTATGGGTGTCAGGGAATTCCGTCGATGAGCTTGGCACGTGGTGGTTGGTTGATGGTTTAGACACAGGCGAGCTCATACCGCTGACCTATAATTATGCTCAGTCATCCGTACAATCAGGTCAAGATAGTGTCCATACGCTACAAATGAGGTCCCAGCAACTTGGCAGTGATAGGGTAATGGTACGAGCAGATGGCTTAGCGGCAGATACTATTTATGAAGGTCAAGCAGTAGATGAGTCACCGCTTGCGACAGATGACACGACGGTATTAATTGGTGCGCCGTCTCGCGTGCACAGCGATGATGCCGCTGCTCATCTTGCACAGCAATGGATATCTGCCAATCACTGTCAGCGAGAAACTTATCAAGCGACTGGAGCCATGCGTGGTCTAAGTGTCGGTAGCCCAGTGAGTATCAATAACCTACCCTCTATTGGAAGCTTATCGACGCATTGTATCGCGGTTACCTTAATCGGTATTGAGCCTGACAACGATAGCGTTTCATACCATCATCAAATATTTATCAAACAGTGGTTACAGCGCACTGCTCATTATATGCAGCACAATACTACAAACGCCATTCATCTGACTGTACTCGATCATGGCTTTGACATCGCCCGCGATATTGGGGTTTGGGTATCAGCGACGTTACTTGACGCTGCTATTCCTTATTGCCCTTATCCCAGTTCTTTATCCTTTGCCAGTAGCACTTACACGGGTCTCACCCAAGCACGTACTGGTGATACAGGTTTATCAGCCTCCCCCAGCTATAACTCTAGTGTCAGCACTGACAATATACAGCAAACCATCACCACGCCTGTCTGGTCAGGTATCAGCCCTCATGATGATGGCACTACCCCGCCACTGCGTGCATTACAACTGTCATCCGGTAACACGCATGGTTGGCAGTTTGCGCTAAGGCTTGGACAGTCGGTACTGCTTAACCATTGGTACGGTGATATAGACAGTCCTGTAATTAGCAGATCGTTTTATGACGGTATCGGTATGGGCGATGTCGATGACAAAGACATCACCACTCGGGATGCAGGCTTATCTAATCGACATAACTTACAAGGCGGCGCGTCCCCTAGATGGCATGGTGGTGGTTTGGGTCATTCGCAAATTAATGAAGATGATGGACACAGTGGCTGGTTATCAGGTATCGCTCAATATGGGCTGACTTCAGACTCTGAAGTGACCCTAAGTTTCGATGACACGCCTAATAAAGTCGGTCTCCAGTGGACGGTGAATACGGGCAGCAAAGCCAATGCTGAGACACCAACCATCACTTCTAGCGCCACCTTTGCCTCTGATGAGCATGTGCTTGAGCTTGGCATACTGCGTCATCGCTTTAGCAATCATCAATCATCAACCAGTGGACAAGGTATTAATCTAGCAACCGACCATGGACTACAGATCATTGGCGATACCGGTGTCCTACTCTCCACTTTCGGTATCAGACATAGTCAAAGCAAGCACGAGTCTGCTTGGGTCAATGATGCAGGACAACGTCAACTAAAACTGGGCACTGAGCTGAGCGAGACCTTCAAGGAGGCCAAGCAGGCACACTTGCAATCCACGGCAGCACTTAGCGATGCCAACCAAACGATAGAAACCTTTAAAACCAGTGCGCAAATCATCGATGAGACGCTAAATACGGAAGTACTTGGTGCAGCAGATGTGCTACTGGTTAGTAAAGACAGTATATTAGCCTCTGCAAGCAATACGCTATGGACAGCAAAAACAATCGTCAGACAATCAGGCAGCACCCAGTCGGATGTGGTGGCAGGCAATTATACGCTGACGGCAAATACGATTGACTCACTCTCAGGCGTAGGTGGTCAAGTCGATCTGTCAGGATTACATATTAGTGCCAATACCAAACCTGTTGCCATACAAGCACAAGGCGGTGAGTTGCAATTGCACAGCAAGCGAGGTATGACGATTGGTAGTGAGTCGGGACAGGTTAACATAAGTAGTCCTAAGCGCATTAAGCTGCAAACGTCAGCAGGAGCATCCATTACGATTGATGACAGTGGTATTAAGCTGGTGTGTCCGGGGACGATTAAGATCAAAGCGGTGAAGAAAGAGTTGGTTGCGGGAGCATGGTGTCATTACACTCCTCCTGAAGAGCCTTATAATGAGATGTATGTGGTTAAAGATACTTTAGGTAATATCATCGCCGGGTTCGCTTATAAAATTAAGACCTCTGAGGGCAAAGTTTATCGCGGGGTAACAAATGACAAGGGTGAAACAATACGGATTGGTACAGGGAATAAGTCGGTTGAATTTGAATTAACCGCCGATACTAATGAAGAGGATAAATAATGACGAGCGCTAAAAGCAATAAAAGAAAAGGATCCTTTGTACCAGTAGTACAAGATGGTAAGACAGTGAATTTATTCTTTGATGGGACTAAAAATAATTTATATAACACCGATACCTATAAAGGTTTTTCTGCAAAACAGAAAAAAGAGCATAACGAGGACGAGACCAGCTATTCCAACGCTTACTCTAATGTGACTCATTTATTTTTAAACAGAAGTAAAAACGGCTCTCAATTTTGGATCTATATGGAAGGAATTGGTACTGTTCAAGGTGATGAAGATGATGAACTGTTAGGTTTTGCTTTTGGTGATGGTGATACGGGTGTAGTTGAACGTGCTAAAGAAGCATTTGGTAAAATAGAAGGAAAGGTAGGAAGAAAACCCACTATACTCTATATCAATGTTTTTGGCTTTAGCCGTGGAGCTGCAACCGCTCGTCACTTTATTCATTTAGCCAAATCAAACCCTAAGCTTTTCAAAAAGTGGAACTTATCAGCAAGCCAAATTCGCTTTAAATTTGTCGGTTTGTTTGACACCGTTTCGTCCTATCAATATGTCAGTTTACGATCTGGCTTAATAAGCGGATTAATACCTGTCGGACAGGCTGTTAACCATAATTTTGATAATGATGTATCAGAGCTGAAGTTAGACTTTCGAAATTTGGATGCCAATGATAAAAAAATCACTAAAGTCTTTCATATTATAGCTGCCGACGAGTATCGCGAGAACTTTTCAGTCACCAATATTAGATCGGCGATTAATGGTGGCTTTGGTTACGAAGTAATAATGAATGGGGCACATGCCGATGTTGGTGGTGCCTACCCTGATAGTACTAAAGGTAAAAAATATGATATTGAAGAAGGAGATGAGACTCTAAAAACTTGGCTAATAACTAAAGAGTTTTATAAAGCCGATCAAATAAAACTGATCAAGCGAACTATTGGGAGTAATTATTATAAAGCCGAGCGTACCAATGCCGTTTATTACGACATACATAAAGTATCTTTAAACATGACAGCTCGCATGGCAACAACCTATGGCAGTATGAGCTTTATGCCAGAATTAATCACTTATTATAGTAGTTTGAGACCCGGTATTAGGCAATCGATGGGTAAATTGCCAGATAAAGTAATAAAAGGTGTTAAATGGGGAGGCCTTCTAAATCTAAGTCTAGTCGAGTGTAAGACAACTAAGGGATTTAGAAACAGCTATATACACTGGTCAGCAAAATACGTTAAAGGCTCCGCAACAGCTGATTTAGGTTTTGGTCTAAGACGCTTAAAAAATGGTGAAGGCGTACCTTTTAGAAAAACGATAAATGGTTGATACCAGTATCTATCAAATTAACAATTGAGTTCAAACAATGATGTCATCCAAATGGTCTACAACGATAAAGCTTATAACGATCGCTATCTTTGTGCTGTCATCACTGGAATTTGTGTGGCTATACAAGGAAAAACAAATGAGAGACGATAGAGTGGTCGAATGGGGGGCTCATGTCTCAGAAGCAGACTATACCCTATACAAACAAGACAATCTTACCAATAGCGTGAGTTTGCAGAAGTCAGATAAAATACGCAGTTATAGTACCAGCTTTTATCTAGCTGACGGCACTTGGTTACGCTCACTACACGGTAGTGGGGATTTTTGGGGCTATGGCAGCGCACCGCTAGGGGGCAATGAGTTCGAGCAGCCATTGCCAGATAAGGTACAAGTTACCTACTTGGATAAGGTAGCCAACCAATATTATCAAGGTGAGCACCTGCTACCCACTGCTAAAATATATGCACTGATGACTAGCACCAATAGAAAGCAGATCGACAGTAATCCAGGATCTGATAGTGCTGATAAAAACTATTATGCCATAGAACTTGGATTTGCTCCCAAGGGCTGGGTAATTGTTTTTGTCACTGGTTGGTCTGGCCGTAAAGAAATTACCTCATTTCAAGCCACGCCTATCGAGCCTGACTCAGCAACCATTGAAGGCGAGAAGATATCTAGCGGTGACGACTACCTTCTTATCGATTACGAATACTACCTAAAAAATAAAGACGTTAGCAAAAATGATAACCTTGCTGCTTTCAAGAATAAAAGCCCAAAAGGTTATGAGCAATGGCAATCAGGGGAATGGACGATCTCATCAGAGTGGTACAAGCAGATGCAGACCAAGTATCCTTGGAATCTGTCTATAACCATTGATGGACAAGAGTGGAACGGGGAGTACTACGCTGAATTTGCCAACACCGAAAGGTTTGCGGTACTGGATGACCAATTTGATAAATATAGTAAAACGCTCAAAGCAGTACCAACTAAGATTATAACTTGGGTAGACAATAAAGGCACTGGTGAGCGCATCGAAGTTGAAGTACATCTATTTCCTAGACCACAGTGGGCAGCTCAAGGTATTGGCAAAGCCTCCTATAGACCTTACTATCAAGATCCAAATTTAAACTATTTTTTCAAATATTTTGATAGTCTGTATCCTAAGCGTTCGCTCGCTACTAACGAGCAACCTGCTAATGCAAATGATTTTGCAACGCTCAAGCTAGATTTTGATAAAGATTTAGTGTTAGAAAGCGCTTATTTACAAAAAGGTAATCAGGAAATATCGATTGAAGGTGCGTATCAGTTCTCACGTACACCAATAGATCCTACACAAGGGCAGTATGTCGCCAAAACTGGTTATCCACAATTTATCACTGCCCCTAAAATAAAAAATTTAAGTGATCCTGCTTTTGTGAATATAAACTAATTGTTTAAGCTAAAAATATTATATCGCAACAATGAACTTGACCATATTTTCCACTGATCGCACTGCTAGCTACCGTATTTGCCTTATACGAAGCGTCAGTTACCATCATTTTGATGGCGCAATACTGGGGTTTGGGTATCAGCGACGTTACTTGACGCTGCTATTCCTTATTGCCCTTATCCCAGTTCTTTATCCTTTGCCAGTAGCACTTACACGGGTCTCACCCAAGCACGTACTGGTGATACAGGTTTATCAGCCTCCCCCAGCTATAACTCTAGTGTCAGCACTGACAATATACAGCAAACCATCACCACGCCTGTCTGGTCAGGTATCAGCCCTCATGATGATGGCACTACCCCGCCACTGCGTGCATTACAACTGTCATCCGGTAACACGCATGGTTGGCAGTTTGCGCTAAGGCTTGGACAGTCGGTACTGCTTAACCATTGGTACGGTGATATAGACAGTCCTGTAATTAGCAGATCGTTTTATGACGGTATCGGTATGGGCGATGTCGATGACAAAGACATCACCACTCGGGATGCAGGCTTATCTAATCGACATAACTTACAAGGCGGCGCGTCCCCTAGATGGCATGGTGGTGGTTTGGGTCATTCGCAAATTAATGAAGATGATGGACACAGTGGCTGGTTATCAGGTATCGCTCAATATGGGCTGACTTCAGACTCTGAAGTGACCCTAAGTTTCGATGACACGCCTAATAAAGTCGGTCTCCAGTGGACGGTGAATACGGGCAGCAAAGCCAATGCTGAGACACCAACCATCACTTCTAGCGCCACCTTTGCCTCTGATGAGCATGTGCTTGAGCTTGGCATACTGCGTCATCGCTTTAGCAATCATCAATCATCAACCAGTGGACAAGGTATTAATCTAGCAACCGACCATGGACTACAGATCATTGGCGATACCGGTGTCCTACTCTCCACTTTCGGTATCAGACATAGTCAAAGCAAGCACGAGTCTGCTTGGGTCAATGATGCAGGACAACGTCAACTAAAACTGGGCACTGAGCTGAGCGAGACCTTCAAGGAGGCCAAGCAGGCACACTTGCAATCCACGGCAGCACTTAGCGATGCCAACCAAACGATAGAAACCTTTAAAACCAGTGCGCAAATCATCGATGAGACGCTAAATACGGAAGTACTTGGTGCAGCAGATGTGCTACTGGTTAGTAAAGACAGTATATTAGCCTCTGCAAGCAATACGCTATGGACAGCAAAAACAATCGTCAGACAATCAGGCAGCACCCAGTCGGATGTGGTGGCAGGCAATTATACGCTGACGGCAAATACGATTGACTCACTCTCAGGCGTAGGTGGTCAAGTCGATCTGTCAGGATTACATATTAGTGCCAATACCAAACCTGTTGCCATACAAGCACAAGGCGGTGAGTTGCAATTGCACAGCAAGCGAGGTATGACGATTGGTAGTGAGTCGGGACAGGTTAACATAAGTAGTCCTAAGCGCATTAAGCTGCAAACGTCAGCTGGTGCTTCGATTACCATCGATGACAGCGGGATTAAGCTGATATGTCCGGGGACGATTAAAGTGCAGGCGGTGAAGAAAGCTCTTGTTAGTGGGGCAAGGGTTAGTTACAAGCCTTTAGAGTTTTTAAACTCTCCTCCTTTTGTAGTTCAGTTTAGTTTTATGAGTTTACTTGGTAAAGGAATTGAACAAGCTAAAGTTATTCTTTTTAACCCAGACAATCATGAGATTATTTCTGAAGCGGAAACAGACAACTCAGGCATGACTATGCTATTACAAGATGATAATTATCTGCAATATGATTCTCTAATTGGCTTTGATCAATGGTCAAGTCATTTTGAAGACGAAGATATTGAAGGCGAAGATGAGGATGAGGATGAAGAAATTATTTTAGGTGAACATGGTTCTCAAGAACCCTAATTAAGGCTTTATAATGACTAAAAAAACACATATTGTAAAAAAAGGCGACACACTCTGGGGCATAGGTCAATTTTATGACGTTAGTGTCAAACAGTTAGCTGACTGGAATAAAATTAAGGGTAAAAAAATACATCAATTAAGTATTGGACAAAAAATATTTTTACACCTTGACGAAAGTGAAAGTTATGATACGACTTTAAGAATAAAACTTTTGGACTCTGCTTTTAAACCTATCAATAAAGCTACTCTTCAACTCGAATATGATAGTAAATGCGAAACTATCGCAATTACTAACAGTATAACTGTAGATATTTTGATCAAGGATAGACATACAGGTATCAAGATCTATTTTTTAAATGTCCATAAAAAGTTTCAATTAATTGCTCATCACACTACTCTTCCTTTAGGGAAAAAAAGTTTGACTTTAACCTCAAGAATGATGAAAGTTTCTGGGAGTAATCTTCCAGAAAAAGGGCATCAATTAGAAAAGCTAAAAGACTTAAGCAAGGTCTTAGAAAAAGAAAACCGACAACCAACTCCTCCTATTCAAAAGGAAGTTGAAAGTAAGTCGGATGATAATAAAAGCACTCAAACCGATAAGTCCAAAACATCAAGTAAAGCTCCAACAAAAACTAATAATCAAAACTCTCCTGTGAAAGATCACAATGAAGTAATTCGTACAGATGGCGGCACTCCGACCCATGTATTGGCAGAATTCTTCAATGATGAAAATTTAAAACTTCATCCAAATAACGAAATATATCGTCAATTTATAATTAGTGCAGCTAAAAGGCATGGATTCAATGCTCCTACTACAGCTGCAATAATTAACGCAGAATCAGCAAAAATAGGCAGTGGTTCATTGAAAGGTCGTTGGAAAGCAGACTCTCAGAATCCAACAACATCAGCAGGCGGAATGACTCAAATGTTAGATGGTACTTGGCGTGACATTTCCAAAAGGTCTGACTCACTACTTTATAAGTACAAACAAAAGCATCCTCTCACAGATGCGCAATTATTAAAACTTAAATATAATCCTGAACTTTCGATTGATGCAGGAATGGTCTACGCTAAAATGAATCTTGAGACTCTAGGAAAACGTTTACCTATTAATAAAATCACTAGTAAAGCTGATTTAGCTAAGATAGCTTATCTTGCTCATCATGATGGACCATCAGGTTCTGAAAGACTAATAAAAAATGAGTACACAAGTAGTAGCTTAATGAAAAAAAAGCTCATTATACAAATAGGAGAAAAAGACAAGTTTAGAAAGTATATGAAAGAAGCTAATCAAAATGGGGTTAAAGCTTATCAAACTTGGATTAGAGATTATATTGATTCGTACATAAATGTTAAAAATTTTATGCATAAAATTCCTGATAATATCTGTATAAATAGTCTTGACGCTATTATTGTCATCTTGGGAGGCGTTTCATATAAAAGTAAGAGTAATGAAAAATGTATTCCTGCTCCTGCTCCTGCTCCTGCTCCTGCTCCTGCAAAAAACACTGCTAATGTGGGTGGAGGGAATCAATGGCGAAATCCACTTGATACCTGCCAAGTTAGACGCTTCGGTTATGGCTCTGCTCCGTTGACTTATAAAAGCAATAGTTATAACAAAAAGAATTTAGAGTTAGCTACAAATGAGATATCAAGACACGGTAAAACTTCTAAGCGTCATTCAAAGCTGCATCAGGGCAACGACTTAGAAGCAGCCCTCAATAGTCCTGTCTATACGGTTTGTAAAGGACGTATCGTATTTGCCACTTCATACGGTAGCTATGGTAATTCGATAATTTTACAGTGTAATATTGATGATTTACCAAAAAGCAAACAGAATATTCTAAAAAATAAATTAAACTTTGATAAAGATATTGTATATTTCGTCTATTGTCACTTAAACAAAATTAAGGTTGACGCCGATGAGTTAATTGAAGACATTACAAAACCGATTGGTCTTAGCGGTAATTCAGGTAATGCAGGTAGTATGACCTCTATCTCTAAAGGTTCTCATCTTCATTTTGAAGTCAGAGATGAAGTAACTAAGTCTTTAGGTGGTAATACAAAACTTGAATATCGATATGATCCTTTTCCCCTATTAGATAATTGCTCAACTACTGAAAACGGAGTCCAATAAAATGAGTATTAAATTACTCTTCATACCAATGAGCATCTGCCTGAGCGGTACTGCTTGTAGTTTTGGTGAAGCCAAACAGCATAACAAGGATCTATCAGATAAATATTCTGAAGATAATTCTGTAGCTCAAACTGAAAAGCAAAAGAAAAATATTAATGCACCATCATCTTACGAAACTCATGAAACTAGCAACAAAGAGTCTACAAGCATACTTGAGATAGACCCTTTATCAAATAATATTAATCTCGAAGTAACAGATGACTTCTTTATTCGTGCAATGGATTACCCTTCGAGTCAGTACAGTAAGAAGCTTTTGACTAAGATATATTCAGAAGACCCTCCATCTGAAAATGCTACGCCTATTGCTGTTGTAACGAATTCCAATCCTATTAAAGTTATTAAGGTTCCTACAATTACTGATGGTCAAGAAGAAGCTAGAAAAGTATTTAGTAATAACTTTGATACATATTTTGTATCAGGAAAAAGTAAGAAAAGACTGAATGTTAGTTTTAAGAATAAAGAATACATTCATATAAGTTCAAATTATTCCGACGACAATATTTCAATACTAAGTATTGAAAGCGAAGGGTCTGCCTTACATTTTGAAGATTATAGTTGGAGTTCTTGCTTATACCTTTACCATAAAAAGTCGAATAAAATCATGGATTTTTACCCAGAAGGCTGTGTAAGGCAAGATATCAAACGTACTGGGGTCACGAAAAAAAATGACTATGAAAGAGACGAAATATACCTAGGCGATGTAAAAGTAAAGAATGGAGTTTATACAATTAATATTAATAATATTCCAAGATTACAGAACTCTCAAGTTGATTTCAGTAGAGAAAAAACCCTAACATATAAGTTTAAATTAAATTTAGAAAACAATGGTAGCCAATTTCAATTAGTCGATTGCGATTATCGCTATAAAAAAAGTAATAAGCTAATAAAGGAGCACAGAGAGTGTGATTATTTTTTAAATTGATACCCATTGACTAGATTGTAAAAATCACAATATCAATATCAAACCACATAAAACGGACAGCTCAGGTATTGAATACGGTATAGTCAATCTTAGATAAAACAGATACAATCCTATTAACAATTGCATTAAATGAAACAAACGATGACTTATTCAATCGACTTTCGCAAACAAGTACTGCTTAGCATTAAAGACGGCATGACCATTCGAGAAGCAGCTAACTTTTATCAGCTTAGCACAAGCTCGATTCACAGCTGGCAGCAGAGCTTAGTTCCTAAAACCACCAGAAATAAAGCACCGACTAAAATATCAAATCAAGCCTTATTGAAAGATGTTGAGCAGCATCCAGACGATTATATGTACGAGCGAGCACGGCGTTTAGGCTGTAGTAAATCAGGTATAGAAGCCGCATTAAAACGGCTAGGTATCAGTCAAAAAAAAGACCTTAGAACATCCAAAAGCCTGTTTGATAAAAAGAGCTAAGTATCTCAATCATTTAAATGATTATATGACTCAAGGCTATCCCATCGTTTATATGGATGAAAGCGGTTTTGAAGCTGAAACTATCAGACCTTACGGATAGTAACCGAGAGGCAAACCCTGTATCGACAGCTACAACTGGCAAGCAAAAAAGCGTACTAATGTCATCGGTGCTTTGTATAAAAAGATGCTATTTGCGCTTGATTACTTTGAACAGAATATCAACAGCCATATATTTTATGACTGGTGCAAGTACACGCTAATACCGAGCCTGAAAACCAAGTGCGTAATCGTAATGGATAATGCAAGCTTTCATAAACGCGTGCAAAAGCTACTTAATAGACACGGCCATCGCCTGTTATTTTTACCACCTTATAGCCCTGACTTGAATCCTATTGAAAAGAAATGGGCACAAGCTAAGTTTCTACGCCAAGGTTGGATGGAGAATAATCTACCAAAACTGTTTCATGATATGGGCTGTACTTCTTTTATCTTGGATTGACTATATCAATCGAGAATCCAATAGTGTTCAATATAATATTACCTTAAACTGTGATGATTTCGAACTTAATAATGATCAACTCTTATTATGTGACTACTGGAAGAATTTTAATGAGTTTGACAGTATCATAAACTTAAAAAACCTTAAAGAATATAACGGCACTATTAATAATATTCGTGATTTGTCTCCTATTGATTTTGCATTTACAGCTTCCACTAAAATTACATACAAAGATAAGGTATATGAAGCGAATATCTATCCTAATTCTAGAATTGAATTAATTGATAAAAATCATAATAATTTAAACTTGATATGTCAAAGTGATGCTTGTTCATCCTATTTTCTATGGCCGTTCGTGGATGAATATATAGCTGCTACAGAACCTCATCTTGCTAATGAACCTGATACTCTCATCGAAAAAATATATACCAAAAACTATAAAAGCTATCTTAATAAAATGAGCAAGCAGTCAATTAAAGATAAACTAGCGGTCAAAGTATACTTTATAAACCCAAATATGGATGACTATGGCTATGTTATTCGACATGTAGATAAAGATTCACCACTAAAGAACACTATTCAAGAATACTTGAACGGTTTAACACCAGAAGAGAAAAAACTAGGGTTTGAGTCTAGTAATTTTGGCAATGATAGCTTTACAGTGAATATTGAGAACCACATCGCTAAGATTCACTTTACTGCTAATGACTTAACTAAAGATTTGAGATCGCCACAGCAAGTGATCGATTTTACAATGGCTATTACTCTAACCGCCGAGCAATTTACTACTGTCAATGATGCACAGATTTGCGTCAATAATACTTATAATTACGAAATAACTTTTTTTGCTAATGAAGAATCAGTTAATTGTCCCTTTTAACTTTTATTTCAACTATCTACATTTAAAATTAAACCAAAAAAAATCCGACCACATTAAGTGGTCGGATTTTTAATATTTGGTGGAGATGGCGGGAGTTGAACCCGCGTCCGCCAGCATTACGCTCATGAATCTACATGTTTAGTTTCTGTCTTTAGATTTAATCCGCACCGATCCGACAGTCAGGATGGATTGGACGATTCTCTACTTTTGAACCCAAGCGATTGAGACAATCACTTGTGGCGAGCCTACATGCGGACGCTTCAACTTAGTTGACCAACTGTAGGTGATCAGCAACTAAGTAAACAGGTTTAAACCATGTAAACAGGGTTTAAGCTGCTAGAGCGTAATTTTCGTCGTTTGCGACTATAACAATATATGTTTGATTAACGAGAGGACATATACTCTCGACATGCATCATTGAGTTTCATTACCAGCGTCGAAGCCAGAACATCCCCAATAAGGTCATCTATTATATAGGACTTATAGGTCGACTTTCAACATATATAATATTTATATTACATTACGTTACAGCTGATCTCTCTAAGCCAGTACTTTATTGAGCCATTTACCGATATTTTGAATCTGCGGCATGCAAACTTGATGTGCCATCGGATAAGTATGATAAGCAACATTATAGCCTTTAGCGGATAATAACTGCTGCGCCTGCTCGCCCAAAATTACAGGAACAACTGGATCATGCGTACCATGCTCAATCAATATTGGCATATCTTTATTAGCAGCGCTATAGCTAATATTATCATTAGTCGCTAGATAAGTAGAGAGTGTCATCAAGCCAGCTAAACGCTGCGGGTAGCCAAGTGCCACATGATATGCCACTGCCCCACCTTGCGAAAATCCTGCGATTACAATGTGTTCAGGCTTAACACCACGCTCTATCTCACGGCTGATCAAATCACGGATTTGCTGCGCAGACTCTTCAATCTGAGCGACATCGACTTTACGCTCTAGGCTCATCTCTAAGATGTCGTACCATGCTGGCATTATCATACCACCATTCACCGTCACTGGGCGCTTTGGTGCATGCGGGAAAATAAAACGCACTGCCATATCATCCGCTAAACCGAGCTGTGGTACCACTGGCTCAAAATCATGACCACTCGCGCCCAAACCATGCAGCCAAATAATGGCTCTGTCTATCTTTTTTTGCGTTGGATTATGCTCAACGATGACCGCATCTAAATACTTACTCATATCTTTAAATTCCTTTCAATAAAAATGGTAGGCGCATCAAACCTATTTTTAGTAAAACTGACATTCGCACTATATTTCAATATTTTTTATAATAATACTGATTATTTTACAGCCTTTCATCAAAACTGCTAGTCAAAAAAGTCTTCGCTAATAATGCCAATTTCCATCAACTTTTCACATCTTTTAAGGCCTGATAGCAAAAGCGAGTGCGACTTTTGTGCTACGATAAATTCGTCAACTTAGATAGCACTCTAGCTACCGACTCTAGCTACTGTATGATGCCCTACTATCATTTTTCAATGTTCCTATCTCATTAGATATTAATAACCCCTTTATCTTAAACAGTTTTTCTTTATATAGCGATATAGAGCTTATGACCCATATTTTATTGGTAGAAGACGATCCTGCTATCGCGATGTCACTGAAAGTCACTTGCAAGCGTGAAGGCTGGAACATTACATGGCTAGATAATGCCAGTAGCGTCCTGCCGATGCTACATAGCGATGAGGCAAAAGATTTATCAGCGATTATCTTGGATGTTGGGTTGCCAGATGGTGATGGTCTTAGCCTCTGCCAACAAATACGCCACACCCCTGATATTGACGGCTTAAAAGACATTCCTATCATCTTCTTGACGGCGCGTAGCGATGAGGTCGATCGTATTTTAGGCTTAGAGGTAGGCGGCGATGACTATTGTGCCAAGCCATTTAGCCCGCGCGAGTTGGTCGCCCGTCTAAAAGCCATTTGGCGACGTGAGCAATTATTGTCTCAGCAGTCTACTAATCATACAACAGCAGCAGATAATACCGTTAATGACAATTCTTCTAGCAATATGTCGGGGCAAGCCTTAACGTTTGAATGTCAATCTGGCATCTGGCACTACCAACCGCTTAATTACTCGTTGATGTGGCAAGAGCAGAAGCTTGAGCTGAGTAACACCGAACGCAAAATCTTATTGACCCTGTTAAAAGCGCCCAATCAAGTCTTTAGCCGTGAGCAACTGCTGAGCGCGGTGAGCGATTACCCTGATCATCGCTTGGCGAGAACTATAGACAGTCATATCAAGTCCATTCGTAAGCAACTAGCGACCGTCGACGCGAGCATTGATGTTATCCATACCCATCGCGGCTTGGGTTACGCCTTGTGTCCCGCCTAGCTGCACTACCCATAGCCATATTTTGATTAAAACCGACCTTCTATAATGTCAAATAATACACCTAAAAATATGAATCATAAAACCAACGATAGTGCTAACAGCCATCCTAATACTCATATTAATAAGGCTGATAACAGCGCGCATGCCAGCCAAAGCAATTGGTATGCAAAACTGCATCCTATCGGCACCGCGCAGCAAACGACTAAACCAAAACGACTGCTGAATTTAAGTATATTTTTTAGGATTTGGCTCGCGTTGGCGTTAGTGCTGATTATCTGCGGTGTGGTCGCATTTACTCAGCTGTTTGGTTATGTCAAACCGACGGCGCAGCAAGTCATCGAAGATACGTTGTTAGATACCAGCAAATTGCTGGCAGCAAGTTTAAAGATGCCATTATCTTCAGGACAGCTATACGATGAGCAGTATCAAACGAAACTCGATGCGGCATTTATCGGTGCGCCCACGATAAGTAAAACAACAGATCCAGAATATAAAAATAAAAGCCCTAGTAGCTTTCGGATATATGTCACCGATGATAAAGGCGTTGTCATATACGACTCACTACCCGAACCTGACAATGATGAAGGACAAGATTACAGCCGCTGGAATGATGTCTATCTAACGTTAAATGGTCAGTATGGCGCGAGAAGTACAACGCTAGATCATAATCAGCGAGATGGTACGGTGATGTATGTGGCACAGCCAATAGAGGATAACACTGGCAACTTGATTGGTATCATTAGCGTAGGCAAACCTGTCGCTAGCGTGTTGCCTTATTTAGACGATACGCGCAATCGCATGCTTATCACAGCGCTGCTCATGAGTATTGCTGCCCTTATATTAGCAGGACTGGTCGCCTGGTGGCTCAAGCAAAGCATCAGCCTTGTGACCCAATATACCAGTGCACTGGCAGAAGACACCAAAAAGCCCTATTTTTACTTAGGTCATGAACTTAATAGCCTAACGGATACCATTGAGTCTATGAAACATCGATTGGAAAATCGCGCCTATGTTACTGACTATGTTCATACTCTGACCCATGAGCTCAAAAGTCCGTTAACCGCCATTCGTGCCAGTAGTGAGTTGCTAGAAGATGATGGGCTCGATAAAGAAGATCAACAGATGCTCATACAGTCCATTGGTGAACAAAGTATCAAAATGCAGCAATTGATTGATCGGCTGCTATTACTTGCCAAAGTTGAGCAACCGACTTTTAAGCTGAATCGCCAGCTGACCCCTCTATTACCGTTGTTGCAAACCCTTGCAAAAGACAATAGCGCTAAATTGCAACAGCAGCACCTAGCGCCTATCGACATCTATCTTGATAATAAACGGGTTAGTGAAACAGACCTTTTATCACCAGATGCCTTGGCAAATACCAGCGTTTTCGCTGACCAGTTTTGGTTGGTACAAGTGCTGCAAAATGTATTGGACAATGCCATTCATTTTGCCGATAGCACAGTCGTTATTTATCTGCACAGCATCGCGCAACATGGTTCAGCGCAAACTGTGACTATTGATATCTTTAATAATGGTAAATTGCTCCCTGAGTATGCCGTTGATAAAGCGTTTGACCGTTATTTTAGCTTATCGCATCAGAGCCAAGCTGCTGAAAAAGCCTCAGAGCATGCACCAGATAAATCTTCCAAGTTAGAAATCAAACAAGCACAGCAGCCCAATGTCACAAGTAATACCTTAAAAAAAGGCACTGGCCTTGGTTTAACCCTTGTGAAGCAAGTTATTGAGCATCATGACGGTCATGTTGCCATTACTAATATTAAAGCAAATAGCGATAACAGTAGTCAAAATAGTAATGAAAAAAACGCTGCTATTAAGCGATATTCAGGCGTGATGGTTAGTATTACCTTGCCTTTGACTAAAGAATAGAGGCTTAGCTTAGCTTAGATAAGATAAGATAGATAAAATAGACAGTTACTCAAATTCATTAAATTATTTTCGATTAGCAATAATGCCAGTCCATGAATTTTCCATCATTCCTACACAGGTTTTCTATCTGCTTGTTTTACGATAGCGTTATTCAAATTCGTAATCCCTATTAAGGATAGAAAGGCCATGAAAGACGCTATTGAACAAAATCAAATTATAGAAAACTGCTTAGGCGGTAGTCGTCATTTTTGCTTACAAGCGCTGTCAGGTGAAGGGATTGATAGTATTGATTTTGGGCATTGGTTAGCCATTCCCAGTCAACAACTGCTATTGGTATTTCGTCATCAGCAATGCGTGGCTATTGACCACTATCAAGTAGCGGCTTAGTGATTCTAGTCATCTAAAATCGGAATAAATTTTATTAACTTTAAAATATTAAGATTCACCAAAAATTAACCCACACTGGTATCTCTAAATGCTTTAAGTTTAGTTTTAAAGCTATTTTTCCACAAACTAAATTCTCTAATATCATCTTCTATGTCAGTTTTACTAGGTAACCTAGGTATAGTTGATATCCCTCCATCATGTTCAGTAATAGAATATTTACCGAACAAATCTAATATGAAATTAATATCAGTTTCCTCAGTAACGACATAGCTTGATAAGTGGCTTCTTTTCAAATTAATATTCTTTGAAAAGCGTTCATATGTACGGTTTGATAGCACTTCTTCAACAGACCTTTCTAATAGCATTCTGAACCTTTTCCTAGCAGAGTCTAACTTAACTTCCCGCTCATGAGCATTTGTTATTGAAAGTGAGTCATGCTCTCTGAGTATTCTTTGGATTGAGTTAATTCTTTCCTGAAGATTCTTAGCTAAATATGGAATTTCATCTGTTACAATACCTGTTACTCCGTTATATTTATCAATTCCTATTATCTCACAATCATTTGAGGTCTCAGTTTTATGAATATCCATAAGCAATCGCATAAAGGATAAATCATGCGTCAGTACAATAATCTGTCTAGTTTGAGCTAAATTAACTAATTTGACTGCGATAAGCTCTCTATAATCCGTATCTAAAGAAGTAACAGGATCATCGAAAATAATACTATTTAATTTATTATCAATCGTACATTCTGCTAAGAAATTTGAGAGTGAAACAATACGTTGTTCGCCTTCACTTAGAATAGTACCCATATCGTCGCTAACTTCACTGAACTTACATTTCATGAAAGCTTGACCTATAGTCGTTCTGCTTTTAGAAATCTTTACTTTATTAGATAGTTCAGAATTAAAACAGTTCAGATGAGCGATGAACTCATCATGCTGTAGATTAATAGCTTCATCAGTCATAATATCACCGATTTTTTTAGATATTATCGAGGTATTCAACTGTTTAATTAGATGGCTTAACCATTGTTTATACTTAAATTCTTTATGATATTGGATGATAATAGCTTTGTTATTAAATATGAATTCTTTTGCAGCAATATTGTGATATTCAATCCAGAAATTATTTCTATTTTGCTGTACCTGAGCTAGTTCGTAAATTTTTTACTAATATCTTCTAATATAGGCTCGATATCTACTGGCATCACTGGAATAGGGAATACCAATCCTCCCCCATTTTCTAAATAAGTCAAAATTGAATTGATAGCAAAACGAACTTCTTGTTCAAATTTCTGAAATATTTCATTAAAGTTATTAACATAGCGTTCTATTTCATCAATATTGTCATAAGCCGAAACAGACATGTTTGAGTAAAGCATTTTTTTATTATCGTATACTCGATTTAATTCATTATGTTGACTTGATATGTCATTAAGAACAAATTGCTCAAATTGTAGCATTCTCCTCTTAGCTTTTTCATCAAGATCTTGCTGACACAATACACACTTATCCAAGGATTCATTTGATGGAAAGGTTTGTCCATCAGACATATTAGAACTGTGAGCAAAATCCTGAGCTGAACTCCACAGAATTCTCCATGGGCTTGTACCAAAGCTTTGGAAAGTATTTAAATCATTCAGTTCATTGCTAGCTATTTCATAAGCCTGTTTAGTATCGTCAAAACTTTGCTTTAAATCTCGAATATTAACTAGAGCTTGAGTACTGAAATAATTTTTAATTCCTGATATTTTTTGAAAGTAACTTTGTAAGTTGCTTTTAATAACCCTTAAATCTTGTATATCTCTGCTTGGGTTTGGGCTATCTAAAATACTTCCTAAAAAAATTTTTCTGTCAATATCGCTTTGATTAAATTGGATAGAATCATTTAACTGCTTATTATCAACATTCTCAATCTGACTATACCAGCTAGAGATTGGTACGTTAACTGGTGAATCTGGCAAAGCGGGCTTGCCTGCATTATATTGTGAAATTTCCAATTTTAGCTTAGATTGTATTTGATTAAAAACATCGATTAAGCTTTCGAGCAAATCTATGCCAACAGGTTTATATTCAGCTGGGTTATCTTTATTTATATAGACTTCACTACATTCACTATCGAATACGAATATAGACTTTAACAGAGAATGACTTTCATTACTTTGATTCCATATCCAATCAATATCTTGCCCTTCAAAACCTATTTTTATCTCAACTTGCTGCTGAGTTCGATCGCTTCTAAAAATATTAGTTTTCAATTCTATATTTGGTGCTCTACTCCAGCATAACTTCTTAAAAATTCTTGAATAGCTTGATTTCCCAGAACCATTATTACCGTAAATGACGGTTAGACCATCTTGTGAAAACTTTAAATCTGCTTCACTATGTAAAGCAGATATATTTTTAGGATTTTTCAAACCTAGTAGTTTTGGATAGTCATTATTAGTTTGAATATTTGTCGGAATATGCGTTTGATCATAAAAAACTGGTTGAATATTGACTGTATTATCACCGTGTTCTTTCTTGACTAATAAAGTTAGCTCATTAATATCATCATTATCAATAGAAGCGTTTAAAATTCTTCGAAGACTGTCTCTTAGATATAATGGCTTATTTTCAGACCATGTTAATATATAGTGATAAACAGACATGCTTAAGCCTTTTCAAGATAAGTGTACTTTCAGAAAAACACAATGAAACACTAAGTAATCGACTCTACTGGCTGCATCACATCCGCGTTTTGACCGCGATGACGCAGATAGTGATCCAATAAAACAATGGCTAGCATGGCTTCTGCAATGGGCGTGGCACGTACCCCAACGCAAGGGTCATGACGACCTTTGGTGAGCATATCAACCGACTCGCCCTGCGTATTGATACTCTTGCCAGCGGTAGTGATACTAGAGGTTGGTTTAAGCGCGATACTAACGCGAATATCTTGTCCTGAGGAAATGCCACCTAAAATACCGCCAGCATGATTGGCCGTAAAGCCATCAGGCGTCAGCTCATCACGAGAGCTATGACCAAACTGCCCTGCGACTGCCATTCCGTCCCCAACCTCAACACCTTTGACGGCATTGATACTCATCATGGCATGAGCGATATCTGCATCGAGACGATCAAATACCGGCTCACCCAGTCCAACGGGTACACCACTGGCGATAATCTCTAAACGTGCGCCACAGCTAGTGCCTTCACGGCGTAGGTTATCTATCAAAGTCTCAAAGCGACTGACAGCATCGGCATCGGCGCAAAAAAACGGATTGCTATTCACAAAGTCCCAATCAATTTGGCTTGAGTCTAGGACATTACTGTACTCATTGCCAATTTGGGTGACGTGACCACGGACTTGCACACCTAAGCGCTCTTGTAGATATTTCTTAGCGATAGCACCTGCCGCCACGCGCATCGCAGTCTCGCGCGCTGAGGAACGCCCGCCGCCACGATAATCACGAAAGCCATATTTCATGCTATAGGTATAGTCGGCATGACCGGGGCGAAACGTGTCTTTAATCTCGCCATAGTCTTTGGATTTTTGATTGGTATTACGAATCAACAAACCAATAGCCGTACCAGTCGTCTTACCCTCAAACACACCAGAGATAATCTCAACTTCATCGGACTCGCGGCGCTGGGTAGAGTATTTAGACGTGCCCGGTTTGCGGCGATCTAAATCGATTTGCAAATCATCTGCAGATAAGGCTAAGCCAGGCGGCACGCCATCGACGATTGCCATAAGACCTGCACCATGCGACTCGCCGCACGTGGTGACCGTAAAAACCTGTCCAATGCTATTGCCTGCCATATTTATCCTTAAACAAATGAAGTCGATTTTTGAGTATCACGTAAATCTCGATGGTTTTATTACTCAACAGTTCTAGTACTCGATAGCTCTATTACCTGACAGCTCTATTGAATGCTATCTAACAGTTGCACGTAAGCATTGAACAGCTCACGATGCGCCATGAGCTCATCATAGGTAATCGCAAAGACACCGTGACCACCGTGGGCAAATTTCAACCAATCAAACTGAATTTCAGGATAGGCTTGCTTTAATGCCCATTCGCTATCGCCCACTTCGCAGACAAGCAAGCCTTCTGGACTTAGATAATCTGGCGCTTCAAACAAAATACGATGCACCAAATCCAGCCCATCTTGACCCGCGGCTAGCGCATGCTCTGGCTCATATAAAAATTCAGGTGGCAGCTCTGCCATAATAGCCGCATCAACATACGGCGGATTGGTGACGATCAGCTCATACTGGTGTTCAGCAGGAATCTTAGCAAACAGATCGGACTCAATCACATTAACCTGATGCCCAAGATCATGATGATCGACGTTAACCATAGCTACTTCAAGCGCACTTTTATCGATATCAACAGCATCAACCAGCGCATCAACGAAACGCGTCGCAAGTGCAATAGCAATACAACCAGAGCCCGTGCATAAATCTAAAATACGTTCAGGCTGCGACAGCTGCTTGACCTCTAAACCGTGATCATAAAATACAGCAGCCTGCTCGTTGACGCTCTTACCAAGTGGCTTGGCAAGCTCATTGACATCAAAATATGGATGGAACTGCTGACGAATCAATTCTGCGATAGGCGATCTTGGAATTAGTACACGCTCATCGACATAAAAAGGCAAATCACAGAAGTATGATAAATTAATCAAGTAGCTTAATGGTTTACGCTCAGCGATACGCTCTTCTAACAAACTCAGTACCAACTGCTTCTCTGAGGTGGTCAAGCGGCAGTCTAAAATTTGCTCATTGGCTGACCAGTCTAAAGCCAAAGAATGCAAAACAATGGCGGATGCTTCAGCAAACTCATCGGTGGTGCCTTGTGCAACGACCACATCATAATTACGAAGCTGGGTGACCGAAAAGCGAATAAAATCACGAATACTAACCAATTGCTCGCGGGCCTCTTCTAATTCTGCAGGCAAATTGGCAAATTGATCGTCTTCACCCAGAATCCCACTCTCTAAATCAAACACCATTTCACTCTCTAGACCATCGTCATTGAAGTATTGATTTTGAAACTCTTCTGCGCTCATTGTTTGGTCTTCTGACATATCGCACCTTGCTGATTACATGTTCACTGACTACATGCGGATGGGTTAAAACGCCTTTTATTAAAAGCCGATCTATTGAATAAAAATTTATTCACCATTATAGACATAAACGCTAAGTTGCGCCAATTTTTGCAGTTTTATATTCATAAAAATGGTTCTAAAAACAACGTGAATAATGAGGACTGCAAGTAAGAATAGCGCATCATCTTATGCATACCCTCGCTCAGTTATTGCCCAACTGTAGTGAATACGTCAACGGTTGACGTTTGGCAAGACTTTAATGAAAAAAGATGTGTCAAAAGTTTGCGAAGCATTCAAATTATGCGCATAATAGCCCCATTAGTTATAACCATAAGTATCCCAATATGATGAAAATGAAGCCTCTTATTACCGCTATATCAATTGCTATCGTTACTGCCAGTGTCAGCGCCGTTGCCGCACCTGCTGATAATACGCGCACCCTACCAGTACGAACCGCTGACTCAATGCCTAGCATTGCCAAAAAAGTTAGCCTTAATGTACAAGAGAACCGCAGTAGCTCAATCGATGGTCGTGCGCCTGTTGTAGCCACGCCTGCCTTGAAGCCTAATTCACCTGATCGTATGACTCAGCTGATTGACGAAAAGCAGGAAGTCGATGTAGAGACAGCGCAACAAGCAGTCAGTGCTGATAATATGACGGTAGAAGAGCTGGCTCGTAAAGATGTGCAGTCTGATAGCACTGACGATATTAGTGAAGGTCAAGCCGTCGCTGCCCCTACCGCAGCCATATCTGATGCTAGCCCAGCAGACACTTCTATCAAAAGCATCGAAGATGTTAATGGTAAAAAACATACTACGCTGAATTTGTCGAATTACGCCAAACAAGTAAACGGTGCCACATGGACACCGAATATGAAAGTTAACTCGGCAATGACGATCAAAATGCAGGCACTGCTTGATTGGAACCATGCTTCTCCTGGCGCCATCGATGGCGGCTGGGGCATGAACAGTAAAAAAGCCCTGATCAACTTTCAAACTATGAAAGGCTTGCCGGCCACAGGTAAAATGGATCAAAAAACGTGGGATGCGTTAAATAAAAATATTCCAGCGAATAAACCAGTGCTCGTGACTTACACCATCACTGATGATGATATTAAGACCAACTTTGCCAGCACACCTGCAGGTTCAGAAGCCAAGTCAAAAATGAAAGGCTTATACTATCAAGACATTAAAGAGATGTTTGGTGAGCGCTTCCATATGGATGTGCGTTATTTAGATAAGCTCAATAAAAATAAGCAGTATAAAGCGGGCGAAACCATCACTGTTTTAAATACCCGTGCACCACTTAAGCAGCGCATTAACCGTGTGGTTGCCAATAAAGCCGATAAGACATTATATGCTTATAACGGCGATAAGCTGGTGGCTACTTACCCAACGACAATCGGTAGCGATGCCACACCATCGCCACAAGGTTCGTTTAAAATCATTAACAAGGTGAAAATGCCTTGGTACAAAGCGACCGTTGGTAAAGGCGCAGACAAACAAATACATATGCTACCACCAGGACCAAATAGCCCTGTTGGCGTCGTATGGATGGGCTTGTCTAAACCTTCATATGGTATTCATGGTTCACCAAAGCCTGAAGGCATCAGTCGCCAAGCCTCTGCAGGTTGTGTGCGTTTGACCAACTGGGATGTGTTAGAGGTTTATGCCAATATCGAAAATGGCGCGACCGTTGAACTTAAATGATAAGTCATAAACGATAAATAAAAAAAAGACCTTGCTATCAAGGTCTTTTGTTATGGCTGATAATCGGGATTATTCATTTAAATTAACAACATTATTCGCTTTTATACTTTATAGCCTTCTTCATTACCAGTGATGCTACCAACTTTTTTGGTAAAAAACATGCCTGCCGGGATAGACACCAAAACGCCTAATGCTACTGCTATTTGGATATGAGGTATTTCATTAAAACCTGTGACTAAAGCGCCAATCATAAAAACGCCAATGGTAACGGTTGCTGCGATTGAATAGATAACAGAGAATAATGGCCAGTTCATAACTTATTCCTCATTTTTATTGTGGATATAGTACCTTTATACACTAAACCCACAAAGAAAGTAAGTATTTCCTATAAACCTGCGAGCCAGCTATAGTAGGTGACTAAGCATAAAAACCCTGTTAGAGTTAAGGTTTTTATTGTTATTAATTAATGATGCATAATTTTACTATTTTAAGTATTACTACTTAATGACACTGCGCTCTATTTAGCCGTAAAAAACCCATACGTTGTCCTCGTTTTATCATTACAATAATGTCTTTCTTTTACTTTTTAAGAAAGCCATCTGCCATGACCTCATCTGAAAACAAACCCTCTAATGATTCTTCAGTTATAAAAGATGCCTCAAGCACGGCCATTTATCCAGACAAAAAAGTGGTGCTAACTGACGCAGATGGTAGCTCTGTACTAAATAGCAATGTCGAACATACTGAGCCTTCAAAAAGCTCAGAGACTCGTGATGACAATGACAATGACAATGACTGTGGCGAGGATATGGCTTGTGCACAGCCTCCTGAAACAACGATAGCGATAAAGTCCATTGGTGCTGACGAGGTAGTGGCAACGTTAGAAACCGCCAAGCCCAACAATGAGTCTGAAATAACTAAACTTGAAATAACTGGGCTTGAGACACCACTATCCAATGAATCGTTAAAATCCACAACAGCGCCCAATCATAAAAATCTAGAAAATGCATCAGCAGAACATGCTCAAGCAGAAGAAGATAACGCTTCAGAGCAAAATTCTCAAGAAGATGCTGATGCTGAGATAACGGTAGAGGCAGAGGGTATTGCCCCCGCTGATACACAGAGCACTTATCCTATCTCTGATAACCCTCAGCAAGAAAGCAAAGCAAATAGTGACAACACAAAACCGTCCTCAATTGATAAACATCCAGACACACCGAAAAATAATGACACTATCGTAAAAAATACTGTGAAAGATAAAGTCGATAATCAGGAAGAGCTAGAAGACGAGATTAAAGAAAAAAAGGAAGCCAAGCTCGAGTCTTATAAGCAATTTGTTGCCGAGCAATTTAGCAATCAAAAGGTAGACTATCCAGAAGTGCGCGTTAGGATTGAGGCCAATGCGCTGCCGAGCAAAATGTATTTCATTATGAATATACTTTCTGCCATCATCGCCAGTTATGGACTGGTGACCAATTCAGCTGCCGTCGTCATTGGCGCCATGTTGGTTGCCATGATGTTAGGTCCCATTACTGGCATAGCGTTAGCGATTATTGATCATCGTATGCCATTGCTACGTAAATCACTGATTACGGTTATCGTCGGCGTATCATTGGTGGTATTGGTTGGTTTTATCGTCGGCTGGTTACACAAAGATCAGCCACTGACCGCAGAGATATTATCGCGCACTCAGCCAACCTCGATGGATTTAATGATTGCTCTAGCGGGTGGTACTGCTGGTGCTTATGCGATGGTTTCACCGCACCTATCAGTGGCAGTGGTCGGCGTGGCGGTAGCCACTGCATTGGTGCCACCTCTTGCCGCGAGTGGGATATTATTTGCCAATGGCGAGACGCAGCTTGGACTTGGGGCACTGCTACTGGCGCTAACCAATATTATTGCTATCCAGTTTACCAATGCTTTAGTACTTTGGTTATTAGGCTTTCGCCGTTTGGTCGATGATGATTATAAATCCAGCAACTATTTGACCTTTTTACGCCGTAATGCGGTGACGTTATTATTGTTAGGTGGATTGGGGACGTATTTGACCATCAACCTACAGACCAACGCCAAGCAGCAGGTTTTTGAGAGTAGCGTCAAAGAAGCCATCAATAGCTACTTTATCGATAAAGGTAACGTACTGACCAATACTCAGTTTGATACTTCAGAAGAAAATAAGATCGTACGTGCGGTCATTCGTGGAGAGACGACGCCTACCTCATACGATGTACGGCAAATCGAAACCGTTATTACTCAAGATATGGCAGAGAATTTCCCTGAATATCTACCCATTAAGCTACAGCTACGCTACTTGCCAGTACAAGTCATTGAGTCCAATCCATTGATACAAGATAAACTGGACGAGACTGATGCGGCGATTTTGACCAATTAGCTTTTTTGACCAACTGGCTTTGATGCGCTATAAATCCATCGAGCATCTACAGGCGCAGAATAACCTAGCCGTTGTAACTCTTGTACCAAGAGCTTGGGCGTTTGTGCTAAAATCATTTGCAAAATTATTTTACTCAATTCTATTCGCCAGTAAGGAGCCGCTGTGAGCCAGCCATTTCGCTCAGCCGATATTCGTCAAGCTTTTATCGATTTTTTCATAAGCAAACAGCACACCCCCGTTGCCTCATCGAGTTTGATTCCACACAATGACCCGACATTGCTATTTACCAATGCCGGCATGAATCAATTTAAAGAAACGTTTTTGGGTATGGAGCCACGTGACTATACCCGTGCGGTGACGTCGCAAAAGTGCGTACGTGCTGGCGGCAAGCATAATGATTTGGATAATGTCGGTTATACGGCGCGCCATCATACGTTCTTTGAAATGCTAGGCAACTTCTCGTTTGGCGATTATTTTAAGCAAGCCGGTATTGGCTATATTTGGGAGTTTTTGACCTCAGATGAATGGCTAGCAATCGATAAAAATCGCTTGTATGTGACCATTTATGAGACTGACGACGAAGCCTTTGATATTTGGCATAAAGACATCGGTATTCCTAGCAAGCGCATTATCCGTATTGGCGATAATAAAGGTGCGCCTTACGCCTCAGACAACTTTTGGACGATGGGCGATACCGGTCCTTGTGGTCCTTGTACCGAAGTCTTTTATGACCATGGTGCTGATATCGAAGGCGGTCTACCGGGCACACCTGAAGAAGATGGCGACCGTTATATCGAGATTTGGAACTGCGTCTTTATGCAGTTTAATCGTCAAAAAGATGGCACTATGCTACCACTACCAGCGCCAAGCGTAGATACTGGCATGGGACTTGAGCGTATCAGCGCCATCATGCAAGGCGTCCATGGCAACTACGAGATAGATTTGTTTGTACACTTGATGGATGCGGCGGCTGAGATTTTAGAGATTGAAAACCAGCAACAATCGTCATTAAAAGTCATCGCTGACCATATTCGCGCTGTTTCATTTTTGATTGCTGATGGCGTCACCCCAAGCAACGAAGGTCGTGGTTACGTACTGCGCCGTATCATTCGTCGTGCAGTACGTCATGGCAATAAGCTTGGTGCTGACAGTGAGTTTTTCTATAAAATGGTCGCGCCTTTGGTTTCTGAAATGGGTACGGCTTATCCTGAGCTCAAAGATAAGCAAAGCGTCATTGAAAATGCCATTCAAAAAGAAGAAGCACAGTTTGCCAAAACTTTGGCACAAGGCTTGCGTCTACTTGCCAGCGAACTGGAAGGTCTAAAAGATGGCGACACGTTATCTGGGGAAGCCGCATTTAAACTGTACGATACTTATGGTTTCCCGATCGATTTGACTGCGGATATCACTCGTGAGCGTGGTATTGTTATTGATGAAGCTGAGTTCGACGAGCATATGCAAGCGCAACGTGAGCGTGCGCGTGATGCTGGCAAATTTGACGTCGATTATAGCAGCGTCATTCAAGTAGAAAACCCAACCACCTTTATCGGTTATGAGCAGCTTGCAGAAGAAGGCGTCACGATTGATGCGCTGTATCAAGATGGCAGTCCAGCCGATAGCTTAAACGAAGGTATGGAAGGCGTCGTGGTACTTGACCGTACACCGTTTTATGCTGAAGGTGGTGGTCAAGTTGGTGAGCTTGGCGAAATTCGCACCGCGACTGGCGTTTTTGAAGTGCAAGACACCAAAAAATCTGGTCAAGCCATCATCCATTACGGTGTCGTGACCATGGGTGACATTAACACCAAACAAACAGCCGATGCGCAAGTCTTGTCCAGCATCCGTGCGGCTAGTGCTAAAAACCACTCTGCCACGCATCTATTGCATGCCGCATTAAGAGAAGTATTGGGCGACGCGGTCACGCAAAAAGGCTCGCTAGTATCAAGCGAAGTATTACGTTTTGATTTCTCGTATGACAAGCCCGTCAGCACTGCTGAAATTACGCGTATCGAACGCTTAGTCAATGAGCAAATTCAAGCCAACACCCCTGCTCGCATCGAGAATATGTCTATCGACGAAGCGATGAAACAAGGTGCGATGGCATTGTTTGGCGAAAAATATGGCAGTGACGTTCGCGTCTTAACCATGGGCACTGACAGTATCATCGATGGTCAGCGTAAGCCCTTCTCTATTGAGTTGTGCGGTGGTTTGCACGTTAAACGTACTGGTGATATTGGTGTGTTAAAAATTACCAGCGAATCAGGTATTGCTGCTGGCATCCGCCGTATTGAAGCTGTCACTGGCATGAATGCAATTAAAAACATTCAGCAAAGTGAGCAGCAGCTGAGCGAGCTTGCTAGTCAGCTAAAAGTAAAACGTCCTGAAGTGGCACAGCGCGTGCGTACCATGGCGGATAAGCAGCGCGAACTTGAGAAACAACTAGAGCGTTTAGAGCAAAAAATCGCCAGCGCCCAAGCAGCTAATTTGCTTGATGAAGTACAGACCATCGCAGGCACGCCCGTGCTTATCAGTACCTTAAGCGGTATCGACGGCAAATCTATCCGTACCCTGATGGACGATATTAAATCTAAACTACCTGATAGCGTGATTGTATTGATTGGTGATAAAGACGAACAGTTAGCCCTAGCTGCAAGCGTGGCAAAATCAGTCACCGCTAAAGTAAAAGCTGGTGATATCATTCGTCATTTGGCAGGTGAGCTGGGCGGTAAAGGGGGTGGTAAGCCAGATTACGCACAAGGCGGCGCGCCAAAGTCTGGCAACAGTACCGCAGTTATCAACGCCCTACCTGCTTGGATTGAAACTCAGCTTAGCTAGTCCTAAAAAAGACATGAATACAGAGCATCATTCTGGTCTACTACGCATAAGATACGCGATTGGTTATAACGGTTATAACCAATCGCCATGTATCTAAGCGCTACGGGCACTTAACGTTGTGACGTAGATATGATATAAAGGTCAACGTTTATATGCATCGTGCATGCATTACCTAGTCAGCACTACTGAATACATAAACAAAAAGCATGGGCGCAATTCTTATAATACGGCTTTATCTATACAAGCATTGATTGAGCGTCACATCCGCATATTGGCTCTCATTGATGATAATAAAAGGCCATTAATGAATAATAGGTAGATTTTTATGGCGTTAATAGTACAGAAATACGGCGGCACCTCGATGGGCAGTATCGACCGCATCAAAAACGTCGCCAAACGAGTCAAACGCTGGCATGACAACGGTCATCAAATAGTTGTTGTCGTCTCTGCTATGAGCGGCGAAACCAACCGTTTGATTGATCTAGCACGCCAAATTAGCACTCAGCCTGATCCTCGTGAATACGACCAAATGGTCTCAACCGGTGAGCAAGTATCGATTTCATTGCTTGCCATGGCGATTAAAGAGCTTGGTGTAGGTGCTCGTTCATTTACTGGTCGTCAAGTCGCGATTAAGACCGACAATGCCCACAATAAAGCCCGTATCGAAAGTATCGATGACAAAAATATCCGTGAGCAACTCGATGCAGGCAATGTCGTTATCGTCGCAGGCTTTCAAGGTATTGATGACGAAGGCAATGCAACCACCTTAGGGCGCGGCGGCTCTGATACCACAGGTGTCGCTATTGCTGCTGCCTTGGGTGCTGATGAATGTCAGATTTATACCGATGTTGATGGCGTTTATACCACTGACCCTCGTGTGACCTCAAAAGCCAAAAAACTTGAAAAAATTACCTTTGAAGAAATGCTGGAGATGGCAAGTCTTGGCTCTAAGATTTTACAGATTCGTTCGGTAGAATTCGCGGGTAAATATGGTGTACCACTGCGCGTATTATCTAGCTTTGATGAAAACAACGATGGTAGCTTCGACCAAGAATTTCAAGACAATGTCGGCACCCTAATTACGATAGACGAAGGAGACAATATGGAACAGGCAATCATCTCAGGTATCGCTTTTAATCGAGACGAAGCAAAAATAGTCGTGCGCGGTGTACCTGATCATCCTGGTATTGCCTCTGCTATCCTAAGCCCGATTGGTCGTGCCAATATCGAAATTGATATGATAGTGCAAAACCTCTCTACCAACGGCACCACCGACTTTACTTTTACTGTCAACCGTACTGACATGGACAAAACCATGAAAGTACTAGAGAATGAAGTCAAAGATGAGATCGGTGCTAAAGAGATATTGGCTAATGATGAAGTCGTTAAAGTCTCTTTAGTCGGCGTCGGCATGCGCTCTCATGCTGGTGTTGCGAGCCTCATGTTCCAAACGCTTGCTGAAAACAATATCAATATTCAAATGATATCAACCAGCGAAATCAAAGTGTCTGTCCTTATCCAAGAACAGTATTTAGAAAAAGCCGTTAAATCACTACATACCGCATTTGGTCTGGATCGTGAAGATGGCGAAAGTAAAATCGCTGGGCTATAACTTATTTTAAAACGCTTAAAATAATCGATTTAGCATCAACAGTTATGCATTAAGTCAGTATCAATTACTTTCAACAATGTATTAATTTAAATAGGGTCTTTTTAGATCCTATTTTTATTTTTTATTATTGCTAGGGTGAGTATTTACCCAATAGTTTTGTGAAAACCCGTGACAGTCTCTGTTATGCCCCCTATAATGGGGCTTTCATTTGGGCTAAATGAATCTACCTATCATTACCGCTATTGGCACAATAGTAAGCATTGTGGTTGTCATTGATACATTGTCTTTCTAGTGCTGCGGTAATGTCCTGCAATTGAGAAGTAATCTGATGAGTAATAATTTGTTGATGCGACATAAGGAGTGTGACGCATGTTAATTTTGACACGCCGCGTGGGCGAAACGCTAATGATTGGTGATGAGGTCAGTGTGACTGTCCTAGGTGTCAAAGGCAATCAAGTACGTATCGGTGTCAATGCACCGAAAGATATTGCCGTACACCGCGAAGAGATTTACCAACGTATTCAGCATGAGCGTTCTGTACAGTCGCAAATGCAACATCTTGAGCAAGGCAATTTTGCGCCTTCATTTGATGACGAAGACTATTTCAATCGCTAAGTTACATACTTTCACTTTTTAATCTGCTCTGAGGTCATTTATTTATGAGTATCCGCCAATCAGACGTATCGGCTCTACTTAATGGTTTGGATAAAAAAGCCATTGGATTCAATGATGTCATCAGTTTTATTGATGATTTTTATCGCTACGCACCTGCCCCGTTTGTGAACGGTATGGTACACAATGCAGCTGGTGAAA
This sequence comes from Psychrobacter sp. NPDC064578, assembly GCF_044901245.1. Lineage (NCBI taxonomy): Bacteria > Pseudomonadati > Pseudomonadota > Gammaproteobacteria > Moraxellales > Moraxellaceae > Psychrobacter > Psychrobacter sp. NPDC064578. Next base: position 127,482 of record NZ_JBJDPI010000002.1, read on the forward strand.
ATGAAGGTAGTGCGAAAATTTTTGGCTTTGCCAAGCACCATGGTCTGAATCAATTGGACACGCTAAAACTGTTTGGCGAGCATTATGCCAAAGTTCAAGCAACTCCTAACGGTACTGACCATGCCAATATCCGCAATTTTTTACATTGGGGCTGGCAAGGGTTTTTGATGCAAAAAAACCCACTAACGGTTCGCCCTAGTGTTGATACGACGGCGCTTTAAAAAGTTATTAAATAAGAAAAGGCCACGCTGATTAGCGTGGCCTTTTTTATGTGCTTCATTTTTTATCATAAAACTTAGCCAACAGCCTATTTATCACGAAACTTGACGGGTTGTACCGCACCTTTAGGATTAGGCATGTTTGGATAATGATGCTCATGCTCGACATCACATTCCGCCCCAACGATAGAACCATCGTCTTTGACTGGCTTATGAATATAGCCTGTACGCTCAGCAGGTGGTAGATGCTCGTGCTCCCACACCATCACCGCTTGCATACAGGTTTCGCGCTGCTCAGCGGTCAGCTTGCGACCATCAGGCCACTTACCCAACTCAATCGCCATGCGGAATTTATCCACCACTTCTGGCGTTAAACTTGCTAATATCGTTTGCTTATCCATCCTACCTATTCTCCACCACTATTTTTATAACATATTTTTTATAACGTTTTTATATAAAAGAGACACTTATTCGTCGTCCATAATATCATCATCCACGTCAAGACTGAATTCCTCAGCATGGACGTTCCAGTGCAATTTGGTGCGACAAGCTTCATAAAAATCAAACCCTGGCGGGTGCAATAAAGTAAGTTTATCTGGATGCTTACGAATATAGAGCCGTTGCTCTTGCTCAAGTGGCACGCTTGGCTTGCCGTCGGCACTGACCATCGGCTGAGTGCGATTGTCTTCGTGAATGCGAATGCACACTTCGCTATTACCGCTCACCACAATCGGTCTGCTAGACAGCGTATGGGGATGCATGGGCACCAAACAGATAGCATCCATACTCGGGTGAATAATGGGACCGCCGCCAGAGAGTGCATAGGCCGTTGAACCGGTAGGCGTTGCTGCAATCAAACCATCACTATGCTGACGGTAGACATCTTGACCATCGATTTTCATCTGAAAATCAATCATATGTACCGATTTCCCCGCATGCAATACGATATCATTGAGCGCCATATCTTCATGAATGATAGTGCGCCCTTCTCGTATCTCCATCGTCAATAGAAAACGATGATCCAGCTGATAATCACCCATCAGGACTTGGCGCAATTTAAACGCCGCTTCATCAGGTTTTACATCCGCTAAGAAACCAAGCCGACCACGGTTGACGCCAAGTACAGGCACACGGTAGCGTGCCAACGCTTCAGCCGCGTGCAATATCGAGCCATCACCGCCAACAACGATGACCAAATCACAAATCTCGCCGATTAGACTACGCTTAACGATTTTGACCTTTTCAATCTCAGTGAGGTTCAAAGTGGGCAAGTTCGCCGTTTGCACATCCATAATCAATGTGAGATTCATCTCATTGATAGTCTGGGCAATTTGCACCAAACTTTGAGTGACACTGCGTTTACCAGCGCGGCCCATAAGCCCAATACGCCTAAAAGCAGGGTTTTTGATAGCGTGGAACAGCTCTGATTCATGTAAGTGCGGCAATCTTGCGGATTGCGCTGAGTTTTCCATAAAACGACTCGGCATAACGGTAAAGTACTCGCCAATGATAGCGATAAACGAGCGTTTAGACTAGCATGTTTATGAATTATCGTTGTTAACTGTCGTAATCAACCCCATATAAAAGCCATCGCACGTTACTCTTAAACGTGTTTGTTTAGCTAGGCAATACGCCAAAATACATCAACTAATAATAGCTCTATAAGGTCGTGAGGCCTTGATGGCTGTCACGTAAACACAGTTGACAATAATGGCGGTTTTGCTAAAGTAGCTAGCATCACTATTATTTATATTTTATTAAGGACAACTTTATGGCCAATCCTATTGTCAGTCGCGCAGAACTTGCGATCGGCGGTAAGCCAATGACGGTCAAGGGCGTGATTCAAAAGACCAGTCTATTACTTGGATTATCTGCGATCACTGGTGTGGGCTTTTTCTTTTATGCCCTTATGGCAGGCTTGTCGCAAGGCTTTATCACGATGGCTGCCTTCGGTAGTATGTTTGCCGCTTTTGGTCTCGCGCTTTTTATCACTTTTAAACCACACAAAGCCAAAACCTTTGCGGTGCCTTATGCACTGTTAGAAGGCATATTTTTAGGCGGCATCTCGCTGTTCTTTATGCGGATGTATCCGAGTGTACCAGTGACCGCTATGTGTGCCACTTTTGTGACGGCAGCCGTTATGCTAGGGCTATATCGCTCAGGTCTGGTCAAAGTGACTGAAAAGTTCCGCTCAATTGTGACTTCAGCATTGATTGCAATTATGCTGGTTTATGTGGCGCAATGGGTACTTTCTTTAGCGTTTGGTTCAAGCCTACCGTTCTTATTTGAAGGTGGTGCTATCGCTATCGGCTTTAGCCTGTTTGTGATTGTTATCGCTTCTTTTACGCTGTTATTAGACTTTGATAATATCGATCGCGGTGTGGCGATGGGTGTCTCTGAAGACTACGAATGGTTATTTAGTATTGGTATTCTTGCAACGCTTGTGTGGATGTACATTGAATTTATGCGTCTGCTTAGCTACTTACAAGACTAATTTAAAAACCAGTTAATCGTTATCTAAATAAAAAACCGCCTTATCTATTCATATAGTTAAAGGCGGTTTTTTTATGGGTAAAGTTAAATACTTATGATAGACATACTGTTTGGAAAAATTTGAGCAGCAAGGAAGATGAGTTTCAGTACTACATTAGTAGGCTAAGTAAGTTTGACGCAGCTAATCGTTTTTTTGAATGGGTATTAAGCACGCTTTAAGCGCAGCGCATTTAAAACCACAAACAATGAACTTAATGACATACCAATAGCAGCCAGCCAAGGTGGCACATAGCCTAACGCTGCTGGTATTAGCACACTGCCATTATAAATCAGTGCCCAGCGGAAGTTTTGTTTGATAATACGTTCCGTTTTATCAGAGATACGTTTGGCAGCAGTTATAGCGTCGATTTGACCATTTAAGATAATACTGTCACTCGATACTTGTGCCAAATCTGCCGCCCCCGCAATAGAAGTTGAGACATCTGCTGCTGCTAGCACTGGCGCATCATTGATACCGTCTCCCACCATCAACACTACGCCACCTTCCGCCTGTAGCTTTTGAATGTGAGTGACCTTGTCCGTTGGCGACAGACCATTGTAAGCAGAATGCATTCCTAAACTTTCAGCCAATACCAGCGCTTGCGGGCTTGGGTCACCAGTCAACATAACTGTCTCAATACCCAACTCTTTAAGCGTATCGAGCATGGCTTTGGCACTATCACGCACCTTATCATTGAAATAGAAACATGCCAGCGCTTGCCAAGTGACCGAGTCATTTTGTTGACAAGATAAAACCACCGCTGAGCTGGCGCGCTGTGATACTAAATCAATGACCATATCATTATCAGCATCGTTTAACGCAAAATCTACATGACCAATTCGATATAATACGCCATCAATCACTGCCTCGACACCGCCTGCTGGATAATGCTGTAAGGCCTGCGTCGATGGCAAGTGCAACTGATAGGCAGCGGTAAGCAGCGCGTGTGCGATAGGATGGCGACTGCCCACTTCTAAGGCGGCGGCAATTGCTAATAGCGTATCTTTTTGCTCGTCTGTAGCCGTTGCAATATCATTATCTTTAAGCAGCTCAATATTTAATAAATTAGGCTTACCATAAGTGAGAGTACCTGTTTTATCAAAGGCGACATGAGTGATTTCAGCGAGCGTTTGTAGCGTATGTCCACGCGTCGTCAAAAAGCCATAGCTTGCCAGTCGATTGGTCGCGACCGTCAGCGCAATCGGCGTCGCTAAAGACAGTGCACAAGGGCAAGTCGCGACCAATACCGCGACCGTAGCCCAAATCGCTTGACTTGGGTCAACGATATACCAGCCAATGAATACCAAGACAGACAAGACCAAAATACGCGCCACAAACCAACGTGCCAGCTTATCGGCTTGCTGTGCCAGTTTGGGCTTTTCACTCATGGCACGGTTCATCAGCCGATCAATCAAGCCAATTTGGCTGTCTGCTGGCAATGCTGTGACCAGCATCTCAAACGGTTGGCTATCGTTTTGTGCACCGCCGACGATATAGTCACCTTGGCTCTTGATAATCAAGTCGCCCTCACCCGTCAATAGGCTTTGCGACACGGTAGCAGTCTGGCTCAGCAAAATACCATCGCTGATGATTTCAGAGCCAGCCTCAACTAAAATGATATCACCCACTTGCAAACTATGGGCGGTGACCATTTGTTTTTCTTTTGCCTCATCTGCTGTTGTTGATATGGCTGATTTTTGAGTACGCGTGCGTTGCCAGTCTTGTGCAATTTTTGATGTGAGCCGATGAACATTGGCATCCATGCTTTGCATAAAATTAGACGTTGGATTGGCTGATGTGCTCGCCTCATTTTTATCCAAATTACTGACTTGATTACTCACGTCTTCATTTATAGCTGTTTTCTCGAGCTCATTTTTCTTTAACTGCTGTAATATAAGCGCGGCGGCTTCTTTATCTTCCGCAATTTTTTGTACCAGTACTGGCTCAACCACGACCAAGTCATTGGCCATGGTGGCGGCTTTTAGGCGGGCATTATGCTCAATGTAACGTCCTGCCAGTAAAAAGAAAATAAACATACTGACCGAATCGTAATAGGTTTCCCCTTGCCCAGTGATGGTGGCATACAGGCTCGCGAAAAAAGTCACAATCAGTGCAATACTGACGGGCACGTCCATATTGACTTGACGGGCACGAATTGCCGACCACGCTGAGGTAAAGAACGGGACACCCGCATAGAAGAAAACGGGCGTACTGACAAATAAAGATACCCAGCGCAAAAAATCGCGCTGAAATATTAGCATGTCGCTGTATTCACCAAAATAGATGGCAACGGCATACATCATCGCTTGCATCGAGCCCAACGCGGCAATGCCCAATCTTATGAGCATTTGGTTGTTATGACGCGCCAGCATCGCCTCATGCGTATCTTGACGATAAGGCTTGGCTTCATAGCCTATTTCATTAATGGTGGCAAGAATACGGCTGATCGGCAGCTTATCCTCGTTCCATATCACACGCATCCGCTGATTGGTCAAATTCACCTGACATTTACTGATGCCCTCTAACTCATCGAGACGCGACTCAATTAGCCAAGTACATGCCGCGCAGCGTAGGTTATTGACGGACAGCTCTGCAACCGACAGTCCGTCTTGAGCATAGACGAATTGTGATTTGATCTCGTCATGGTCATACGCCTCAAGGCGAGTCAACTGCGTTGGTAGACTTGCCGTGCGATTAATCTCTGAGCGGTCCAGATAATACTGCTCAAGCCCTGCCTCTACGATGCTTTGAGAGGCTAACTGACAGCCCATACAGCACATCTCACGCGGCTTACCCAATATCTTGGCATGGAACGGCGGCTGCGGTACAGGATCACCGCAGTGGAAACAGTGGCCTGCGAGTGGCAATACTAAACCTTCGATGATAGAGTTATCTTCATAATGCTGGCTGGTGGTCGATGCCATTGATGATGGGACATTAGACATAATCGCGCTTACTTCCTTTAGACAGGTTTGCTCGAACCTTATTCGCTTTAAGTAAACTTACTATCATTAACGAGACTCAACGCCTATGCAGAAGACCTATCTAAAACAGCTATTTTAAATAACTCTCAGCACGGCTCACAAAAAATAAAACAATAACAGTAGCGGTTAATTCATAAAAAACACATCGTTGGCGCGTCTCTAAACTGCTATCGTGCATGGCTATGTGACATGGTGACATGGTGACATGAAGCTAATATGACACTTATATAACAATGATACTGCCAATCTAAAGCTTTTAATGCTTTGTTAGCAATGACCGTGTTTTAACAGAGATTATACTATAAGCAAGTGCTGTGAAGAGCTTAACGACTCACAGCTTAAAATCAATGAATGCCTGCGTTGACGATGATAGATTGAAAAATTTGTCAATTTGCGTCATTATGAGGCAGTTTTTTATACCAAAATGGTGCGACATCAGTGCAAACATCCAATTCCAAGTTACCAAATACCAAGTTAACACAGCCCTCTAAATCTGTTAACCACACGCTCCCTTCACAGCAGCGTGGGTTGGTATTTAGTAGTCTTATCTTAATTGTCATTATTGCTGGCATGGTGCTCTTGGCGCTATATTTAATCAAACTTGATCGCACCATTACTCATAAGTTTGAGGGTAAGCGCTGGGATATCCCTGCTAAAGTGTATTCGCAGCCGCTTGAATTGTATCAAGGCGCGAGTGTCGACAAAGATACGATGAAGACATGGCTGGAGTTGCTGAACTATCAAAGCAACAAAGCTTATGATCGCACGGGAACCTATCATAGATCAGGTAATACCTACTTTATTCATACTCGCGGTTTTACTTATAGCGCCAACGATGTGGATAAAGAGCAAGTCATAAAAATGACCATTGCTGGTAACAAGATTGAGTCCGTACAAAGCACTTTGCCTGCCAAAAGCGGCATCATTCGCTTAGAGCCGGTGAGTATCGGTGGTATTTATCCTGACAGTAATGAAGATCGTTTGGTCGTCTCGTTAGATGAAGTGCCACAACCACTCATTGATGCGTTAATAGCCACGGAAGACCGTGCGTTTTATGAGCACAAAGGCGTCTCTATACGAGGCATTGCACGTGCCGTACTGAACAACTTCTCTGGTGGCTCTAGACAAGGCGGCTCGACCATCACTCAGCAGCTGATTAAAAACTTCTATCTCAATTCAGACCGTACGCTGAAGCGCAAAGCCAACGAAGCGTTGATGGCAGTATTGCTCGAGCTACATTATAGCAAAGATGAAATTCTACAAACGTACCTCAACGAGATTTATTTGGGTCAAAACGGCAACCGCTCTATTAATGGTTTTGGCTTGGCATCACAGTTTTACTTTGATAAACCACTGAATGAGCTGCGCTTGGATCAGCAAGCCCTGCTAGTCGGTATGGCAAAAGGCCCGAGTATCTATAACCCACGTCGCCATCCAAACGACTCAAAAGCGCGCCGTGACGTCGTGCTGGGCAACATGCTGGCCGTTGGCTCACTCAGTCAAGAAGACTATGAAAAAGCGCTAAAGCAGCCACTTGGTGTCGTGGACAAACCTGTCGAAGGCAAAAGTCAATTCCCTGACTTTTTGGATATCGTCAAGCGCGAGCTGAATACCGTGTACTATTCTGATGACCTCAAAAATGAAGGTCTTATCATTATCAGTACTTTGGACCCTATTGCACAATTAGCCGCAGACAAAGCGGTTGATAGAAAATTGGGTGAGCTGCGTCGTAATAGTAGCAAAACTAAAGACTTGCAAGGTGCCTTAGTGAGTGCCAATCCTGAGACTGGTGAGCTGGTCTCTGTGGTGGGTAGTGGCAGTGAATTTACCGGCTTTAACCGTGCGGTCGATGCCAAGCGCCAAGTGGGTTCGTTATTGAAGCCTATTATTTATATGACAGCACTTGAAAGTGGACGCTATAATCTTGCAAGCTCAGTCGATGACTCACCGATTACCGTGAATCTAAGCGATGGTACTAAATGGAACCCCAAGAACTATGACAATCGTGACCATGGTTATGTGCCATTTACCACCGCTTTATCAAAGTCTTATAACCAAGCAACGGTACGCTTAGGTATGGAGTTTGGGGTCGATACCTTTGCCAAGCAGTTACAGCGCATGGGTATTAAAGAAAAAATACCACCCTACCCGTCAGCATTGTTAGGTTCTGTTAATCTTAGCCCAATGGACATGCTTGGTGTATATCAAGTCTTTGCAACTGGTGGCTTCCGTACGCCTATCCATAGTATTCGCACTGTCATTGATGACCGTGGTCGTATTTTACAACGTACTGGACTCAACACTCAGCGTAGTATTCCGCCTGAAACCAACTTCTTAATTAACTATGCTTTACAAGATGTGGTCAAAAACGGTACTGCCAAACGCGTGCAATCACTTGGTAGCAATCTAAATCTTGCTGGCAAAACAGGAACCACAAATGATTACCGCGACGCTTGGTTTGCAGGCTACAGTGGCAACTATGTCAGTGTGGTTTGGGTTGGCCGTGATGATAACAAGCCAATTGGTTTAAGCGGCGGTACTGGCGCATTGCCAGTTTGGGTTGACTATATGAATCGCTTGAAGCTGACGCCTGTAGCACTACCAGAGCCTGAAGGTATTGAATGGTTGTGGTTAGAGAACAACTCAGGCAAGTTGTCTAATGAGCGCTGTGCAGATGCACGCTATCTGCCTGTCTTGTCGGCATATTTACCAGAAGAAGCCAGCAGTTGCGCTGTCGGCTTATATCAACAAGATCGTGCTCGTGAACAAAACCAGCAGCGCCGTAGTGAAGGTTTAGAGATTCCAAATGGTGAAGCTGTTGATAGTGACAACCAAGAAAACAGTGATGGGTCAAATGGTAATGATGCAGAAAGTCGTGCCGATACTTGGTATGATCGTGCCGTTGAATGGTTCTAAAGTTATTTGTGAAACTTAAAAAAGGTCTCAACTTAATGTTATCTCTCAAGCAAACTGTATCAGCTAGGTCAGCCGTCATAACGCGGTCTATCAAAATCAAGCCAGCCAATACGATGCTGGCAGTCAGTGCTCTAGCTGGCATGTTGAGTTTGAGCGCTTGTCAGACTGCGCCGACTGCATCTACCGCAATAAAAACGGTACCGACTCAAACGCTGCCATCATCGCAAACAGCTAAAGCCCCCATAGCGACTGTGACGCAAGCGCCCATTGTCAGAACAGAGGACGAGGATGATTACCCCATTGAGCCTTATAATTCCTCCGAACCAGCCGAATCAACCAATCCGTTGACTCAAGAGACGCCTGTATTTACACCATCTAATCCTGTATTGACCCAACCTGATCCAGTTATTATCATCCCATCGCGTGATGACTACATCATCTCTGAGCCGTCAGCACCGTCACACAACGAATTGCTAGAACAGGCAAGAAAAAACTCGCAGCAACGGATACAGCAAGCTACCACTAATAATAGTAACTTGCCAGCATTTCGCAATTTGATGCAAGCAGGTATCAGTCAACTAAAAGCTGGCAAACTGACCAATGCTGAAAACAGCTTTACCCGTGCTCAGCGCCTAGCACCTAAATCTTCTGCGGTGTATTTCTATTTGGCACAAGTGGCATTGAAAAAGAACCAGCCGCGCAAGGCAGAAGCCATGGCACGCCGTGGTCTGAGTGTTTCTCAAGATACCAGTCGTCGCCGCGCGCTTTGGCAAATTATTTTGCAATCAGGACGAGCCCAAGGCAACGCTCGCGTCATCAGTGAAGCGAAGCAAGCCCTACGCTAATATCAAGACATAGCGAAGTGAATAGATACTAAGTTTATCACTTGGTATCTATTCACTTTTTATATTGTGCATACGCATCATTTATCCAAAATAGACATTTATTTTTAATTAAGGTTATCGTTATGGCATGGCAACAACTGCATTTACAATGTGAAAAAGCAAACGTCGATTTGGCTGAGGCACTGCTCCTAGAAGCAGGTGCATTATCCATCGCCTTAGACGACGCAGGTGACCAGCCTTTATTTGAGCCATTACCTGGTGAATCGCCGCTATGGGATGAGGTTATCTTGACAGGGCTATTTGATGCGACTACCGATGCTGGCAGTCGTCAGGCAGTCGAGCAGCTCAGTCATGAAATCGCAGCACAAGTGCAAGCCACTCGTATCTGGCTCACGGCTGTCGATGATAAAGATTGGGAGCGCGAATGGATGAGCAATTACCATCCTATCGAATGTGCCAATAATTTATGGATTGTACCCAACTGGCTGACGCCGCCCAATCCTGAGGCGACTAACATTATTATGGACCCTGGCCTAGCCTTTGGTACAGGCTATCATGCCACTACCCGCTTATGTCTTGACTGGTTAACAGAACAAGATCTAAAAGACAAAGTGGTGATTGATTATGGTTGCGGTTCAGGTATTTTAGGTATTGCTGCTTTGTTATTAGGTGCACGCCACGTATATGCCGTCGATATCGACCCACAAGCAGTGCTGGCAACCAATCAAAATGCCGCACGCAATCACGTTGGGGATCGTCTGCAAGCGTTTTTGCCAGAAGACTTCACTGACTACTGCGCACAAAATGATGTGTTACCTGTAGACGTAATCGTTGCAAACATTCTAGCCAAGCCGCTCATTGGCTTAGCGCCTTACTTCGCCACCTTAATCGCACCAAAAGGTCGCATTGTCTTGGCCGGTCTAATAGAGTCACAAACCGAACAAGTAACGGCGGCTTATCAACCTTATTTTGCGCTTGATGCAAAGCATGCTTTTACAGCGCAAGAAGACCAACATTGGCAGCGTTTATCTGGTACATTTACAGGCTAGCAACATTTAATTACATCTGTTACGATAGAGGGCAGTCAAATGTCATGCATTTGACGCCACTCTGTCCTTACTCATGATTTATGGACATTTACAGCTAATATTTAAAGCTGATACGAAAGGCAGTATTAGCACTATAGGCAACTATTAGCGAGTGGCTAAGCGGTATTGATAACCATAATTTTTTGGATTCGACCCTATGACCACGCCCATAAAAACTCAGTGCCCTCATTGCCAAGCTTGCTTTAAAATACAGCAAACACAGTTGAATAAAGTAAACGCCACGGTTAGCTGTGATCAATGCCAACAGAGTTTTTTGGTCAATAAACATCTTATCCTCACTGCCGATGCTGTCAGTACTTCCGCGATTCAAGAAAATACAACGACTGACACCAATACGACAGCCGATTCAAATAGACATTCTACACAAAACGCTGACAATCATAATAAAAATCAACATGCAGCAGGCACTGCTAAGTCACCACTCACTCCTCCACATTCAAAAAATGTTTCATCTGATACTTTAATTGAGGATGATTTGATTCATGACGGCTTAATCTATGATGATATGGATAGCGATGAACCAGAAGAAAGCGTTTTAGAGTATGATTCTCTAGATAGTATGGATGCTTGGCTGACTCAAGCCAGCAATATGAACAATAGCAGTTATACTTCTACAGCAGACAGCCAACCAACAAGTAACCTCTCTAAAAAAACAGATAAAAACAACGGGTCATCAGTGAAAGTATCATCTGATGCTACAACAGAAAATTCCTCATCAGCACAAATAGCGCTCAGTTCAGCAGCCGCTAATGATATTCATGCCAATGTGGATGATACTGCGGACAATTCTTGGCTCGAAAAACTCCTAAAAGAACAAAATAAAAGCGAAGAGGTTCGACAAGACGATACCGACTTATCACAACTATTGCTCGATATGGGTGTACCATTGAAAGATGAAGCGTTAACCTCCGAAGAGCGTGTGAGAAAAGCACAAGCAAAGTTTACACCTACGCCGCAGAGACGTTCTATCGCATCCTTACTATGGACGCTAGGATGCTTAGTATTAGCACTGCTACTTTTTGCTCAATACGTCATTTTTAATCTAGAAACTTTGATGAAAAACCCAGTGCATGCAGAGCGCTTACAATCAGTATGTGCAGTCGCTGCCTGTAGTTTACCTAGTGCCGATCTAACAGCATTCACGATTACCAACCTTAATCATAAATCGAGTAAGATTAAGATGGATGGAAAGTCGAGCGATGTCAGTGCCACATTAAACAATCAAAGTGCCAAAGCACAGCTATATCCGAATGTTAAAGTCAGCGTATACGGCGCAAATGATATGATTGGAGAATTCATCGCCACGCCAGCTGATTATCTATTAAGCAAGCAAAGCCAATTAGCGGCGGACAGTAGTCGAAACATATTATTTACCATCCCTGTTGCTAATAGACAAATTCGAGAAGTGACTATAAGTCCTCTGTATTGAATGGATAATTACCAACAAAATACTGTCTATCTATAAACAACCTCGTCTCTTAAAACTTTAATCGTCAGAAAAACGTAGGCAGGTCGCAAGTTCAATAGTGATGCAAGTGCGAACCAGCCAGTTATATTTTGTGGCAATGTTATAATAATAAGCATATACCCTAGTCATACTGCTGCCAATATAAGGTTAATCTGTCAGCGCTAAACGATATTAATTTGATATAATACCCTGATATCTTATGGTTTGACTCTTTCCAATCCCAAGGACATTATCTTATGGCACCTCATGCACAGCATAATGCCAATCATTTTGCCACAAGCTCTGAGCATCCTGCCGATTATAGTACAGCTAACCATCATTCAACTCGTCATGTTGACTCCTCATTAGACAGCGATGCGAGCCAGCGGCATGAACCACTGCGCGTACATGTGGAGCGTGTGGTACGACAGTACTTTGCGATGCTAGGTGATGAGATGCCGACCGACTTGTATGAGCTTATTTTAAAACAAATTGAAGAGCCACTATTATCGGTTGTCCTTGAAAAAACTCGAGGCAATCAAACCAAGTGTGCACAAATCTTAGGTCTGAATCGTGGCACTTTACGCAAAAAACTCAAAACTTATGACTTAATGTAGCATCTGCTATATGCATTTCTCTGTCTTTATTACCAATCATTATGTATGGCAATTTAACGTTATTGACGCTATCCACCATGATATTGTCTACAACAATTGTCATTGTCACCTTGCCAGACGTTTACGTCAGGCTTTTTTTATGGAAATTTTCTTATGAGTACAACCCCACTTGCTCTATTGTCAGTCTCTGATAAATCCAATATCGTTGAGTTTGCGCAAGGCCTTATTAAGTCAGGCTTTGACTTACTGTCTACTGGCGGTACTTATCGTTTACTCACAGAAAACAATGTCGCTGTGACCGAAGTATCCGATTACACAAGTTTTCCTGAAATGATGGATGGCCGTGTCAAAACGCTACATCCTAAAATTCATGGTGGCATCTTAGGACGCCGTGGTACAGACGATGCCGTAATGAGTGAGCACGCGATTGAGCGTATTGATTTGGTTGTCGTCAACCTTTATCCGTTTGCAGAAACCATTGCTCGTGCTGACGTCACCATGAACGACGCTATCGAAAACATCGACATCGGTGGTCCTACGATGGTGCGTTCTGCGGCGAAAAACCACGCTCATGTGGGTATCGTGACTGATCCAGCAGATTATGAGCGCATACTTGCCGCTTTAGATGATGGCACCGAGCTGACACCTGCTTTGCGCTATGACTTGGCAGTGAAGGCTTTTGAGCATACTGCACAGTACGACGGAATGATTGCCAATTTCTTAGGTAGCCGTGTCAATGAAAACCAGCAACCTGAGAATTTTTCACGTACCTTTAATGTGCAGCTCGAAAAAGCACAAGACCTACGCTACGGCGAAAACCCACATCAAAACGCCGCTTTTTATACAGAAAACCATCCGCTAAAAAGCCAACAAGCCTCTATAGCGACTGCTAAGCAACTGCAAGGCAAGGCGCTATCTTATAACAATATCGCCGATACTGATGCTGCCCTTGAGTGCGTGAAAGCCTTTAGTGCCCCTGCTTGCGTTATCGTTAAGCATGCTAATCCTTGCGGTGTCGCTGTCGATAACGATCAAGTAACCGCGTATAACACTGCCTTTAGTACTGACCCTGAGTCTTCTTTTGGCGGCATCATTGCTTTTAACCGCCCATTGACGTTGGCGGCGGCTAAAGCCATTATCGACAATCAGTTTGTAGAAGTTATTATTGCACCAAGCATCGAAGATGGTGTACTTGAAGCGACAGCTGCTAAGAAAAATGTCCGTGTATTGGTGTGCGGCGAACTGCCAGCGCCAGATCAACGCGATAGTCAGCTTGACTACAAGCGCGTCAATGGTGGCCTGCTAGTACAAGAGCAAGATCTTGGTTTGATTACAGCCAATGACTTAAAGATTGTCACTGATGTACAACCAACAGAAGCGCAAATCGCCGATCTATTATTCAGCTGGAATGTGGCAAAATACGTCAAATCTAATGCGATTGTTTATGCCAAAGGTCAGCGTACTATCGGTGTTGGTGCTGGTCAGATGAGCCGTGTCAACTCAGCGCGTATCGCTGCTATCAAAGCTGAGCACGCTGGATTGGCTACTGAAGGTGCTGTTATGGCATCAGATGCCTTCTTCCCTTTCCGTGATGGCATCGATAACGCTGCCCAAGTCGGTATTGCTGCTATTATCCAGCCAGGTGGGTCTATGCGTGATGATGAAACCATTGCTGCGGCAAATGAGCATGGCATCGCGATGGTATTCACTGGTATGCGTCATTTCCGCCATTAAATTGTTCCGTATCACTTTGAATAGTAGCATTGATAGCAATATTGAATTTCGTATCGCCATTAATGCTAAATCTTTATGATAAAAGTAATACTCATTAAAAAAGCCACTGTAGACAGTGGCTTTTTTATGCTTCAAACTTGAGAAGATTATTTAGAAAGAATGACTAAGTAAGTATCTCAAGTTTTCCTTAATAGCTTTATTTCTAACGCCCTTGCGCGTTTGCTATATTGGCGTCATTAATTTCAACTTTATACACCAAACGTAAATAATCCAAGTAATCTTGTAGCTGATCTTGCCCCAAGTTATCACGAATGATGGCAGCTGTTTGTGCTCTTTGCACATCAGATAATGGCGACTGCTCCTCTGTTTTAATACGATCACCGACCAACAAAGTCGCGCCCATCTCAGTCTCACTGGCAATAGCAACGACGCCATTATTAGCTGCTTGCTGACTAAAGGCCAATCCGCGTTCTTTCTCTGTCAATAGAGTGGTTTGGCGATTCACTTCACCTAATGATTGAAAACGTACTGGCTGTTTATTGATATCAGCAGGCGTTTTAATACCAGCGGCTAGTTTCTTCGCCTCTTTTAGCGCCAACGCCGTGGCCTTTTCTTGACGTAATATCTGAGTGATTTTTGGTGTAGCAGCAGCTAAGCTAAGCGTTTTCGTAGGACGATAGTTGCTTGGTTGCACCCATACCGTACCGTTACCGACTTCGATACCTGCGGTTACTGCCTGATCTTGAATGGTAAACTCATCAAAAGCCTGCTTAATCACTGCTGGTTGTGATAGCTCAGACTTGTTGTTTTCTTTACGATAATCCTTGATACGTTTTAGCGTTACGTTCTCTTGCTGAGCGATGTCTTCGATACTAAAGCCATCTGCTGCCAAGTCATTAATCGCTGTCACTTTATCTGCATAGATTTCTTGACGCTTATATTCTTTGGCTTTTGCTGTCAGCTCTGCACGCATGCTTTCTAGGCTTGGGATTTTACTACCGTTATCTTCGGTTACGGTAAATATCTGGTAGCCAAAGCTAGTCTTAATAGGTGCTGTTACATCACCCATACTTAAGCCCTCTAAAGCTTGCTCAACCGCTGCAGCATCATTACCAAATACAGAGGGATTAAAGGTACCAATATCGCCACCTGTTGCTCCTGATGGATCATCTGATTCAGTTTTAGCCAATGCGGCAAAAGACTCACCTTTATCCAAGCGAGCTTTGATTTTGGCCGCTCTGGTCTTCGCATCTTTACCCGTTAATAGGATTTGACTGATTTTACGTTCATCGACGACCGCTAGCCCTTGCTTATAAGCTTCATATTGCTGCTGCAAATCTTCTTCCGTAACTTCATTCACTTGAATGGTTTTAGGACTTAATTGCAAATATGCCAAATCTACCATCGCCGCACTTTTTAGCGTGTCTTTATTGGCATCATAATAGGCTTGTATATCGCCTTTGCTTAACTTGACCTGATCTGCATAGTCTTGCCAATTAAATCGATGCAGCCAGATATTGCGCGACTCAAGTTGTAAGTCAATCAATTGACTTACCGCTTGCATTGGATATACTGCCGTGCCAACAATACTGGCATTGAGTTGGTCGAGGCTTAACTGGTTACGAAACTCAGCAAATAGCTGATCTTTAGTCATGCCGCGCTGGCGCAAGAAGTTTGAGAATTGGTCGTTAGAAAAATTGCCTTCTGCGTCCTTAAAAATTTCTTCTTCACGCAATAAACGATTAATCGTGTCATCAGAGACTGTCATACCAAGCTTGCCCGCTTGCTGCTCCAATAGCGTACGATCAATGAGACCTTTGAGCACCTGCTCGTGCAACACATCTTCATTTAATAGACTGGCATCATCAACTTGTTCTAGTATTTCAGTACGACGGTTATTTACGGCAGTCTGATACTCGGACAACCCTACGCTTGCTTCACCCACCTGAGCGACTTGGTTGGGATCGACCCCGCCTCCAAAATAGCTTTCGACACCCAATAGAGCGAGCGGCGATAGGCATAAAATCAATAAAATGCGACCTGGCCAGCTTTTTAAGAAATCGCGCAATTTATCCATAGTTATCTCTGCTTTATAAACCTATATTGATGAAAAACCATTGTAATATTACTATTAATATCAATGCTATCTAAGCAGGCAATGGTAAGAATAAGAACGTGTGAATTTGATATAGAACAACAAGACTGAGTAAAACGGCCTTATTTAAACAACGCATCTATCGCGCGCCCTATGATACGTGATTTTTGATGCAGACTCAAAATATTCACGTGGTATGATACAAACTATAGCGATAAAAAAAGCACCTAATATCTAGGTGCTTTTTTATGATTCATATTATGACTTTTCAGCCATGCTATAAATCATATAGTGCTTTACTAAGTAAATGCTGTGTTCGTTCGTATATCACGTCGTTATACAGCATCCGTTTTTAATAAAACGGCTTAGTTTAAACGCTCTTTTAAGTTTTTACCCGCTTTAAAGCTTGGTACTTTACTTGCTGGAATGCTAAGCTCTTCACCCGTCTTAGGGTTACGGCCAGTACGTGCTTTACGGTCTTTTACACTGAAAGTACCAAAACCAACCAATGAGATGCTATCGCCAGCTTCTAGCGCTTCACCAACACTTTCCATAACAGCATTCAATGCATCGCCAGCTTGGGTTTTGTTTAGGCCACTTTTGTCTGCGATGCTATCAATTAATTCTGACTTATTCATAAAATTTCCTTCAAGTTTAAGGGGGATAATAAACGCTCACGCCAAGCATTGTAACGCTCTCATAGCATTTAAGCAATAAAAACTGCCTGACTGGCGTATTAACAGGTTTCGCTTTGTTATCGTCTTTATATCAAGGCAGCATAAGGAGCGCAAGCGATTTTACATATTTTTGCCTACTGTACTACGTATTTGACACTCAATGTTACGCAAAGCCTCTGCAACTGTCATAACTGCTAGTCACCTTGGCTTTTCGTAACTTCGACTTAGCGAGTCAACCTCTATACTGCCTTATCGTTCAAAGAGATGTCATCTCATACTGAGGCATCGCCAGTCATAAATATCTGTGTCCTTGTTGATTACCAAATTGTAAAGTAATAATTTCCCAACTGACAGAAACTAGCGTTACTTTTTATTATAAAGGCGTTACTATAAGCAAAATATCACTGCACCTTTTGGGTCAATTTTGACTCTTGTTTGTCTTTTACCTCTAATTTGCCAAATATAAAACGGATTATTTACATGAAGCGTTCTACGTTGTCTCACTCTTTTCTTAATATCATTCTGGTGTTCATCGAGTCGGCGCTGACACTATTGTTACGTTTAGATCCCGAACTACGTAAAGCCGCTTACCCACTTGCCAAGCAAGGTACTGTCGTGGCGCTACGCTTGTATCTACCGCATGTTGAGGTGTTTGCCACTTTTAGCACCAAAGGCGTATTATTAGACGCAGAGTTACCTATTGACCGCAGCGAACCTGACGTCATCATTAATGCCTATAGCATCCAAGTGATCAATGCGATCACCACTCATGACAGCGAAACCACCGAAAAACTACAAATGCGCGGTGAGTCTGTTCAAGTACAGGTGGTCAAGCAGTTTATTATGCAACTCGGTCTTGGCAGCTTAATTCAAGGTCTTATTAAAAAGATAAAAGGTGGCAAAGGTAAAACCAAGCCTACTGAAGCTGAAATGGCTGACAAAAAGGACAGCTATAAATTACGCATCAAAGAGCAACAAACCCAAATAAACACTTTAACTATTAAAAACCGTGAGCTCGAAATCACGGTTAAAGAGTTACAGAGCAAACAAAAAACCCTGATAATCGTCACCGTGTCTGCTCTCGTCATTATGATCGCAGCCATTATCGTGCTATTAATGAATTAATTTCGCCAACAACGACTTACCAATGTCAGCTTAACAATGAAAGGTTGCTTACTTTACCAAACGCGTTTGATGCTGATTAAGACATATTAAACGCTTAGATAGTTAGGGCGTATGGAACATTCAGCACGCCCTAATATAATTGATAGAAGTTCAAAAAACGTAAGACGCAAACCTCAAGACTGTATTTTAGTATTTCAAAAATACTAGGAATCAATGTTTTCAATCTTATAGCCCCTCCTTTTAATACCATTGTTTTTATCAATCATAGTGATAAGCTCGATTAACCATTCAACCACACTTTAATCTTGACTAAATTACTCAGGATTAAGTATAATTGGCTTAATCGTTGCACACATCGGGTTCATCATCTGCTGTTTAATAACGATAAGACACAACTTAGCGGTTATGTGATTCCATCAGTAGCTTTCATATTGCGCTACAAGCTGCCACCACTATCATTTTGCTAAGGTCGTTGTTAAATAAAAATGACTTAAAAGTTTGGAGATAACACATGCGTTTGACTACTCGAGGCAGATATGCCGTTACTGCGTTACTGGATTTGGCATTACAGACCAGCCAACAAGACACTGCAGTCTCCTTATCTGATATCGCCAAGCGGCAATCGATTTCTATCTCTTACCTTGAACAACTGTTTTCCAAACTTCGTAAACGTGGTCTGGTCACTAGCATCCGAGGTGCGGCAGGCGGCTATCATCTAGCCAAACCATTGCATGAAATAGACGTCATGAGCATCATATCTGCCGTTGACGAGTCGGTTAATGCGATGCAGTGTGAAGGACGTGGCGACTGTCAAGGTGGTACAATGTGCTTAACCCATGATTTATGGTGTGCACTGTCCAATCATATCGAACAGTACTTGAAAAATATAACATTAGCGCAATTATTAGACATGGAAAATGTGCAGTCAGTGTCAGAGCGTCAGCACAGCTTTACCAAAGAGATTTCCATAAAAGATATCAACACTATTACCCTATCGAACAGCGAGGCAAACCCAGCATGAGCCAACATAACAACCTTATATACTTAGATTATGCCGCCACCACACCAGTTGCAAAATCAGTAGCTGCTAAGATGAGCGAGTATCTGACAGTAGATGGCATCTTTGGTAACCCAGCCTCGCGCTCGCATGGCTATGGCTGGCAAGCAGAAGAAGCGGTAGAAACAGCGCGTCAACAAGTGGCTGAAGTCATTAATGCTGATCCACGCGAAATCGTCTTTACCTCTGGTGCAACAGAATCAGACAACCTAGCGATTAAAGGTGCCGCGCATTTTTATCAATCTCGTGGTAAGCACATCATTACCAGTAAGATCGAACATAAAGCCGTATTAGATACGTGCCGTGAACTTGAGCAAGAAGGTTTTGAGATTACTTATCTTGAGCCGCAGCCAAGCACTGGGCTAATCTTACCAGAGCAAGTTAAAGAAGCATTACGTGATGATACTATCTTAGTATCACTCATGATGGTGAATAATGAGCTTGGTACGATTACCGATGTCGCTGCCATTGGTGAAATCACTCGTGAAGCGGGTGTGGTCTTCCACGTCGATGGCGCACAATCTGTTGGTAAAGTATTGATTGACCTTGAAACCACGAAGATCGATTTGATGAGCTTCTCAGGTCACAAAGCCTACGGTCCTAAAGGTATTGGCGCATTATTTGTTCGTCGTAAGCCACGTATCCGTTTGAAAGCAGAGCAGCATGGCGGCGGTCATGAGCGCGGCATGCGTTCAGGTACATTACCGACGCATCAAATCGTTGGTCTTGGAGCAGCATTTGCTTTAGCCAATGAGCGTTATGAAGAAGACCATGCACATGCAGCCAAGCTACGCCAAAAACTGTGGGATGGTCTACAAGATATCGAAGAGATCTACCTAAATGGTGATCTTGAGCACAGCGTACCTAACATCGTAAACATCAGCTTTAACTTCGTTGAGGGCGAGTCTCTCATGATGTCGCTCAAAGACTTAGCCGTATCATCAGGCTCAGCCTGTACATCAGCGACGCTTGAGCCATCATATGTATTACGCGCTATTGGTCGCCCAGATGAATTAGCACACAGCTCAATTCGTTTCAGCTTCGGTCGTTATACCACTGAAGCAGACATCGATACTGTCATCAAACAAATGCATGAAGCGGTCGATAAATTACGTGCCTTATCACCACTTTGGGATATGTACCAAGAAGGTGTTGATTTAGATTCAGTCGAATGGGCTGAGCACTAAAATTACCGAAAGCAACGACATAGTTATCACACAGAACCATTAAACGATTGATCAGACACTTATAAATACCGTTTTTATAAATACCCTTTTTATAAATACCGTTTCTATTAACTAAATGTTTGACCCCAATTATCGATGAGTAGTTAGACATTTAAAGTCAGTAATTGACTACTCATCATCTAACTAGGAGAAAACCCCATGGCCTATAGTGACCAAGTTATTGATCATTACGAAAATCCACGCAACGTCGGCAATCTTGATAAAAATGCCAAAAACGTTGGTACTGGTATGGTTGGTGCCCCAGCTTGTGGCGATGTAATGCGCCTACAAATTCAAGTTGATGATAACGGCATCATTGAAGATGCACGCTTTAAAACTTATGGCTGTGGTTCAGCAATCGCCTCAAGCTCGCTTGTGACTGAGTGGCTAAAAGGCAAAAGCTTGGATCAAGCGGGCGAAATCAAAAACAACGATATCGCGAAAGAGTTGGCCTTACCACCAGTAAAAGTGCATTGCTCTGTACTTGCTGAAGACGCCATTAAAGCCGCTATTAGCGACTATAAAGGTAAGCATAGCGTAGCAGTAGAGACAGAAGAAGCGGCTAGCTAAACCTATTAGCGTAAGTATTGTACTTCTAAGTACACGGTCTTAATGGCCGTACTTTAGTAGTCGATGTATTGAACAGCTACTAACGCTAAAAAGGTGACAATAACGCTAATGTAATTGTCACCTTTTATTTTCTAGTGATTCTTAACTGGTCGTTATTAAGATTTTTTGGCAAGTGCGCTATTTTCATTGCCAGTTTATACAGATTTTTTTGATTGATATTTATCATTGATAGTCAATGGGAGTTGGCATGATTGAAATGACAGAACGCGCCGCTCAGCATGTTCGAGACTTTTTGGACAATCGCGGCAAAGGCGAAGGTATTCGAGTGGGTATCCGTACCGCGGGTTGCTCAGGCTTAGCTTACGTTTTAGAGTTTGTAGATACCCCTGATGAAAATGACACGCGTTACGAAAGCCGCGGCGTTAACATCTTTATTGATCCTAAAAGTTTGGTGTATTTAGATGGTTTGTTGATGGACTACGAAAAAGAAGGTCTTAACGAAGGCTTTAAGTTCACCAATCCTAATCAAAAAGGCGAATGTGGTTGCGGTGAATCTTTTACCGTCTAATGAGCCAAAGGTTGAAAACCCTTTAGTTTAGAGCTTACTGACTCTATATTTAAGCCATCGTAAATATGTTCTCAACTAAAGAAAACTTTCAAAATAAATAAAAAGCAAGGCGTATGATATGAGAGATATTACTGCAGAAGCCCAGTTTGATAACTTCTTTGCCCTATTTGAGCAACCTGTACAGTTTGAAGTCAATCAAGAGAGTCTCGATCAGCATTTACGCCTGCTACAAAAACGTTATCACCCTGATAATGTCGACAAGAATCTGGCAAACACCTCACAAGCGCAACAGCAATCTGAGCAAGCTTCAGCATTAATCAACCAAGCCTACCAAGCGTTAAGTGCGCCTGATAGTCGTGCTAGCTATCTACTAGATATGGCCGATCAAGCACAGAATCTAGAACACTCAATCGCAGACTTGGACTTTTTAGAAGATGCTATGCAGATGCGAATGGATTTAGATGACGCAATCGAAGGAAAAGATCGTGCGACATTGCAACAACTACACCCTCAAATCACCAAGCGACTGGCAAAACAGTCTAAGCGTTTTAACGATGCTTACCAAAACCAAGATTGGCAAACGGCGATTGATGCGACACAAAAACTGAAATTCTTAGTCAAATTAAATGCTGACGTGACTACTGGTATCGATGAGTTAGCGACTGCTGAGCATTCAGATGATGATGATTTATACGTCTAACTAACTGACGTATAAGCTTGTTAATTTATTTTATATGCCAAATTTATTTATAAATGCTATTAGCTTATGACGCTTATTTGAAAACTATATTATAAGCGATGGTTAAAATAGTCACAGCGATGCCGTATAATCCCTTATTTTAAGCACTTTTAATCGCTAAGTATCTTCGTTTTCACGTGCATACAAAGCAGTTAAACCACAATAGTGCGCTTATCATATTTGTTCTATTTCACTTATTAATTTTATCTCTTTCATTTTATCTTTGAGTTATCTTATGTCTTTATTGCAAATTGCCGAACCCAATCAAAGCGCCCAACCCCATCAGCATCGTTTTGGCCTAGGAATTGATCTTGGTACTACGCGCTCATTGGTCGCGGTAGTACGCTCAGGCAAGGCGCAAGTCTTAGAGGCAAGCGCAGCTACCGATACCTTATTACCTTCTGTGGTCTATTATCCAAGTATAGGTAAGCCGTTAGTTGGCTCTGATGCATTAGCTCACTTAGCGGATGATCCAAAAAATACGATTGTCTCGGCTAAGCGTTTTATGGGTCGTAGTCAAGCTGATATCAAATTCTCTCATCCTTATGAGTTAAGCGGCAGCAAAGATGACATGCCAGCATTTGTGACGGCTCAGGGTAAAGTATCGCCTGTTGAAGTATCAGCACGTATTTTAGCAGCGCTTGAGCAACGGGCAGCGAGCGCATTGCCTGCAGACAGTATCGAGGGTGCGGTCATTACTGTCCCTGCTTATTTTGATGAAGCCCAGCGTCAAGCGACCAAAGATGCAGCCCAAGCGGCTGGTATCAAAGTGCTACGCCTGCTAAATGAGCCTACTGCTGCTGCCGTCGCCTATGGTCTCGACCAGTCAACGCAAAACGGCGATAAAGAAAGTTATTATTTAATTTACGATCTGGGTGGCGGTACTTTTGACGTTTCTATCTTAAAGCTGACTGATGGCGTCTTTGAAGTATTGGCAACTGGCGGTAATAGTGCATTAGGCGGTGACGACATCGATCGTCTAATGACCAATTGGCTTATCAAACAATTAAATATCGATCCTAAAGACGTGAGTCGTCATGATAAATCGATACTCGCCCAACAAGCCAAGGCTTATAAACAAGCCCTGACAGATGCTGAGCAAGTCAATATCGATATCACTGTCAATGAGCAATCTTACCAAGGTGTGCTTCGCCGTACAGATTTGCTGGCTATTGCAGAGCCAGTTAGCCGCCGTACACTGAGCGTATGCGAACAAGTACTGCGTGATGCCAAACTTTCGAGTGCTGATCTAGACGAAGTGATTTTGGTCGGCGGTTCTACTCGTATGCCTGCTATACAACAAGTCGTGACAGAGTTTTTTGCCAAGCAACCACTTTGTCGTCTAAATCCCGATGAAGTCGTGGCTTTGGGTGCTGCCCAAACGGCGCATCAATTGGTCAATGGCGATAGTAATAACAACCTATTATTGTTAGACGTAACGCCGCTATCGCTTGGTCTTGAGACCATGGGCGGCTTAGTTGAAGTACTGATTCCACGTAATACGCCTATCCCTGTCAAAAAACGCCAAGTGTTTACCACCTATCAAGATGGGCAAACAGGCATGGTGATTCATGTGGTACAGGGCGAACGCGAGACAGTAGATAACTGCCGTTCATTGGGTCGTTTTGAGCTATATGGTATCCCGCCGATGAAAGCTGGGTTTGCTCGTATTGAAGTCACCTTTAGTATTGATGCGAATGGACAGCTAACCGTCAGCGCACAGGAAACCTCAACCAAGACAGAAAGTAAGATTGAGATTGTGCCTTCTTATGGGTTATCAGATGAGCAAAAAGAGCAGTTGCTCGTTGCAGGATTCAAGCATGCAGAAGAAGATAAAAATACACGTTCTTTAATCGAAACTAAAGTAGAAGCGGAGCGTGAAGTATTAGCGCTACAATCTGCCCTTAAAGAATTTGCAGCTTTATTATCTTCTGAGGAGCAGCACTCATTGGCTGAGCAAATACAAGTATTGCAAACAACGCTCAGTACTGATGATTTGGCACTTATCGAGGCACAGCAAGCAAAGCTCAAGCCTCACAGTGATGCGTTTGCTGCCCGTATTATGAATCAAAGCGTCAAAGCCAGCATGGCAGGCACGAATGCCCAAGATTGGTAGCAGATACATTTAAAATGTGACTTAGTCACCATAGTAAGCGCATTTCTTATATTTTTATTCTTTTAATTGATTAGCACTGGAAAGACGATTTATGCCAAAAATTACCGTACTACCGCATCATGAAATTTGCCCTGAAGGCGCCGAAGTCGAGCTAGAAGCTGGCAGCAACTTATGTAAAGCGCTATTGGAAAAAGGCATTAAAATTGAACATGCATGTGAGATGTCAAAAGCCTGTACCACATGCCATGTGGTCGTCCGTAAAGGTTTTAATAGTTTAGATGAAATGGATGATATTGAAGCCGATTTATTAGATCGTGCTTGGGGATTAGAGCCTGACTCACGCCTATCTTGTCAGGTCATGCTCGATGATGAAGATTTAACCATCGAGATTCCTAAATATACGCTCAACCATGCAAAAGAAAACCACTAAACGCTAACCGTAAAATTCATCTGACTGTTATATTGCAAAAGCCAGCTATCATAATAATAGCTGGCTTTTTTGCGCTTGATTGTATAAACATTATTTTTGGATGATTATTTATGACGATTGTCATTGATTGTCATTACGTTTGCTTGCTGCCGCTATGTCAGTTGCCACTTTTTCTTGCTCCTGCTCGACACGTTCAAGCGCAAAATTTAAGCGTGCTCTGATATCTTGATAATCATTATCCTTCATATCTTTAAAATTTAGATGCAAATTGAAACCTGGTAGTGTGTGATCAACCCACTTTGATAAATGACCTTTATACGTATCTGGATCCAGCACTTGCCATGCATTTACCTTGCTATCAAAACCCTTTAACTTGAACGCACCCGCATGCTGACAATCATAATTATGACAGATATAATCGTAAGTACTCTCACTGACCAGTATCTCATCTTTACCAGCGCTCGATTCAAGTCTTGCCGCTAGATTAGCCTCTTTACCAATAAGAGTATAACTTAGACGATTATTACTACCAAAATTACCAACATGGCAATAACCTGTGCTGATGCCTATACGGATGTACAACCCCTCAAAGCCCATCAAGCGCCATTTCTGCCTCAAAGTTCGCATCTCGCGACGCATATCTATTGCCATTGCGATACAGTCTAAAGCATCTTGGCGCGCACCGCGACTATTTGGCTCACCGAAAAAACACACCATGCCATCACCAATAAATTTATCAAGTACGGCGCCATGCTTGTTTGCTATCAATGTCATACAATGCATATAAGTATTTAAGATATCAGCCAAATTGTCAGCGCTCAAACTATCTGACAACTCCGTAAAGCCAACGATATCTGAGAACATAATCGTCAGCTTAGCACGCTTATTAGCAACGGTAACTGGGCTATCAGATTTTACGATAGGCTCCCAAACTTGTGGAGGTATGAAGCGCGTCAACTTATTAATGACAGAAACCATTGTACTTAAGCGCCCAACGGCCTGATGAGCACGAGTTTCATAACCAATATACTCTTGGTACACATGCCAAAACTGATACAGTATGACGATCATACTGGCTAATAATATTATTGGTGTGGTCCAGCCTTCATGGCAATCTATATCAGCACTGCTTAGGGTAACGCTAACATAATAGAAAACAATGACGGTTATTACAGAGACGGCAATCAGTTTTAAATGATTTTCAGGGCTACTGATAATAATTCTGAGTGCTATGAGCGCGGCTAAGCTAAGCGAAATAACCGTGCAAAACTGTATCGATCCAATAACTACCGATAGTAAAATGATAACAATGTTAGACGTCCAAAAGCTTTTTTGGCGGCGATAGTTATAAATCAAAATCATTAAACTTGGCAGACAAACAATAACGAGCAGTGCCATTGAAGTAGGTCTAAAATTAAAATGTACAGCGAGGAGTATTACGGTAAGCATTAAAACGAAGACTTCTGGATAGTCAAATCGATAAATCCCTTCATTTTTTGAAGAGTGATTTGGTCTCAGCGTGTCTAAAAAAGGCATATGAAGTATTCGCTTACGTAAAACAGGCTATGTAAAAAACTAAAAGGCTTGAGGATAGCACACGCGCACTACCTACCTCTATGCCAAGTTGTGTATAAAATTAATCAATGATTACATTATACTTTTTAAATGCAACAAAACCCATGTCACTGATAGCCAAAAGCCTACCACTCATCACTCATCTTGTCTTAATATGCTACTAAATCGGGATTATAAGACATATCGTTTGAGCAAAACACAAAAAATCCAGATAATATTTATCTGGATTTCAAATACTTAAAACCTATTAATATATAAAAATTAGGGGCTGTAATAACTGAGCATAACGTTGGCACATAACCGTAAAACGACTAAGACACCAAAATAAAGCCTAACTTTAAACGTTTAGCCATTTTTCCAGTTATTTTGATGGGTCAATCGATGCCTAGTTAATCGATACCTAGCCAATAGAGTATCATTATCAATTTGCCAATCAACTTACCGACCTGTTACTACTCAGGTATTTATTACATTTGCCAGTCAAACGGCATCTGATGATGGCCACGTAGCGCCATCATTAACGTTTGCTGCATCTGCGCCAACACCTCTTTAGTATAAGGAATAGCAGGGACGCCCCATACTGGATTTGGCCATTGCATGTCATTTTGATAGCGAACGATGTGATGAAAATGAAGTTGGGGCACTTGATTACCGAGTGCAGCTACATTCATTTTATCAGCTTGAAAGGTCTTGGCTAGCTGACTCGACAACCAGCTTGACTCACGTAAAAACTGTGTTTGATCGGCTTCAGATAACTCATATAACTCTTTGATACCTGATACGCGCGGCACTAATATTAACCAAGGAAACTGGCAATCATTGATTAAACGACAAGTCGATAATGGGAAGTCACCCACTAAAAAGCTATCGGCAGCAAGTTTATGATGAAGTTGGAACATAATGACGGTTCTCTTGTTATGACACTCAGATAAAAGGAATATAAATCTAGAAAAGCAGAATTTAATTTAATAAAAAACAATAGGCTAAATATAGGATGCCGCTATTTTATCAGTTATCCGACCGATAAAATAGCGCTATGACTCATTGTCTTGACGTCCTACTTGAGCACTGTCTAGCTGACTTATTAAGCTGATTGAATCGACCGAAAATCATTGCTAAGCTCTCAAAATGCCGAAATACCAAAACAACTACGCTGACTCTGCCACCATATGCTCGCTAAAATAGCGTAATAACTCTTGTATCGCGGTGACGCGCTGTTGCGGCGTTCCCAGTTTATCAGCATCTTGATAACGAATACCAGAAGCACCGTTCATACGATAACGCTGACCATTGCTCTGAATCAACTTAATAATTGCCAAGGCATCGACTGGGGTATCAGGCGCAAACTCTAATGTCATGCTATTACTATTGGCATCAATCTTATTAATCTTGAGCGGCTCAGCTTGTATACGCAGTCCGTGGATGGCAAATAACTGCTTAGTTTGCTCTGGTAATGTACCAAAACGGTCAATCATTTCGGTACGAATATCAATCAATGCCTCTTTATCATCGGCATTACTGATGCGCTTATAAAATAACAAACGCTGATGGACATCATGCAGATAGTCTTCTGGTATCAATGCTGAGCTATGCAGATTAATCTCACTAGTCAGCGACAATGGTGTACTTAAATCAGGCTCTTTACCCGCTTTAATCGCCTTAGTTGCTCGCTCTAGCATGTCCATATATAAACTAAAACCAATCGCCTGCATATTACCACTTTGCTGCTTACCAAGTATCTCACCAGCACCGCGAATTTCTAAGTCTTCGCTAGCCAGCATAAAACCTGCACCCAGCGTATTGGCGCGTTCAATCGCATGCAATCGGCGCTTAGCATCGCCTTTAAGCCCTTTGATAGAAGGCACAAGTAGATAACAGTACGCTTGATGATGACTACGACCGACACGACCACGCAGCTGATGTAATTGTGCCAAGCCAAACTTATCAGCGCGCTCAATGATAATGGTATTGGCATTCGGTACATCAATACCGGTTTCGATAATGGTGGAGCATATCAGGACGTTGAATTTTTTATGATAAAACTGCTGCATCACTTGCTCAAGTTGGCGCTCTTGCATTTGCCCGTGAGCAACCCCTACTCTCGCCTCAGGCACCAATTCACGTATGGTTTCTGCCATACGCTCAATGCTCGCCACATCATTATGTAATAAATAAACCTGCCCACCGCGCAATAACTCACGCAAGATGGCCTCTTTCATTAGAGCATCCGTTTTTTGCATGACAAAGGTTTTAATCGCCAAACGACGTGCTGGCGGTGTCGCGATAATTGACATGTCACGCATACCTGAGAGCGCCATATTGAGCGTTCTAGGGATGGGGGTTGCTGTCATCGACATACTATCCACATCCGTCTGAATCGCCTTGATACGCTCTTTATGGCGCACCCCGAAGCGATGTTCTTCGTCGACAATCATCAAACCTAAACTAGAGAATTTCACATCAGGTTGTAACAGTTTATGGGTGCCGATGACGATATCGACTTTACCTGCTGCTAGATCTGTCAACACCGTTTCTTGATGCTTTTTTCCGCCAAAGCGCGATAGCGTCTCGATACGCACTGGCCAATCAGCAAAACGGTCGCGGAAATTGTCTTCATGCTGACCGGCCAGCAAGGTCGTCGGCACTAGCACCGCTACCTGATAACCGGCGCTGACGGCAATGAATGCTGCCCGCATAGCTACTTCAGTCTTACCAAAACCCACATCACCGCAGATGAGCCGATCCATTGGTTGGTTTTGTCGCATGTCTTCCATCACCGCATGAATGGCATTGGCTTGATCCGGCGTTTCTTCAAAGGCAAATTGACTGGCAAAGAGCTCATACTGTGACGCATCTATTGTAAAATGAATACCGACTTTGGCTTCACGACGCGCTTGCATATTAAGCAGCTCGGCCGCTACATCATGGATTTGCTCAAGCGCTTTTTGTTTGGCTTTATCCCATTTTCCGCTACCGATTTTGTGCAATGGCGCAAGTGCTGGGTCACCGCCACTATAACGGTTAATCATTTGCAAATTAGCAACGGGCACATAAATACTGGCATCATCGGCATATTTTAAGTGGATAAACTCTTGCTCACCGTCGCCCACATCTAACGTAATCAGCCCATTATAACGCCCAATACCATGCTCGATATGAACAACTGGGCTACCTTCGGTTATTTCAGTAACACTTTTAACCAAAAACTCTTCAGACACCCCGCTTTGACGACGACGGCGTGTTTGCAATACTTGGCGACCAAATAACTGCGTCTCACTAATCAGCACCAGACGCTCAGGAACATATACCCCACGTTCAATGGGCGCAACGGTTAAACCAACCTGCGGTAGCTTATTACCTTTAACGCTGTTGGTTTTGTCCGCTGCTAAAAACGCCTCAAAACTATCATAAGCTTTGATATCGATTTTGCCTTTAAACAACTCGATGAGAATTTCGCGGCGACCCGCTGTTTCAGCAACGATCAATGCTGGCGTCGCTGTTTGTGCTTGCAGCTCTAAAAATTCTAATAGCTGGGTAAGAGGCTCAGCCTTTTGGTGGTTAACGGTCAATTGTGGCGGCTCTTGCGCACTGAGCGTCACCAAGCCTTGCTGCTTATTTGCCGTCAGCGGCAATTGAGGCTGCAAATCTGACTGGTGATCAACTTGTAACAACGAACTGTCTACTAACAATGGATCATCGCTGTCAATCGCAGCGACATCCGTCATGCTAGCCAGCTCATTGCGCGCACTGAGAATCACGCGCGGATAATGATTAAGATGCTCATTTAAAGTATTCGATAGCAAATATAACCATTCAGGCGCGACAATAGGTTTATCGATATCATGACGACGCTCTTCATAACGGCGCTGAATTTGTGACCAGTAATCTACCTGTTTTTCATTAATCAATTCATCAGTGATAAACAGCGCATCGCTTGGTAAGTAAGCAAACAAGCTACTCTCTGCTGTCCATTCTTTTAAATCAAAAAATAGCGGCTGATAATATTCAAGTCCGCTACTAGCGATACCTGCCATTACGTCTTTATGTAGCTCAAACTTACGGCTGCTCGCATTAGGGAACATCGTAGCGAAGTTGGTACGAAACGTCTCACGCCCTTCATCAAGCGGAAATTCTTTGGCGGGTAGTATTTGGAATTGTTCGATAGGTTTTGAGATATCTGGTAGCTTGTGTAGCAGTGATAGTGACTCTTTGCCCATGCTACTATCGTTGCCGCTCATCATTGTTTTGAGGTGATCAACGGTCAATGTCCGCTGGGTTTGCGGATTAAAAAAACGAATGGTCTCAATCTCATCATCAAACAAATCTAAACGTAGTGGGAACGGCTGACCCATGGCAAAGATATCAATGATGCTGCCACGTACCGCGAATTCACCCGGCTCAAATACATTCTCAACGGCGCGGTAGCCTGCCTTTGCCAGCAATCCGCGCTGGGTATTGATATCAAATCGATCACCAACACTCAAATCAAAATGCTGCCCTATCAGCCAGCTTGGCGGTGCGACACGATGCATCAACGCCTGAACTGAGATGAGCAGCACGCCTGACGTTGGCATATCGGTTAATAGATTGATACGCTCACTAACAATATCTTGATGCGGTGACAGCTCATCATAGGTCAACGTCTCCCAATCGGGGAACACATAAGCATCGACGCCGCAAAATGCCAATTCTGTTTCTATCTGGTTAAGCTGGTTTTGGTCACGAGTTACCACGACTTTTAATCGGTCGGCAACATTCCATAGCGGTGTTTGCACCAGACTTGCTAGCCACAAACTGCTGACTGCACCATGCACAGGTGCCAGCCAACGCCGCTCGGCATTCTGGATAGGAAACAACTGCTGGTTAATTGGTTCAAACGCGTCAGTCAAAGCAGTGATAGGCATAAAGAGTAGGATCAATGTTAAGAGTCAGAGAGCTATTATACGAATATTTCAGCAATTACCAAAATTTATGCCGTAACGGTTTGTCACTTAGCATTTTTATTAAAAAACCAATAGCCAAATAGCTGATAAAGATTATATTCGTATATAAAGACAGGATGATTAAATGTAAAAACCTCAACGGCTAAGCTGAGGTTTTTGAGTGCTATTTATTAAGCTGGTGTTAAATTAATGGCTTGTCGCTAGCGATAATACCGTTATTGTCTGCGTAGACAAACATACCAGAATTTAATGTTAAATCACCAAAGCTAATTTCAATATCGGTTTGACCTTCATCGCGGCGATTCGATTTACGCGGAATGCAACCAAGCGCCATAACACCGATGTCCATTGCTGCCATATCATCAACATCACGGACGCAGCCGTATACGATAACCCCCGCCCAGCCATTATCAATCGCTGACTGCGCAATCATGTCGCCTAGCAGAGCACAACGCATTGAACCACCACCGTCAACCACCAACACCTTACCGTTACCGTCTTTGTCTTTACCATCGCTATTTAGCAATGATTTGACGCGACTATTGTCTTCGAAGCATTTCACCGTCACAATTTCACCGCAGAATTTCCTTTTGCCGCCAAAGCTATGAAAAGACTTACCTTCGATATTAGGCAAACACACCTGCGACTCAGGATTGGCATCCAATAAATCACAGGTCACAAAGTTCTCTTTATCCGTTGTTATTGATTCTGGCATGTCTGACATAGTGACGCTCCTTGTTATGTATGATTGGTTGTTTATGACTGATTATTTATGACGAGGGCTTAATTTTAATTGTTCCTTCAACTTAATACTTAGGCTATTTTTTAACTTTAGTCATCGCTAGCATTTGCTTATTTTCGATGATATCAGTGGTTTGGATAGCTGGTTCATTACGGTATTTATTACGCTGATAAACATCATGCGCACTCATCGCCATGGCAATGGCAACGCGTTTGGCGGAAATGGGATGCAGTGACAATGATTCTGAAACTAAGGGCGATATCAGCTGAAAGGCTTTTTGACCAATACTTTCAAGCGGACGACCTTTATGCTTGCCAAGTAACAAGGACGGACGGAAAATAACTAGCTGCGTAAAACCTAGCGCCATAATAGACTGCTCAGTTTCAGCTTTTACGCGATTGTATAAAAACCGACTATGAATATCAGCATTCATGGATGATAACAAAAAGAAATTTTCAACACCTTTTTCTTGGCAAAGTTTGGCAAAATTGACATTATAATCATGATCAATCTTTCGAAAGGCCTCATCGCTACCAGCCTGCTTCTTTGTCGTACCAAGACAGCTAAAAGCGTCCGTCTTTCTATCAACGCCAACACTGGCAAATATTTCAGCCAAATTATCAAAATCATTAACCTGATAAAAACGCATGCTGGTATTGATATAGCGTGGCGGACGCCTTGCAATCACAATTAACGTGTCATAAAGCTCACTAAGCTGTTTGACAAGATGCTGTCCGACCAATCCTGTCGCGCCAATTACAATTGCTTTTCGCTGCATAGCCTATCCATTTATAGTGTGTTGGAAAATAGATGATAATGAAAAATCTGATTTTAAAGCCTATCACCAAAGCTTTTCATCTTAGGGCGTATCCTCATTTTTAAAATGGTGATAACAATGAGATAAATCATAGTCAAATGAGGAAAATAGCGCAGATACTATCAGAATGTTAAATAGTATCGGGATATTAACCAGCTATTTGACATTTTTTTTAACATTGTTTGGCAAGATTCAGCCACTTTTAGCCCATTTATATGTCCATCGATTGAATTGAGGACATGCCCTAGTATCATACCTAAATTAACGCATAACTGAGGGTATTCTATAGAATTTATTGTAAGAGATTTTATCGGCTAAGCGATTTATTCACTCATAAGCGGTTTTTGGTGCAACAATATTGATAAATATTTCAAGAAACAGTTGAGTAGAGACACAAAAAACTGTCGTATATATGATCACACAACTTCTTTAAGCATTAATCATCAAATATATTGTTCTAAGGGCGATAATTTGCTAAGATAACCGGCTTTACACGTTAACGCTGTTTAATTATTCCAAACAGTTTTGGCGCTTGCGATGCTCTATTGCTCATTTAGGTGCCTTTAATAATAGATAGGTACTTTAATGTTAGACATCGACATCATGTCTGGCGAGACGGCTGCTCGTTACCGATGATGGTTAAACCCTTTTTTATTGTAATCCACATTCATATTTTTATCTGTCTTTATCAAGGAGATTCGCGTGGCTAATACTGCACAAGCTCGTAAACGCGCCCGTCAAAACACCAAACGTCGTCAGAACTCTGCGTCACAACGCTCTATGGTTCGTACTTACTTAAAACGTGTTGATGCGGCTATCGCAGCTAAAGATTATGACGCGGCTACCGAAGCTTACAAAAAAGCGGTACCAGTTCTTGATCGTATGGCTGACAAAGGTATTATTCATAAGAATAAAGCTGCTCGTCGTAAGAGCCGCCTGAACAAAACCATCAAAGGCCTACAAGCTTAAGATTGTTAACGTTTAGACCACATCTCGCCTTTATAGTGTGATGACTAAAACCTTGTTACTGGTTCTAATACTGGGGCAAGGTTTTTTTATGTCTGCTTGAAAAATGAGTAGTAATCTTTTAAATAGTATTTAGATCCATTTTACTTCTGGTGGTAAGAGCAATGTATTAGGATGAAAGCCGGCAGCACGGTAGCCGTCTAATAAAGTATGAATCGGGCGCACATACACTTCACCGCGCCAAACGAAGTGTGCACTGGCTTGTTCAAACGGCTTATCATCAAACCACAAAAACACGCCTTCCATCATCTTTGGCCAATCATTCCAATCAATCTCTATCACATCAAACATCACTGCTAAAAAAGCAGACAACAAAGTATCATGACTAACAGCAAGCATGAGATGCCCTCGCTGCGGCTGATGCTGATAAAACAACGATAAAATATCGAGACCGCCTTGGTAAGCGTTTTTGGTACCTTCAAGATTGCCTTGCAAAAATCGATTGATAAAGTTGAGTACACCAATTTCTTTAAATACTGGATTTGCTATTTCAGGCTCAGTCACTAAGCTACCAGGCTCGACCAACAATGACTGATGCGTAATATCACGTTGTAGTCCCGCCCCTGCTTGCATCAGCTGCGCCGTGTCAATACAGCGTCCAATCGGACTTGAGATACTGTCTACATCGAGCGAGTACGGTAAATGCCCTGCCAACCAACGCCCCCACGACTTCGCTAGTACTCGACCTTTAGGTGTTAGGGGTAATTGATAACTGGCAAAACCATTACCATCAGAGCGTTCACGTAAGGAATGTCTGGTAAATAAAATCAGCCGTTTATCTTCAGGCAATAAGCTGACTGAAGAAATCATACTATCAGGCAAGTGCGAAGGTGCTGGAGCACTTGGAGTATGACTCGCAAGCTTTTCAGCAGACAGTTTTGAGGGATTGTTATTGAGATATTTGCTCATGGTAGCAAGCGTAGCAGATTTTTTGATATGAATGAACAAAATATCAGTTCGATTGTAATATTGCTGACGAGTCTAGGCGGTTAGACTTTAAAATAAGCGTTATTTTATATTCGCTATTTTAAAAAGACAGATCAAGGTGACAAATAACTAAAAAGATATCTGCTTTTAAATGATTAAAATTACTTAGCCGATATCAATGACTTTGTCCCACGCAAATGCTAATGCAGTGCTGCTCACCTCATTTGGATACGCACGTGGATTGACAATGATTCGTGTATTACCAATACGGTAATCAAATGCTTCGTGTGTATGTCCATGTACCCATAATATTGGCGCCCAATCTTCATGCATCCAGCCAGACAAATCACTGATAAAAGCTGCGTTACTTGGTAGATTCGCATACTTCTCAGAAACCGATAATGGACTGATACTATGATGACTCATCACAACAGTTTTTTTGCCAAGTGTTTTGGCGGTGATCAATGCTTGCTTTAACCATTGACGCTGCTTAGCATGGATTTGCATCGATATTTCAGGTGAAAAGAGCTCGCCTCCAGCATAGATTTGTTTATAGTCACGCATAAAGCGCATAGCAGCAGCTATAGTATCTTCATTGGCCTGATATTGGTAATCTGTCCATAAAGTACAACCTAGGATGCGTATGTCACCAATATCAATATATTGACACTGTAGAAAACGGACGCCTTGCTGCGACTGGGCATTATAATTATCCCAAGTCGCAAGCTTTTTATCAAAATGTAGCACATCTTCATTAAAGTATTCATGATTACCAGCTATCGTAATCACAGGCACTTGCAAACGTGCTGCCTGCTCTTGTAGCCATGGCATACCACTATCACTGTTGGCAGTATCGCCCGCAACTAATACCACGTCTGCATCAGTTTTGGGAATATGCCCTAGCGGATGTGACTGACGCGCATAACTGTCAATATGTAAGTCACTTAAAATCTGTAATTTCATAAGTTCTAATATCATTAAATAAACATAAATAGTTTAGCACTTTTTGATATACCCGCAAAAATTAAAAAAAGACAGCGGATTAGGCTGTCTTTTTTATCATGCTGACACTATAAAATGCTAAACACTTTGTAAATATACAAATATTTTATAAGTATCTAAATACCTCGGAGTATCTTTTGTAATTTAGCCGCAGGATCTGCTGCCTGAGTAATTGAACGACCAATTACCAAATAATCAGAACCATCATCTAACGCCTGTTTTGGCGTGCAAATACGCTTTTGATCATCTGCATTGTCGTCTAGCAAGCGAATACCAGGGGTAATCAATTTAAAATCTTGACCACATAGTGTCTTGAGCGTTTTAGCTTCTTGTGCTGAACAGACCACACCATCAAGACCCGCTTGCTTGGTTAATTGTGCCAATCGACTCACTTGCGCATCTAGACCATCGGTAATACCTGTTTGCATCAATGCTTGATTATCCATAGAGGTCAGCACGGTGACGGCTATCAGCAAGGTATCAAAGTTACCGTCTAACAAACGCTGTTTAGCCAATGACATCGCCTCTAAGCCCGCGCTGGCATGCACATTCACCATCCATACGCCAAGCTCAGCTGCCGCTAGTACCGCTTGTGCGGTAGTATTAGGAATATCATGGAATTTCAAGTCTAGAAATACGTCAAAATTACGCTGATGTAGCGCCTTAACTATCTCAGGACCACAGCGAGTAAATAGCTCTTTACCCACTTTTAAGCGGCATGATGTTGGATCTAACTGATCAGCTAATGCTATCGATGCCTCCATTGTCATATTATCTAAGGCAACGAGGACTGGGGAGTTCATTGTATTATTCATGGTTTTACCATATCTATATCAGAATTATCAAAACACTATATATGGACTGCTCATAGATCAGTACAAAATATAATTTATTCTCGCTTTTGTTTGGTAAGTGTCGCGCCTTCATCTACAGTAAGTACTTCTGCGTCTTGCACTTGCACATTGGTTGCTGTCGAACCATAAACAGCTTCTTCCACCGTTGGTGCACTTGCTTGGCGATCAATGACAGCATTGGCTTGTGTCAATTGCGCTTGCAAGTTCACATTCGATTTTTGCAAACGCGAGATTTCCCACTTGTTTTGTAAAACACGAAAGAGCAGCAGCGCAAGTAGCATACCAATCACAATACCTAGTATCAGACACAGGATCAGCAATAAGCCCAAATTCATCGTCGGCGCTTGTGAAAACAGTAAATTTACGCCAACCTCGGTATTATTGGCCAATACCAACCCTAATGAATAAGCGAAGCTTAAAAACAGCAGTACAAACAGTAAAAAGCGCATGAGACGTCTACCTCGATTTGGAATGTCGTTAGTGTTTTAAAAATAGCACTCTAAAACCTTCATCAACCCACACATTTATATGCTTATAAACTCACTAGTGATAAATTCTAGCAAAAGTGGCTGGCAAGCACTCTTGTTGGCAATTTTACCCAATAAATACTTTATAACACACTTAGCTATTTGCTACTGTATCATTGACTGCTTCACGTAATGCTTTACCTGGTTTAAAGTGCGGTATCGCTTTGGCTGGTACAGGTACGCTTTCTCCTGTCTTAGGATTTCGACCCATACGGGCACGACGATGGTGCAGACAAAAACTGCCAAAACCACGAACTTCTACGCGTCCATCATTGGCTAACGTATCGGTCATCAAGTTTAATATTTCACGTACTGCATCATCGACTACAGTATCAGTCATATTGTCACAGTTCGCACTTAAATTACTAATAAATTCGGACTTGTTAATCGCTTGCTGCATTATTACGCTTGCCTTGTTGATTAATGGATAAGATGACTGTGAATTGAACCATCATTTTCGATAGCTGGTTACTTTTAAAACAAGCTATACATCAAGATCATAAAGATAAATAGCCATTCACTAAAATAATATCAGTGTCTTAAATAAGTAATAATTCACATCTCGTTACTCAATGTTGCAAATGATAGCGGATATTACGGTAAATGGAAATAAGAGTTTGCCTGTTTGAGCAAAAACCTCATTGATTAATAGTGCACTTAAAATTTAAGCAAAAAAAAAGCGACCATAGTCGCTTCTTTTATAATCTTATATCAATAACGTGCAGCTTACTGCATTTGCTCTTTGATCAAGTCACCAATTGTTTTTGGCTGTGCATCAGAACTGGCAGTAGTACTAGTCGTGCTAGTGCTGCTTAGCTCTTTAATCGCTTGACGCTCTTCAGCTTCGTCTTTCGCTTTGATAGACAAATTGATGTTGCGAGTTTTACGATCAACACTGATGATTTTCGCTTCAACGTCATCACCAACGCTCAAATGCTTAGTCGCATCTTCAACACGGTCACGTTGAATTTCAGAGGCACGTAGATACGCTTCAACTTCGTTAGCAAGCTCGATAGTAGCGCCTTTAGCATCTACTTCTTTTACTTTACCATTAACGATAGCACCGCGGTCATTGTTGACTAGGTATTCGTTGAATGGATCAGAGCTTAACTGCTTCACGCCTAGGCTGATACGGTTTGCTTCTGCATCTACTGACAATACCATTGCTTCAACGGTGTCGCCTTTATTGTAGTTACGGATAGCGTCTTCGCCAGTTTCGTTCCAAGAGATATCAGATAGATGAACAAGACCATCAATACCACCGTCTAGACCGATAAAGATACCGAAGTCAGTGATTGATTTGATCGTGCCAGTGATCTTATCACCGCGCTCATGTTTCTTATCAAACTCATCCCATGGGTTAGCTAGAGTTTGTTTGATACCTAGGCTGATACGACGACGTTCTTCATCGATATCAAGAATCATTACTTCAACTTCATCGCCCACTTGAACAACTTTTGATGGGTGGATGTTTTTGTTGGTATGATCCATTTCTGATACGTGTACTAGACCTTCAATACCTTCAGAAATCTCAGCAAAACAACCATAATCAGTTAAGTTGGTTACGCGTGCTTTAACCACACTACCTACTGGATAAGTGCCGCCAACGTTATCCCAAGGATCAGTACCAAGTTGTTTTAGACCTAGGCTAACGCGATTGCGCTCACGGTCAAACTTCAATACTTTAACTTTTAGGTCTTGACCAACTTCAACAACTTCAGATGGATGCTTGATACGGCGCCATGCCATGTCAGTGATGTGCAATAGACCATCGATACCACCTAGATCAACGAATGCGCCGTAATCAGTAAGGTTCTTAACGATACCTTCGATCTCGATGCCTTCTTCAAGCTTATTCAATAGCTCTTCGCGCTCAGCTGAATTTTCAGCTTCCATAACTGCACGACGGCTAACAACAACGTTGTTGCGCTTTTGATCAAGTTTGATAACTTTGAATTCTAGCTCTTTGCCTTCAAGATGCGTGGTGTCACGGATAGGACGAACATCTACCAATGAACCTGGTAGGAACGCACGTACTGAACCGATATCTACAGTGAAACCGCCTTTAACTTTGCTTGAGATGATACCTTTTACGATTTCATCATTATCAGCGATTTTTTCAAGGAAGTTCCAAGTTTCAACACGTTTGGCTTTTTCACGTGAAAGCAAGGTTTGACCCATGCCGTTATCAACCGCTTCAACCACGACATCAACGCTATCGCCAACTTCAACTTCAAGTTCGCCTTCTTCGCTTAAAAACTCTTCACGAGCGACGATACCTTCAGATTTCAGACCAGTATCAACAGTGATCCAGTCGTTATCAATGGCCACAACAGTACCAGTGATAACCGAGCCACGCTCGATATCCAGACCTGTTTCTTCGATGCTCGCTTCAAATAGTTCAGCAAATGATTCCATTATGTCTACCTTTGTATAGCCGTATCCTGTCCAGCACAGTACGGATCAAATTTATGATTGCATAAAACGAGAATACTGGTTTTATATCCCATACAATCATATATAAAAACGTTTGTTGTTAGTAAGCACATAACTTATTAAACTCACTAGCAACAACTGTCTTGTGTTGCAATGCCTTATACTTTTAAATCTCTATGATTTAGAAAGAATATTTTTATCACTCTCTAGAGATTATTAGCGTCTACTACTGTGATTTTATACTAAAATCAAGCGTATAGGAAACTTTTTCATACTTACTAACTTGTTTTTATTAACGATTAAAGAAAATACCTTTATCCTGACAATGTCTTTTCACTTGTGCATAAACTGCATCAGCATCTAAGTTAGAGCTATCTAGTAGTAGAGCATCTTCTGCAGGCTTTGATGGTGCAGTCGACCGATTCTCATCACGATCATCACGAGCTTTAATTGTCGCTAAAATCGCGTCAAAATCTGCCGTCTGACCAGCATTTATTAACTGTGTTACGCGGCGCTCGGCACGCGCTTCAGCACTGGCAGTCAAATATACTTTTACATCCGCATCTGGGAACACCACCGTTCCCATATCGCGACCATCAGCGACCAATCCTGAACGAGTTGCCATATCTTGTTGCAACTTTAGTAATGCTTGGCGAACTTTTGGAAATACGGCTATTTGTGATGCATAGCCGCCCACGGTTTCATTACGAACCTGCTCACCAACCGCTTCACCATTCACTAAAATATCAACACGTCCTGATGCATTGTTAGGTACAAAAGCAATCTCTAGGCGCTGCGTTAATGCTAATACAGCCATCTCGTCAATGGCTTGGATTCCGTCTGCCGCAACTAATCCCGCTTCAAATGCTTTGAGTCCAACGATACGATACAGAGCACCTGAATCCAGCAGTTGATACTTCAATGCTTGGGCCAAACGCCACGTGACCGTACCTTTACCTGCTCCACTTGGTCCATCAATGCAGATAACTGGGTAGCGCAACACTGGCGCTTGGTTATCATTACTGCCAGAACTAAAGTTATCAAGTATAGCGTTATCAGCTGTAGAAACGGTCATAATACTCACTTAATAGTAGACGATACTGATACGGCTTAGTACATGCTAGCTGCAGAACAATATTTACTTATTTATCAAACGCTTGACAATTAATTCATCATTTCGTCATCAAATAGGGCGATATTATAGCAAAAAAACTTACCCATCACTAGCAGCAAGACTGATATCTTGTTAATTGCTTATATTGTCTTTCTTTTTTGCCGCTTTTCGTCGTTCACGGAAAAAGGTCTTAAGCATCTGGCTGCTATGCTCACGACATAAGCCATTATGTACTTCGATAGCATGATTATAAAAAGGCTGTATCGGTAAATTTATCTGACTACCAACCATACCCGCTCGTGGCTCGCTTGCTGCATAAACCAATCTATCGACCCGCGCATGAATGAGCGCTCCGATACACATCGTACAAGGCTCTAAGGTAACGTATAACGTTGTCTGTAATGGTAAACGATAGTTTTTTAAGCGCGCACACGCTTCTCTTAATGCGACAATCTCCGCATGAGCGGTCGCATCGTGACGCCCAATTGGTTCATTAAATCCTTGACCAATAATCTGCTGATCGTGTACCAGTATCGCTCCTACCGGCACTTCTCCACGCTCAGCACCTTGCCTAGCAAGTTTAAGAGCTATGTTCATCCAGCTCATATCTTGAACTGACCAAAATGCGCTGGCTTGCATATCTTCAATAACTAACTGACTATTTGCGGTTGGATGTGGCTTCAAGCTTATATTTTGTATATATTTCATTTATTTTGACAACTATTGCGGTAATTGCCAATCGATAGGCGTTTGCCCATACTGTACCAGATAATCATTGGTCTTAGAAAACGGCCTGGAACCAAAGAATCCGCCACGATTGGCAGCAAGTGGTGATGGGTGTACAGCGGTCAGAATAAGATGCTTATCAGTATTGATATATTTGCCTTTTTTCTGGGCTTTACTGCCCCACAATATAAATACGGTATGTTCTGTTTGTTCATTAACCACATCAATCACCGCATCGGTAAACTGCTCCCAACCTTTATTTTGATGGCTATTTGGCTCACTTTCTCGCACGGTCAGAGAGCTATTTAATAGCAAAACTCCTTGCTGCGCCCAGTAAGTCAGGTCGCCATGTTTTGAGGGTGCTATACCAACGTCGCTCGCCATCTCTTTTAACAAATTATTAAGTGAGGGTGGCTTTGGAATGGCTTTGGGCACTGAAAACGATAAGCCCATTGCCTGCCCTGGCCCATGATAAGGATCTTGACCTAGTATCACGACTTTAACTTGTGATAAAGGGGTCAGGTTTAACGCGTTAAATATTAAGGGTGCTGGTGGATAGATACTACTTTCTGATTGATAGGCTTCTTTTAAAAACGCACGCAAGTCGTCCATATTGTTAGAAGTTAACTCGTCTGCTAATGCCGTTTTCCAATCTTCTGGCAAGCGTACATTGTCTAAAATCGCCTGCTTTTGTGCTGGCGTTTTTGGCGTTTGTTCATCGAATAATTCCATATTATGTCCTTTTATATTTGTTATCGATTAGATAAATATCGAATGGGGGAGCGTGAACCAATCTCGCACATGAATGGGAGCTCGTGATTTCATACGTTGGTTTTGTTATGAATTATAGCAATAAAAAAACGGCTACCACAGTAACATGGTAACCGTTGTTATTACATTAGTAGCAAAAACTTAGCTGGCGAGTGACTCAGAGTCTGGATGTGGCTCATGAGTCTCAACGACCGTCAAGATAATACGACTCTCCGCTGACCCTTTATCTGTAGACTTATAATCCGTCTTACCACTGTACTTATCAAGCTTAACAGAATCACCATCTTGTTCATCATTAGCTTCAGGCTCTAAGGTGAGATGTACTACCCCACCATTGACCAAATCACCAAACAAAATCATACTCGCCAATGACTTTTTAATCTCATCTTGAATCAGACGCTGCATTGGGCGTGCACCCATTAGGCGATCATAGCCTTTGTGAGCCAAGTAATCGCGTACTTCGTCATCAATCTCTAAGGTGACTTGTTTATCATCAAGCTGAACTTGTAGCTCAACCAAGAATTTATCAACCACAGATACCACCACGGAGGTATCTAATGGGTTAAATTGGATGATGGCATCTAGACGATTACGGAACTCTGGCGTAAAGACACGTTTGAGCGACTCCGTATTATCACGGCTATGGTCTTGCTGAGTAAAGCCCATTGAAGAGCGGCTAATACTATCAGCACCGACGTTGGTCGTCATAATCACAATGACTTGCTTAAAGATAGCCACACGACCATTGTTATCAGTCAACGTACCATGATCCATGACTTGCAGTAACAAGTTGAAGACATCAGGATGGGCTTTTTCAATCTCATCAAGCAATAACACACAATGTGGATGTTGATTGATTTTTTCAGTCAACAAACCACCTTGATCATAACCGACATAGCCAGGAGGCGCACCAATCAGACGTGAAGCAGTATGCGCTTCCATATACTCTGACATATCAAAACGAACTAACTCGACACCAAGTAGGTTCGCTAACTGACGTGAAACTTCGGTTTTACCCACCCCAGTAGGACCGGCAAACATGAAGGAACCAATTGGTTTATCCGGTGCTTTGAGACCGGCACGCGATAGCTTAATGGCGTCGGCTAAGGTTTCAATTGCCTCATCTTGACCAAACACTAAGTGTTTAAGATCACGATCTAAGTGCTGAAGAATACTCTTATCATCACTTGATACTGACTTGGGGGGAATACGTGCAAGCTTGGCAACAATCGCCTCAATATCTGCCACATCGATTTTCATCGGTGGTTTTTTCTTAGCCTTGGCACTTTTTGACTCACTGAACGATTTGGCACGATCATTAGCTTTTGCAGTTTCCGCTTCATCCTGCATTTCGCTATCGCTATACGTGTCACCACCGAGACCCTCAACATCGGCATCAATCTGAGCATCAAAATCTTGCTCTATATCCGCAATGAAGCTTTCTTCTGCATCAATATCATTAGCATCAGGAATTACGCCTAAACGCTTATAGGCACCTGCTTCGTCAATCACATCAATCGCTTTATCTGGTAAAAAACGCTCGTGAATATGCTTAGCAGATAATTGAACGGCGGTGACCAACGCTTCATCGGTATATTCAACGTTATGAAATTCCTCATAACGAGGCTTCAGACCGCGTAAAATATCAATTGTATCGTCAACACTCGGCTCTTTGACATCAATCTTCTGAAAGCGACGTGACAGTGCATGGTCTTTTTCAAACACTTGACGGTATTCGGTAAAGGTAGTTGAGCCGATACAGCGCAGCTCACCATTAGCAAGTGCTGGCTTAATCAAGTTTGATACGTCCATATTGCTACTCATTGACGACCCTGCGCCAATAATCATATGAATCTCATCAATAAATAGGATTGCATTGGGCTTTTTCTTTAGCGCATCAAGCAGTGACTTCATGCGTTTTTCGAAATCACCACGGTATTTAGTACCAGCGATTAATGAGCCGATATCAAGGCTATAAATCACGCAGCCATTCAATGGTTTCGGTGCTTTATCATTAATAATCAACCACGCCAAGCCTTCAGCGATAGAGGTCTTACCGACGCCAGGCTCACCAACCAATAACGGGTTATTTTTACGGCGACGACACAGTACTTGCGCGGCTCGCTCAATTTCAGG
Source organism: Psychrobacter sp. NPDC064578 (assembly GCF_044901245.1). Classification (NCBI taxonomy): domain Bacteria; kingdom Pseudomonadati; phylum Pseudomonadota; class Gammaproteobacteria; order Moraxellales; family Moraxellaceae; genus Psychrobacter; species Psychrobacter sp. NPDC064578. The sequence goes on from NZ_JBJDPI010000002.1 coordinate 172,084, forward strand.
GCCACGTCCAATTAGTGGATCAGTCTTACCTTCAGCAGCACGCTGGTTTAGGTTGGTCGCAAACTCAACCAAGGGATCTTTACTGGTTTTTTCTGAGGCACTACGGCGTTCGCCCGTCATAGAAGCACGTGGCTCGGATGGCTCGTCTTTATCTTGACCATGTGATAAGTATTGGGTCAACTCAAGACGACTAATACCCTGCTTTTTGAGCAAATAAACGGCATAAGTATCGTGCTCTGAAAACATAGACACTAGGATATCTGAGCCTTCAACAAGGCGACCACCACCAATAGATTGTACATGGAAAATAGCACGCTGTAGAATACGATCAAAGCTTTGGGTTGGCTGCGGTGACTGCTCGGTGTCTGCGTCTACCGTTGGCGTATGCTTATTGATATAAGCTTCTAACTCGGTGCGCAGCGTTGAAACATTGGCATTACAGGCAGTTAATGTATTGGCAGCGTGAGTATTCTCTAATAACGCCAATAATAGATGCTCAACAGTGAGGTACTCATGCGATTTTTGGCGCGCAAGTGTCATTGCTAAACGCAAAGAAACTTCAAGATGACGACTTAACATAACGACTTCCTACGGTTATACCTATCTTTATAATTGATAGCTTTATGAATGAGTTAGTAAGTAAATCAGGGCGACAGATGGATTGTTCAAGGGCTGAATCTGTATTATCAAAAGACAGCGCTAAATGATATTGACCATGTATTACTCAAGTAGCAGTGCTATCTACTTATCACCAATTAAGCGTTTTGATCACTCATACTTGCTTTTCTTTATCTCAACACGATACTTAAGAAGAGTCAATCTATTAACACAGACTAAAATGTATCAAGGCGTACTGCGCATCAATATTTATAGTAACGAAATAGTATGAAAGCTTCAAAAGCTGAGCAAATAAAGGATAAATGGGTAATAGAATAATAAGTGAGAAAGTGAAGGATACAAATGACTTTTTTAAGCCATCAGCTGATTAAATTATAGAAAAATTCAAGTTAATAGGATGACTAGAAAATAATACGAGTGCAGCAATCATTTCTATAAAATTTAGACAGCTGTTTGACGTGATTGCTTAATATAGATAAGGGTATATTAGAGAAAAATCAAGGTTAGGAAGTTTTTATAGTAAGGAATTCATGAGTGACTGCTTGGATACAGAATACCTATCAAGCTCACAATGAGCAGTTTTTAGAGCTTGATAGGGTTTCTAAACGATAAAACCATTGGAAATAATAAGATAGAAACACGAAAAGAAGATAGAACTTTAAATTCATGTTTACGCTATTTTCTTATTCGCCTTGATGTGGCTCAATCTGGGTCAATAATGGATAGCCTTCACGATGTGCCAGACTGTTTACTTTTTTGGCTTTGGTCTCAGCGATATCTTTAGGATAGATACCAGCAATGCCTTTGCTACTGTTATGAATCGTTAGCATAACTTCGACTGCCGAATCCATACTATGACGAAATTCGGACTGCAAAATATAAACGACGAACTCCATCGGCGTATAATTATCATTATACATAACGACGGCATACATAGGCGGCTTAGCCACTTCTGGCTCTGCTACCAGTACATCTGCTTGTGGCGAGGTTTCGCCTTCCGTATCGCCATCTTGTGCACGATGAGCAGGTATAGTTGGAAAGTGCCAATCAGCAACAGTTGGCAACGCTTGCAATAGGGTTTGTTTCATCATAATTGGCATACAAATTAATGGTTATATTTATAACGGAATAAAGGATGCTAGCAGAGGTTGGCAAACGCAATGCTTATTATAGCGCTCTTAAATATGAATAGATTAAGGCTCAATCGGGCTTTCGTCGACTTCGGGTAAATCTAAAAGTGATAGCGGCATATTATCAACTCGGTCGCCAAGCTTCCAATCATAGAGCTGCTCCACTTGTTGCCCGCCAGCTTGTAAGCTGAGTTTGACTTGTAACGGTTTAAAGCCTGATGGCATCATGAAACGACCACGAATACGAACGATACCTTCAATAGTATAAACTGGAGGATCTAGCGGCACCTCTACAAAATCATCGTCATTGAGCAACATCAACGTTGGCTTTAGGCGTTTGGCTTTGCCATCGCTAGCAAGCATGCCTATATCGAAACCATATTCAAAGGCATTTTCAGGTAATGGCTCAATCTTTGCCGCTATTACTTGTAAAGGTATGCCGCCTTTGTCACGAAGGACATCAGCATATAATTCATTCAGTTGAGAGACTTGTCTATTCTCAACCGTTAATTCTTGCTGGTTTTCACGCAACTCTTTGATGTTCGCCAAGCTAATCGCCAGCTCCTGCTTAGCAGTAGCCGTTTGATTGGCCGCTATTTTATGACTAAGACGTAAATCTTCAAGCGCTTCTGTTGCCTCAGTGCTATTGATCATCGCTTGCTTGGTTTCAGTTTGCATAGAATGAAAGCCACGCTGATATCCTAATTTATGACCGAATATCAATCCAACAATGGCAGTCACCAATATGACAACGACAAAGAGAGCCAACACCAATGTGGATGCCCCTTGTTGGCTACCACCTACCTTAGTTACTGAACCAGCATTGGTTTTAAGAGAATGCGGACTACGCTCTAAATGATACAAATCAGAGTCTTTGCACGATGAAGGTGCGGGCTGTGAGCAAAAGCGTCGTACAAGCTTGACACGCATTTAGACAATATCTCTTAACAGTAATGGCAATATTATAGCGGAATTTATAATCAATACCTAGCACCATAAATGTGAATGATTTGACCACAGCTAAACATCTGCTACGGAACAATAGGTGCAAAGTTTAGACCCATTGTTTCATCGAATCCGAACATGACATTCATATTTTGTACCGCTTGTCCTGCTGCGCCTTTTACCAAATTGTCTTGTACGACAATCACTGTCAATTCCGCACGTTCATTGTCTTGATGCACAGCAATGCGTAAACGATTGCTGGCGCGGACACTACGGGTATCTGGATAAATACCTTTTGGCATGACATCAATAAACGCTTCTGATTCATAGCATGTTTCAAATATCTGCTGCCAATCAATAGCAGCACCCGCATCCGTCAGCTCAAGATGAATAGAGCTCAGCATGCCACGTATCATCGGCACAAGATGCGGTAAAAAACGAATGCGATGGGTGAACTGGCTGTCTAATAGCTGCGCCACGCCTTGCTCAATCTCAGGCAGGTGACGATGTCCTTCAACGCTATAAGCTTTAAAGTTATCAGTAGTTTCAGCATAATTAAGCGCAAGTGAAGCTTGGCGACCAGCGCCAGAAACACCAGACTTTGCATCGATAACGATGCGTGATTCCACCAGTCTCTCTGCTTGCTTATTTTGCATATCGATTATTGGTTTCAAACCCAAAATAGCAGTGGTCGGATAACAACCCGGATTACCGACGACTAAAGCAGTGGCAAGTTTATCGCGATTGACTTCAGGTAAACCATAGACAGCTGTCTTTAATAGCTCAGGACAGGCATGCGACTGCTGATACCAGTGTTCAAAATCGGACAGTGACTGCAAACGAAAATCAGCAGCCAAATCAATGACTTTCACACCGGCTTGCGTTAGCGCCTCTGCTTGCTTCATCGCTACGCCATGTGGAGTGGCAAAAAAGACCACATCACACTTTTGCAGCGTTGCAAGCGTCTCATCGCCCAAGTCGCTAAAGACAATATCTGATATACCGCGTAAGCTTGGAAATATCTCATCAGCGCGTGTACCAGCTTCGCTACGCGAGGTTAGCAAATCAATAGATACTTCAGGATGCGCAGATAACAAGCGAATCAGCTCAATACCCGTATAACCTGTACCACCAACAATCGCTGCTGAAATCATAAGATATTCCTTTTTATTTTACTTGGTAAATATCAGTGTTTGTTAAACAAATCTTAGATAGAAAGCTCGCTTATATGCCTGAACTTTGTCATTTTTGGATTCAAGCGGCTTTAGATTTTATAATCGTGCACCGCATCGATGAATACTTTGGCATTGTCAGGATTGACCCACTGCGTAATACCATGACCTAAGTTTGCTATATAACCGGTTTTTTCGCCGCTCGCATAAGCACTATCAAGCATTGCATTTACTTCAGCACGAATCGTCGCAGGTGAACCATACAATGTTGCTGGATCCAAATTACCTTGAATGGCTTTACTACTCTGTAGTTTTTTATGCTGTTTGGTCAATTGACGCTGACTTTCAGCCAATACTTGGCGTGCACGATCAATGGGCATCGTCCAATCTAATCCTAAAACATCGGCTTGACTATCTGCTTGCACATCCAACCATAACCCACCACCTTTGGTAAATAATACCACTGGTATCTGCGGATGGCGTACTTTTAATTCAGCGACGATACGCTTATTATAAGCATGAGAAAAATCGATAAACTGACGATGGCCAAGCGCCCCGCCCCAACTATCAAAAATCTGTAGAATTTGAGCACCAGCGACCACCTGTGCATCTAGATAATCAATGACAGAAGTGGCTAATTTATCTAATAATTGATGCAAGAAATCAGGGTTGCTATACAAAAAGCCTTTAGTATAACGATAGTCTTTTGAGCTGCCGCCTTCAATCATGTAGGTGGCCAATGTCCATGGACTACCAGAGAAACCAAATAAAGGCACTTGACCATTTAGTGCTTTGCGGATGCTCTTCACCGCACGCATGACATAATCAAGAGAATCATTGGGTTCAAGTACTGGCAATCTATCTAAGTCTGCTTGCGTACGAATAGGATGTTTAAACTTAGGGCCTTCGCCCGCCTCAAAGTATAAGCCTAGACCCATAGCATCAGGTATGGTCAAAATATCGCTAAATAAGATAGCAGCATCTAAATCATAACGGCGTAGTGGCTGTAAAGTGACCTCAGTGGCGCGGTCCGTATCTTTGCACAGGCTCATAAAGTCGCCCGCTTCTGCACGAGTGGCCTTATATTCTGGTAAATAACGACCAGCTTGACGCATCATCCAGACTGGCGTGGTGTCTATTGATTCAAAGCGTAATGCCCGTAACAATCTGTCGTTCTTTAAAGGCGCAAAATCTTGCTGAATCGAGTTACTATTGTCTGAAGCACTCATGTACAAATCTCCAAAACAACACCGCATTCATGATCATCAATGAATACGGTGCTGGATAAAATAAGTTGAATAAAAGAATATTAGAACGTTTAGATAGCGACAATCTATTCTAAAAAACCACAAATAATGAGATATTTGCTAATAACAATTTATTGGTTAATATCTCTCGTATTAACAATCATAAAAACAATAATCATTAAAAGTATTTGTATTTTTTAGAGCGTCATTTGCCGTTAGTCTTTAATCAATAATATCGTGCTCATATTTGAAATCGGATGAATACCATGAATGGTCTACATGGTCAGCGCTAAGTTATCGCGGTGTACCATGACCACACGCTCTTCATTATTACCAAGGATTCTATCAAACTGCTCAGTACGCTCACGAGCCACTCTGCAAGCATCACGAGATGAGAAGTTCACTTGTCCAACCGCTAAACGCTCGCCCGTATCTTGATGCACCACCTCAACCACGTCACCTTCATCGAAATCACCGCGTACTTCCACAACGCCGACCGGTAGCAAGCTCTTGTGATGCTCAACGACAGCTTTTGCTGCGCCTGCATCGACTATTAGAGTGCCTGACATACGTAAATGTGCGGCAAGCCACTGTTTACGCGCAATGATTTTGTCTTGATCATTGGTAGTCAATAAAGTACCAACCGCTTCGCCTGATACCACACGAGTGATAACATCATCGATAGCACCGCTCACGATAACGGTTGGACAACCACCCATCGCTGCAAGACGACCAGCACGAATTTTGGTCAGCATACCGCCGCGACCAAGCTTGCCACCATCTCCTGCAATATCAAATAGGTAATCCGCCATCGCACGCTCTTGGCGAATCATTTTTGCATTAGGATTGTCACGTGGGTTGTCCGTAAACACCCCATCTTGATCAGTCAAAATGATATATAAATCGGCATTGACCATCGCCGCCGCCATCGCGCCCAAAGTATCGTTATCACCAAATTTAATTTCATCAATGGTAATGGTATCATTTTCATTGATGACTGGGAGCACGCGCCACTCTAGTAATTGTGTCAACGCGCCCGTCGTATTGAGATAACGGCTACGATTAGACAAATCATCATGTGTTAGTAGCAGCTGCGAGCTTTGAATACCATGTTGGATTAATGCTGACCACCACGTTTCAATCAAACCCATTTGACCAATAGAAGCACAGGCCTGTAGTGCTGCTAGTTTCTTCGGGCGTTCCTCAAGGTTCATTCGTACCACACCTTCAGCAACGGCACCTGACGATACCAGTAGCACTTCGACGCCTTGCTTATGCAGCTTGGCAATCTGCTTTGCCCACTCGTATATGGCAGTTCGATCCAGCCCTCGACCGTTATTGGTTAACAACGATGAGCCAATCTTGACAATAACGCGCTGAATATCAAAGTTGCGAGTTTGTTTAATAAACCTTGCTTCTTCGGTCGTGTTTTCTATGTCACCTGCCATATAAACTCCTGTCTCTCATGTGAATTGATTACGGGGATTGATCTAAAAAACTCAAGTATATCAGCTCAAGCGTGTTAGCTTAAGGAACATAAATGACCTCGACACCATCTTCGTCGTCATCGTCAAAATCAGCATCGTCGTCGCTTAAATCTACACCTTCGCGAGCCGCTTTACGAGCCGCACGATAGGCTTCACGCTGCGCCTCAGTGTTTAGACGTACTTCTACTTCTAAGCGCTCAAAACGGGTTCTTTGTGCTTCAGCGAAGATAGGATCTTCTAGTTCACGCTCACGCTCTAGTTCAATCTCATTCATTAAATGGTATTTAACTGCATCAGTCCCTTCACCCATTAAGGTTGACGTGCGAAATACATCGCCTGTCCAATCAAGCTCGGCGACAATATGAGTACAAAGCTCATCTAACTCTTCGTCAGGCACCTGATCAATTTTGTTTAATATCAAAATCTGGGGCAAGTTGGATAACTCAGGCGAAAAACGCTCAAGTTCATTCAAGATAACACGAGCGTTGGCTACCGGATCGCTGCCATCAATTGGCTTTACATCAACCACATGTAACAGACGACGAGTACGAGCCACATGTTTTAAGAAACGAATGCCAAGTCCAGCACCTTCTGAAGCACCTTCGATCAAACCTGGAATATCTGCCATCACAAATGAGCGATGACGACCGATATCAACCACACCTAGATTCGGAACGAGGGTGGTAAACGGATAGTCAGCAACTTTTGGTCTAGCAGCAGAGACTTGACGAATAAAGGTAGATTTACCAGCATTAGGCAAACCAATCAAGCCAACATCAGCCACAACTTTTAACTCAAATTTAAGAACTTTTAACTCACCTTCAAAACCGGACGTCGATTTACGCGGTGCTTGATTGGTAGAGCTCTTAAAATGGGTATTGCCCAAACCACCATCACCACCTTTGGCAATCAGTAACGTCTGACCAAGTTCAATCAAGTCACCCAACACTTCGTCAGTTTCGGTATCAACTACCGTGGTACCGATAGGTACTGGTAAAAACAAATCATCAGAGCCCTTGCCTGAACAATTTCTACTGTGACCATTCTCAGCGCGCATAGCATCGTGACGGCGGGTATAACGATAGTCCACTAGGGTGTTGGTGTTATCCTCTGCAATGACGTAAATATCTCCGCCCTTGCCACCATCTCCACCATCAGGTCCACCACGTGGGACATACTTTTCTCGGCGAAAACTGGCGATTCCGTTACCACCGTCACCTGCTTTTACCGTTACGACGGCTTCATCAATAAATCGCATCTTACGTTCCTTTATTTACACTCTAGTTTATAGACTCAATAGCAGTCATATACTGCTTTTTTGCCTATAGGTATCTTTTAAAAAATAGGAGACTTGCGTCTATGTTGCTATATATCATTATATCATTGCTTTATTTATGACAATAACACCCGATAACCAATTGGACTATCGGGTGCGGTATATATTAACTTAAAAAATCACATCTATTTGTCCATGCTAAAAGTGACTATCAAAGTACTTTCTTATGAAGAGTACCTCAATATTAAAAACTCACTACTGCTGTACAAATGTATTAAGCTGGAATCTGTGTATAACTGATGCCTGCCATTTGTGTGGCTAAACGTAATACTTGCGTACTATAACCAACTTCATTGTCATACCAGATATAAACAATGGCATGATTGTCGGTCAAAATAGTCGCTTGGGCATCAACGATACCTACATGGGTATCACCAACAAAATCCGTCGATACCGCTTCAGTAGAATCTGTATAAGCAATCTGTGTTTGCCACTGACTGCTATTAGATACTTTACGCATAAACTCGTTTAATGCATCAGCATTTTCTGGTGCTGTTTTAAGATTCAAGTTTAAAATCGCTAAGCTGACGTTTGGCGTTGGTACACGGATGGCATTACCCGTTAGTTTACCACTAAGCTCTGGCAGTGCTTTACCAACCGCTTTAGCAGCACCCGTACTGGTAATAACCATATTCAATACAGCACTACGACCACGGCGATCCGCTTTATGATAATTATCAATCAAGTTTTGATCGTTAGTGAATGAGTGAATCGTTTCAACGTGACCGTTTTCGATACCGTATTCATCGTTCAATACTTTTAACGTTGGGGTGATTGCGTTGGTGGTACAGCTCGCCGCACTGACGATGGTATCTTCACCGACTGTTTCGTTATTTACACCATAAACAACGTTTTTAATCTCACCGCCAGCTGGGGCTGTTAATAGGACTTTTTTCACACCAGTCGATTGCAAATGCTTGCCAAGACCCGCTTCATCTTTCCAAATGCCCGTATTGTCAATCACTAACGCATCATTAATACCGTAAGCCGTATAATCAATCTCGCTTGGATCTTTAGCGTAGATAACCTGAACAAAGCGGCCATTGATAATCAAGCCGTTGTTTTCATCATCAACCACCACGCCACCAGCAAAGCTACCATGAATCGAATCACGCTCTAGCAATGAGGCGCGCTTGGCCAAATCGCCAGATGCCGCAGGACGTACAACGATGGCTTTTAACTGCATACCTTTAGCACTTGACGCTTGTGATAATAGCAGGCGAGTTAAGATACGACCGATACGACCAAAACCGTATAGCACAACATCAGTCGCAGGATTAACAGTAGTGTCATCATTATTAACGGCTTGAAGTGCTGCTTGTAAATCACTGTCATTAGCGATTAATTGACCAACATCAACCTGTGCAGACTGAAGCTTATCATTGGCCGCTAGCGCTTTAACCATGGCTAAAGTGTCAGCGATATCAATAGATTTAGCGTCTTGGTTACGCAAGGCTACTTTTTGATGCAATGCCAATATTTGACCAACTGACGTCGTATTTAACGTATCACCGAACAAGGTTACTTGTACGTCTTGCTCATTATAGAGCTTATTCAATAGCCCCATCAGCTCAATCGCTTGTTGCTCTTGATTGTTGTAGTTGTTTAAGTGGTCTTGATGTAATTGGCGTAAGGTATCAGCGTTGCTCACGAGAAACATCCTTATGGTCAGTAATGTGTGATCAGTAAATGATAGAGAATACAGATTAGATAGATTATGTGTGGTCTACGCAATCACTCTAGTATGGCAACCGCACGATATCGGTGTCAGTTATTGATGTAGAGTATTGAGATCGCCTAGATTTTAGCCTAAAACGGCCTATTTTGCCAGTGATAACCGATCTGCTAGCGCTTATAAAGCATTTTATTGAGTTGTGCAGGTTATTATGAAAATAAAGGCAGCCAATTATGCTGCCTTTTTGTTTATTATTGCCAGTATCAAATAGTGGATGATAAAGCGACATTACGATTTAACACAGTATCCAGTAAGTGATGCTCGTTATGGAACGAGGCTAACTGTTTGATTGGTCTGCGAGGTTAACTTAAATTCTTTTAAGTCATAGCCTTGCTGTTGAGCGATTTGACGATATTTGGCATAGGTTTCTTGAGTGACGTTTGGCGAACGCGCCAATAACCATAAATATTTTTTATCAGGTGTTCCTACTAAAGCAGTCTTGTAATCAGCATCACGTGCTAGTACCCAATAGTCGGCACGACCAACTGGCAACCAACGAATCCACGATGGTAAAAATGTGACCTTTAACTTGCTGCCTGACTCATCAACAGGCTTAGCGATACCCTCAGAAGTAATACCAGAACCGTCTTTCTGTACGCATTTATTAGTGACTATGATACCTGAACCGTCGGTTTTTTCCGTATAATTGGCGGTGACATCACTGGCACAATTGCGCTGAAAATACATGGGCAAACGACCTATCTCATACCATGTTCCTGCATACTTTTTTAGATCAACGCTATCCACTGTGGTCGGTGTACTTGCAGACTTATGAATGATGGCGCTTGGCTTAATTGACAACGTCTCTGTGGTGGTTCTATCCGTAGTGGCGTTAGCAGTTATATCAGCTGTAGCATTAACCGGTGGCGTCGCCGCATACGCTGAAAATGCGGCTAATGGTATGATAATAGCTAGGGCTATACCCGTATGCTTGATAAGTCCATTCATAAATATACGCTCCGGTATTTCTTTGTATGATGAGTAAGTAGAGGTTGATGATGAATCAGCATTTTGCTTTGAATGGTGGTTCTGTCCAGATTCTTTTTCGCTCAACTCTTGTGACCATTTATAATCGTTAGTGCAGTGACCACTAACGAAATCACTGCTTTCGCTATGTTTTGAATCGCCGTCTTTATTATTGTTGCTGTTAATCATAGCAGACTCTTTTGCCTGTACAAGGCTCTTATCGGCGCTTTTATATCCAAAATAGTGATCTTGCGAAGACGTTTTTTTTGCCAAATGGGTACAATATTGGTCATTTAGATTATCATGGTTGTAGCTAGCATCGTTGCTGGCGTTACCTGTCTGCCGTGTACTATCCTCATTGAGATGATAGTGGCGCGACTGGGTAGTCTGCTTAGATTGAGAACCAGCTTCCTTTGTATCAGACCATGCTGATTGAGGTAACTTATTGGTTTTCATAGAGGTACCATTATTGATAGTGACTGTTAACTACTCTTCTTATATGCCCCATATGTACTCTCATCTTCTTTGCGTCTTCAACTTTTAAAAATATATTGAATGTAAAAGCTGGCGCTGCAAAAACCAAATATTATGAGAGGGCTTAAGAGGTATATTGATAAGCAATTCGCTTATAAGAATATAGAGTAAGTACTCTTTGTTTAGGTGATATATATTAATGGCAGCTCGACTATTAAAACAGTGTCGCAATGTAGGAAAAAGCAACGGTTTGTAAGTAACTATGCGTTTATGCAGTAGAATAAATACCGAATAAACACATAGTTACTGATTGGATAAATATATTAAAAATCAATTACTTGCCCTAATAGATGCCAATTAATGGCAATTCTGGTTCAGAACTGGTCAGCATTGGTGCCAACACTTCCTCTATTAGTTTTTTACTATTCAAAGAACTGTCGAATACCAGCAACACTGATACCACCATGCTCTAATACTTGATGAATCATCACAGGTGATAAACCACCCAAACCGATAATCGGTATGTCAGCCAATTGTGCCAATGCTGACCATGATTCCCAACCAAGTGGCACAGTATCAGGATGTGTATGGGTGACTAGTACAGGAGACAAAAAGGCGCCAATGACGGGCGGTAATTGCTGTTGTAACCGAGCATGAGCCAGTTTATTGGCAGCATCAATACTGGCGGCATCATGACAACTGACTATTAACGGATAATTTTTAGACAGCACTCTATCTTGTGTATCCTCCGACCATTGCAACAATTCGGTATGAGACAGCTGATTGGCAACGATTGAATTGGCAGTGGTTGTATCTTTCATTGCTAGCGGCGCTTCAATGGTTAAGGTCTGTCCATTGACATCACAAGGGACAATCGCCTTAATATCTGGACGCATATGCATCAACTGCGCTGCTATACTTGCTGAGCCAGCTGCCTTTATTCGAATATATACCCAAGCATTGGCTGTTAGCTTGTTTTGATGAAAAGTCAGCCATGCGGCCACTGGATCAGGTGAGGCATCAAAATGCGTCAATGGATAGGTAATTGCTATCGTTGTTGGCACACTCAGCCATTCGAGAATCGTCTGGTTAGCAGCGGGTAAATGATACTTTCCTGCTAATAAATCTGCCTTATTTACCCACGTTAGCGCCTGACCTTCTAGCCCATATTGGCGATGCTTATGCTGCTCATACTGCTGCGCGGTCAGCTCAACCTTATAAATCTGTAAACTGACCTGCTTATCACCATAATCATGATGCAGACGTCCAAGCTTGACCATCGTATTGTCACAAATTTCAATGCCTGTCTCTTCAGCGACTTCCCGAATTAATGCCTGCTCGGCGTTTTCATTGGTTTCTATTTTGCCACCTACAAATTCATAGCGGTTGCCTTGATGCTGGGCGGCATTTCTAAACCCAAGTAAATATTGGGCTTTATGATGAATGACCGCAACTGCCACGTTTACGATAAGTACTTTTTCGCTATTAAATGAGCTATCAACGTGGTTGTCTGCTTCATTTGGCATCGGCGTCTCCTTTATTACTGTTTTTTTAAAGTGCGATTTAGATAGATTTATACCTTCAAAAAACCAAGTCAATTTAAAACCAACCTATTGATTTATAATAACAATTTGCTAATTTTTATTTATTTAAATCTCATTTACAAAAATTGCTTTAGATAAGTTTACACAATGACTGCATTTTATTTTATCAATTACCTTGCAAAATCCTTCAATGTAAATGATAATTATTATCGTTAAAGATAGTTACTGTATCGCCACTACTATTCAGCCATTTTTTATCAAAAGGAATTTACTATGAGCATGGTTATCTCTCGTTACTTGAATTGCCGTGAAAACCGTTTACCAACTTTACAATCACAACACTTATTTGCACTCACTAAAGAAGTGCGTATCGAGCATGAGGGTGAAGAGTATCGATTACGTTTAACACGTAATAATCGCTTAATTCTGACTAAATAGATTAATATCATTCATCATCAATATTAGGGCGTGTCCTCATTCTAAAAATGGTGATAAAAATGAGATAAATTGCCGTCAAACAAGGAAAATAGCGCCGATAATATCGAGATATTAGTCAACTATTTGACGCCGTTTGGCAAGATTTAGCCATTTTTAACCCATTTAGATAACTATCGATTGAATTGAGGACACGCCCTAGCCTACCTATAAAAAAACGCCTTCATTCAAAGGCGTTTTTTATTGCATAAAACGATGTGATTTAGAACTGCCAACTGTAAACCACATCCACCGCGTTTTCTGCCGCTGAGGTTGCCTCTACATAAATACGTCGAGTTAACTGATAACGAATAGATAAGCTATTTTGAGCATTAAACACCCCTACTCCGTAGCGTATATACAAGTCAGGCGTCACGTAACCGGTGACGTTGACGTTGGTGTCTTCACTACTGCCTGAGGCATCAACGGTCAAGCTCTGAAAACCAAAAATCTGACCGATTTGATTGGTTAGATTGCGCGTGCCACTCAATCCAAAGCTTAAGCCCGCGGCGGCTAGGTTATTCGTCACTTGCGATTTAAAGCCTTGCTCACTGATTTGGGTGGCGCCCTTGTTATTAATTCGACCTGTCACCAAAGCATTCATCGCCTGCTGCTGGGTCAAACCTGCATTATTAAAGACAATAATATTGGGGCTTTCTGTATTGCCTTTGACACGCACACCTACGGTTTTGCCACTGATCGTTTTAACCGCCTCAATACTGAGGTTAGGTTTCATCACATCACCGTTGAAGCGCACTTGTCCGTAGTTAAGCTCTAGGTTCTGACCAAAAGCGTTGATATTGGTACGACGTGATACTTGCACCACCCCTTTTGCACGCATGACACCCGTGCCAGTTTGAGTGATATTAATCGCACCAGCTAAAGGAATAACGGCACCAAAACCACGGAAGTTGATATCATCACCCAAGTCTACACCGATATCCGCATTGATTGACCAAGGTTTCGATATTGCCAATACCTCGTCAATATTGCCAATGAGACGACGATCAAGAACCACTGCATCTTCAGTTTGAGTAATGATATCTTCGCTGGCTTCTGGCGGACGAATGGTCGCTGACGGTACGCTGACCGCCCCTTTAATATCGACATAACGATCGCCTGGACGCACGATGATATCAATATCAGGGTTGATTTCTGCCACTAACAATGGTGGCTGAGTAATCACCAAACGCTCGCCGCTAACGCTAAGCTTCGCTTGGAGTTTTTGTTGCCAATTAACGGTACCAGTCAAAACCCCTTTACCCGTACCACTGCTGAAGGTTCCATCAATAGTCGCTTGCGTACCACGAATTTTGGCGTCAGTATTTACATTGGTTAAATTAATGGGCAAATCAAGCATCGCAATACGGCCATTAGCAAGTTTCACATCGCCATAGAATTGCGGCTTATCTAATGTACCGCCCAATCCTCCTGCCATCGTGACATTGCCCTCTAGCACTCGCATACCTGGGAAGAAAGGCTTGAATATCGCAAGGTTAAGCTCATTCAATACCAAAGCACCCGAAATTGGCTTAGGCGTCTTATAAGGATCAACGACCACTTCAGCATAGCCACGCGCACCGCCACCAGTATTGATATCGGTACGTAGTTTGATGCCCTCAGGGACGGACAATGCAATCAGTGAGACCCGCTTATAAGGCAGAGTGACGGGTAAACTATCACCATCTTGAATCAAGCCGATTTTGCCGTTGTCTGAATACAGCGTGGTATTAATCGTCGGTGGACGACCACGTTGCCAGCCAACAATCGCCTTACCATTAATTTTGCCATGCCAGTCGATATCTTTGGGTAAAAAGACCGATAGTAATGACGTATCTAGATTTTGTAAGGCAATATTCACCTCACCTTTATCAGGTGACGCGATTAAGTTTTCACGTAAGCATACCTTGCCCGTTTGATCGGTGGCTTGCCAGCAGTGCGCTGCCAACTGTACTTTTAAATCGGTAGTATTGCCATTTTGATTATTGGGTAAATCAACAATTAACTGCGCTGGCTGTAACTGATTTAAGGTCGCATATTTGGATTGAACACGGCCTTTACCGATGACGCCAGACCAGCTCAATTTATCCCGATTGAAGCCGCCTTTAAGCCTTGCGCCAATCGTGAGCTGCTCATTGGCAACGTCAAGATTGACCACATGCGCCTGCTCAGTACCATTAAAAGTTGCTTTAACGCTTTTAAAACTCTGTCCAGCTGCATCTAAGCCTTCAGCGGTGATAATCAGCTGACTTGGGCTGTTTGCCAAATTGACCAGCTTACCGCGCACGCGACCTTGGCGCAAAATAAAGCCCGGCAGTGCAATCCGCTCACCAACTAAATCGATATAAATGGTTGGCAGCGCTTGTCCTGCTGGCTGTGATAAGGTCGCACCGCCAGTGACTTTGCCAGCCAATTTATCTGACAACTGATCCAGACTGGTGATATTAATTTTGGTTTGTAATTGCTTAGCATTGCCATTAGCAGTGACATAATTATCACCCCACCGTAGCACTAAATTATCCGCGTTTAAGCTGTCTATCAAAGCATTTACTTGCTTATATTGCGCCTGTGCATCTTGCGTTTGTAGACGCCTGAAATAGCTTGCCAAATCTTTTGGCAGACGCATCTTCGCTGCTAAGCTACCTTTGGCACTAAGCGGTTGACCCTTTAGCATACCTCTTAAATCAATTTTTTTGATATTAATGATTTGCTGCGAGTCACTCCAGCGCCCATCCGTATCGATAGTGCCGGTGATAAGGCTTGGAGTATCTTTGAGGAAATAACCAATATTAAAACGATCCATCACTGCATCAACATCCCACGCAATGCCTTGACGTACATCAACCGTCCCTTTGGCGTCAATACTGCCTGCCGCGCCCACATGACGGAAACGCTTGATACGAATCAGCTGATCATCACCACTGGCATCAATGGTTAGCTTGCCCGCTGGCAGTTGCTCAGCATCTAGCACTCCATCGAAATTCACCGCAAAACGTTGCAGTTTGCCTGCGGCATTTTTACTATTCTTAGGCGCAGTTTGCCACTCGCCGCTGGTCTTCAAGTCACCGGTAATAATCGCTGGATTGTTGGGTAAAAAATAACCCAAATTAAATTTATAAAAGCGACCATCTATGGTCCAGCCGATATTTTTACGCAAATCGATGACGCCCTTGGCATTCACTGCGCCCGCTTCACCGTTGTAATTGAGCTTACGAATACTAATAAACTTTGGCGTGCCAGCCGCATCAATAGATAGGCGTCCTTTTGGTACATCTGCAGTATCGACTTGCCCATTGAAGCGCGCATCGAACATAGACAGCTCGCCACCAACGATATCGATTTTGGCATCACCCGCACCCGTTATACCAATAGCACGGCCATCTTGAGTCGCATCAAGTTGCGCCTGCAAGTCGGTATCGTTTAAGGTAATAATATGACGCTGACCACTAACGCCACCTTTAGTAATAGTCAATAAACGACCACGCGCGCTGACACTACCGGTTAGGCGCTCAAGCGGCAAATCACTTCGATACTGTTTGGGTAATAATCCATTGGTACGCGCATCTATCTGCCATGTGAGCGGACGCTTTTTATTTGCCAATTGAATCTGTCCAGTACCTGATAAGTCGCCCACGACCCCTTTATAGTTCAGGCGATTAATGTCGATGACATCCCCAGCTTTGCGCACGCGCACATCATAGTTGCCTTTAGGAGCGGCATTCAATTCATTAATGACCGCATTGGCATCTACTGATAACCGTGAGCCACGAATGATGACATCCGCCTGTCCACGCGGACTATCAATATTACCGATATTAGGCACATCGCGGCGGATTAGGTTTTGCCATTTGGCATCGATATACCAAGGCGCTACCTGTGTCGACTTCGCTGACGTTTTGCCTTGGACGATATTAGCATTCACATGCTCGCCATCACGTTGACGCAAATCTGCATCAAGCTCTATGTTACCAGCGCTGTTTTGCTGCTGATAATGTAATGACAGTCGACCATTCAGCTTTTGCGGTGCATATGCTTTGAAATCAGCATAGTCATCAGGAATAACGCGGCGAATATCAAAATTGCTCCCTGTCGCTCGTACTTTTGCATCAAAGCTGTCTTGCCAATCTAAAATACCTTGCAGAATTAAATTTCCAGCTGGCACCTGAGCATCTAAGCGATCAATACGTAACTGACTGTTTGCAATAACGGCGCGACCTTGATAGTGACCAGACGGAATGTCTTTAGCCGTCAGCTCAGTATTGATACGCAGACGTATTTCAGAGATCACCCCTGTCGCGGTAGCAGTACCACTTTTTAAACGAATTTTTTGGCTTTCCGCATAAGGGATCAAAATATCATCCCATTGCAATTTTGCCTGGAATGGCGAATCCTGATCCAATCCTTGGACAACAAAACCACCGCTCACATCGCTGTCATTGTAGCGACTACGAACTTTACCGACCGTACGTTTTAGCGTTCCTGTTGCTGTGATATTCAATGGATCAACGTAGGCTTTTTCTAGCGCACTGACTTCTGCAATCGCGCTTAAATCTAGCGGATAGTCGCCTTGTAAATCAATTTCACCTTGTAAGGCACTGATTTTGACGATATCAGCATATTGTAAATCGCCGCGACCAACCGTTACTATGCTACCGACCCATGTTAAATCACGGGCAACAATACCCTGCACAACGATGGGCTCTTTGGTCACTTGTTTATAAGTAATATTTTTTATTTTAGCGTGATCAAAGCGTAAGTTCACTGGTAGCTGTAACGTTTTATAATCGAACGGCTCACCCGTTGGTGGCTTGTTATTGATAATCTCAATGGTTTGTATGTCTGCATCACGCAGATGCACTTCTTTGGCAAATATGGCACGCCAGCCTATCTTGACGTAAGCTTTATCAACCAATACTTCAAGGTCTTCAGTCGCCTTGATATCGATATCAGTGACCCAGATACCATCACGTAAATTACCGCGACCATATTTAAAATCAATGCCCGTCTCAGCACTGACTTTCTCTAATATAAACTTCGTACCCGACTCTGTGCCCATTGCGTAAAAAAACACAGCAAACATGATGGCCAGCACAATTAAAATAAGCACCAGTAATTTGAGCAAAAATGACAGCGGATACCAACGTCTGACGGCACGAGCATCGCGCTGTGCTGGATCTTCATCTGGGGCATTATTAGGCGGGGTATTTTTTGTCAGCATGACACTCAACTACGTTAAAGAATGGTCACCGGCAATCGGCACGATAAATAAGGAATACAACGGATATTGCTAATAGCGCGTGTTGAACCTGTCTCTATGTCACTAACGGAGACGACTTAATAATGTTCAATACGCGCTAAATGATGTCACTACTGGATTGCATGGCTATAAAGGCGAGCCAATAAAGAAATGCAGTCTAACGGGTATGCTTTCTTCTGTCACCCCAGCCGCCACATCAACTCTTACCACACCGACTGGCGATGCCCAGCGGATACCAACACCGACGCCGACCTTTGTCTCAGTCTCGAAGTTTTTATCGTAAGCATTACCCACATCAGTGAAGAATGCCCCGCGGAATCCTGGTTTAAATTCATAATTATACTCTGCACTACCAACCGCAAGCACTTGCCCACCAGTCAAATAGCCTTTGTCGAGCGGTGACAAGCTCTCATAGTCATAACCACGAATACTTTGATCGCCACCCGCAAAGAAGCGTAATTTATAAGGCACATCATAAAAATCATCTGCCCAGATGTAGCCCGTATTCAGACTGCCCAGCACTTGATGCTTTTGCTCATCGCCAAAACTATAAATGCCGCTGACACCCGCGCGAATGATTGCCATATTAGTGTCGCTAAGGGCTTTATCAGCCCCTGCTTCAAGCGAGTAATACTGACGCATACCGCGAGTCGGATTGGTCACGCTGTCTACATCGGTTTTGTTCATACCATAACCAAATAGCAGCGCTTGCTGCTTAGGCTTAGAGGAAGTAAAGCGAATAGGTAGATCGTCCAATTCTGTTTCATCGACCCCAGTCTCTAGCTCATCTAAACGGTAATTCACAGAGTAGCTGCGATTCCAGCCACTATCACGGCGAATATTACGCGCCAATGCTGCTTTTAGCGTCGTAGTAGATAAGTCGAAGTTGCCTTCACCTTGGTCGATGACCTCTTCTTCATAGGTAAGACGCGCATCTAATTTATCGTTAAGTGGATGTTTCCAAGGTCGACTGGCATAAACAGCGACGTTTTTAGTAATTCTGGAAACTTCGGTCTCTGCACCAGCTTGATAGCCTTTACGATTGAGCAAATTATAGTCTATTTTTGCCGTCGCTCGCACGCCCGTATCTGTGCCGTAACCAAGACCTACTTGGGCATCGCGTGGCTTACTTGAAGAGACAAAAACATACAACGGTACTTTTTTACTTTCTGCCACTTGTTGCGGCGTTTTTCGACCAGCCAGCGTTGGTGGTACAAAGTTTTCATCAGTGATTAAGCTTTCTTCATCAGGGAATATTTTTTGCGCAATATTACTGATGCCGTCGCTTATTTTACCCAAAAGATTGTCCGCTTCTTGGTCTTTTTCATCCAATACACGGTCATTTGGTAAGCGGCTCAAGCGCTCTGCTTTTTGTTTGATAGCTTGTAGTTTATCAAGTGTTGCTGCATCAGCTTCAAAATCGATCGCCGCAATGTCGGCGGGATTGACTGTTTCACCGCTATTGGCAGTCGTATTGTCCTCACTCTCTGCATTATTTTCATCACTGTCATCAGCGCTATTGTCATTATTAACACGGCTACTATTAGAAGCAGCTGAACTTTCAGCACCATTATTGCCCGCAATTTCTGAGGCGCCATCACTATTAATATCGTCGTCGAGTGTGCCGCTATTATTGGTAGGTGTGTTATCAAAAGCCAAAGTACTGGCTTCACTGCGTTCATCTGGCGGCAATATCGACTCAACGTTGACTGTATTAAAATAACGAGTCGCTGATAAGTCATTGCTAAACTCGGTCACCGCTGGACGATAAAAAGGATCGCCGGACTTAAAGTCAAACAACTGTTGTAATAGTGACAACTCAACAGGTAGCTTGTCAGGATCTTGGGTTAAGGTGTTGGTTTCTTCATCGTATGTAAAAAACACAACGTCATCAAACTCATAACGATCACCAGTGTTGTAGACCAGCGACACATCTGCTGTATTATCTGGCAAGATAATATCAACGGATTTGTTGAGCCAATATTGATCAAAATAGCCATAAGTATTACTCAGCGACTCAAGAGCCGCCTTGCTATCTTTATAAACACGGTGATTGAAGATATCACCCACTTGTGGTGGCAAGTCTTTTTCAAGTGCTATATATTCTGGTTGTTCACTGCCTTCACCGCGAATCTCAACAATACGGCTGTCCACACGTACCGGCTCGCCCAGCTCTTCGATAATGACATCGATCGTGTCAGCATTGCGCTGACGTAGGCGTAACGTAATATCATAGTAACCCACTGCTTGGGCTGCCTCTAATGCTGTTTGGCGCAGGCGTGGCAAGGCGGCCGTAAAGTCGGTAACTGACTGAACCGTCGTATCATCAAGGGCAGCCTTGATGTTTTTCATGGGCTGAACGTCATTGTCCGCTTTGGTGAGCTTTGGCTTACCATTGACAACACCTTCAGCGGTCGCCTGCCGTAGATAAATTGTAGTATCTACATGTGGTAATGCCATCACACCTGCATTGAATAAACGGTTATAAAGGCGTTTCACGATATTGCCTTTATTACGCGCCATTGGCTTGGGCTTACTGGCTTGTTCGATACTCTGGTTTATTCCCTGAGAGTCCGCTTGATAGTCTGGCAAGTAGTCATCAGGATTGATGATATCTGACGTTGTACCATCTTCGTTGGTCTCATCACTGGCATTGGCGACAATCTCATTATCGAAAGTACCGGTTCCATCCACGCGTCCACTACTGACAGAGTCGCTAACATCGATCGGACGCGACATAACTTCAGCCGTCTGTGCACTTTCAGCAGCGCTCTCATTCCTACCTAATGTCTCAAGGTTGTTAGGAGTTGGCAGATTGGTCGCATCCAAATCCACATCTAAACCAATAGGCGGGGTTGTATCATCTAATGTAGCAATTGGCGCGTCAAAATCGCGATCGTTGTTGCTGATATCATTATTATTGTTATTAATAACGTTGGTACTATTAACGTTACTGCTATTAACGTCCGTACTACTATTGATGTCATCAATATCTTGGGCATTCTGCATATCCATCGCAGCGAGCTCACGATCAATCTCTTCAGGCGTCATCATCTGATAACCCTGCTGCTGTATGGCTGCGGCTTGTTGCAACAAGTCATCATTGGCGCTATTGGAAAGATCAAGCTGAGCATTATTTTCGCCAGTCATATCATCCATGGCATTTGCCTGAGAATTGGCCATGCCCTGAGGCTGAGCAGCTGGTTTTTTAGCGCTTTTACCTTGAGCATCAGACTTCTTAATGCCTAGGCTTTGTTCGCTGTACTCATCCAATACTGACTGATCGATAATGCCCTGCTCTACTGCCTTTTTTAGGCGCAATGCATCCAAAGCGATATCGAGCTGAGTATCATCATCTGACAGTGTGGTCGATTGATTGCTGGTTGATTGAGTACTGGTTGGTTGAATATTTGATTGATCGACAGCTATTTGATTGCTCGTAGGTGGTTTAGGAGAACTGATATTATTTGTGGTATCAGCCAATGCAGCAGGTGCCATACCGAAACCCACTAGGCTGGTCGCTAGCGCAGTGAAAAGTGCTGAACGCGTAAAATGAATGCGCGGCGAATTGCCATGAGTTGTCACAGCTGCTGCACGACGTGTTTTTTGAAGACGGTTACTCTGAAAATCTTGAATTTTAATATCCTCTCGAACATTATCCGTATCACACTGCATCATCGATACATTGCGCGCGAGCGTTGAAGGCTGGTATTTCATTTGTATTTCCTATCACCTCACGCGGCACAATATTATGAACGATAACAATCGCCTAGTCTTACCGGTGAATAAACTTATAGCCGTTGGCTGAATTATGGTTTACTGTCTTGCTTTGGATAATGACCGTTTATAACGCAAACCTTGGTGTCAGATTAGCGCCATGTTTTTATCAAAATATGGACATGCGTGAGTGGTAGCAAGCCTTTGCGATCACTCACACCTCGCGACGCAACCATGCAAAATTTACAAATCATAACTTAGATAATTATGAAATCATAGCGTCGAGCGCATGTATTTTTACCAAAGCCTTGCTATTATACGGCTTAATATTGATAAAACCTATGCTATATTTCGATAAGTTTTTGATACTGTTAATAATTATATCGATAATTACTTTCACTTTAAAAGCGGTATTCAGCGCTTTTCTTTGATCTAGCAACCGCGACCCGTCTGTAGGAATTTTCATGGCCAATCAGTTTCAATTATTTAAGCACCGCCGTTTTAGCGCCATGTTTTTTACCCAGTTTTTGGGCGCGTTTAATGACAATATTTTTAAGCAAGCGCTCATACTGGTTTTGACTTACACCGCTGCGAGTCAGTTGGGCATGGAAGTCAGTATTTTGAATAACTTGGCCGCGATGTTGTTTATTTTGCCCTACTTTTTGTTTTCTGCACTGGCAGGACAAATCGCGGATAAATTTGAAAAATCAAAACTCACACGATTGATTAAATTGCTTGAATTCGTGATTATGGTGATTGCGGCAGTAGGGTTCGTGTTTGAGTGGTACGCATTGTTATTTGTTGCGTTGTTTCTCATGGGTACTCAATCTACTTTTTTCGGGCCTATTAAATACGCCTACTTACCACAAGCGATGAAAGAAGATGAATTGGTTGGCGCTAATGGTTTGTTTCAAATGGGGACGTCGTTAGCGATCTTACTCGGTATGATTATCGCGGGTGTTTTAACCCAGATAGCACAGCCGCTCTATTGGATAAGTGTGACAGTATTGGTCATCGCCGTATTGGGTTATTTTGTCGCACGATTGATACCCCACATGCCAGCGATGCAGCCAAACCTAAAAATCAACTGGAACATTGTGACCACTAGTGTGGCGACGGTGCGCTACTTATATTCATTGCCTTTTTTGTTCTTTGTCATCCTTGGTAATAGCTGGTTTTGGTTTTATGGCGCGACGTTTTTGACCCAAACGCCAGAATTCAGCAAGGTCATCTTACATGGTGATGAATCAGTGGTTATTTTCCTATTAACCTTATTTTCTGTTGGTGTGTCGATTGGCTCGTTATTATGCAAATCACTAACCAAAAACCAAGTCAGCTTACGTCTTTTGCCCTTTGGTATCGCCGGCTTAAGTATTTTTGCGATTGATTTGTATTTTTCACTGTCAAGTCTCAACATCAATGTGAATAATGCAACTCTGTTTGGCATCAGTGAGTTATTTGCGGTGAGTGGCAGCTGGCGCGTGTTTGCTGATTTATTCTTTTTGGGCTTTAGCGGCGGTTTATACATCGTACCGTTATATGCCTCTATGCAGGCCTATGCACCCAAGAGCCACCGCGCGCGCGTCGTTGGTGCCAACAATATCTTTAACGCGATATTTATGGTCACCTCAGCGATTTTCTCTATCGTTATCTTGAACGCTTTGGGATTCAATTTACCTCAGCTATTTTTAGTGACAGGACTCATAAACATTGCCTTCGGTGCCTTTTTATACAGTAAACTCAATAAGCATATTAAAAATGCAGTCATCCAAACGCACGATGAAGTGGCTCCATAAGTAAGATTGACATGCTGCTATAGCAATCGGTGTGTTATCAAATGGATAATATTGGTGCTGATAATTTAGATTGTTTGCTATAGTAATACCTATGCGTTAATCACTATCATTATTTTAGAAAAACA
This sequence comes from Psychrobacter sp. NPDC064578, assembly GCF_044901245.1. NCBI lineage: Bacteria > Pseudomonadati > Pseudomonadota > Gammaproteobacteria > Moraxellales > Moraxellaceae > Psychrobacter > Psychrobacter sp. NPDC064578. The sequence goes on from NZ_JBJDPI010000002.1 coordinate 196,107, forward strand.
GATGCTGTTTTTAGAAGAACAGATAAGTTTAATTTTTTGATCGTATTTAAGCCATCAGGAGTGAATCATGGCCCTGCGTCCCTTATCCAAAGTCGACCAATTGTTACTTGGGGTCGATAAGGCATTACGAGCTGTCGTACCACATTCAAACCCTAGCACTCGTCCACTACCAGTCAGCAGTGACGAGATTCCTGAGCTCACTATCACCGAGGCGCGACATGTCGCAGGATTGATGCGTATCAATCATACTGGTGAAGTATGCGCGCAAGGTCTGTATCATGGTCAAGCATTTGCCGCCAAAGACAGTGGCGTCAAGCAAGCCATGCAGCAATCAGCCGAAGAAGAGGTCGATCATCTGGTCTGGTGCGAGACGCGATTAGACGAGCTTGGCAGTCATGCCAGTATCTTTACGCCATTATGGTATGGCATGTCTTTCGGTCTTGGCGCAGTCGCGGGTGCCATCTCTAATGAATTTAGTTTGGGATTCGTCGCAGAGACAGAAGCTCAAGTCAGCGAACATTTACAAGAGCATATCACCCAATTACCAGAGCACGATAAACGCTCAAAAGAGATACTGGCACAAATGGATATTGAAGAGTTGCATCATCGTGAGCTAGCATTAGCAAATGGCGGCGCAGCGTTATCACCACCTGTACGTCATACTATGCGCTGGATGGCCAATCGCATGAAAGCCACGGCATATCACTTATAATTGCCATCTGTGATAGCAGGTTTTAAGCGATAGGTTGTGATGGCAAGTTCGTTGTGAGGGTAAGTGCAGTGCGCTTTATCATTGATATTGCTCTCATTTACCCTGCTGTCTCTGGCATAACGTACACGCTATTGCTTTACTATTAACAATCCTACTACTGATAGCGCTCAGTTGAATTTGTTAGGGTATTAAAAATTTGTATGATTTTGCCGCAAAGACATGAGCTAATAACCATTCAATTGCTAAATAACAACTAAATAAATTAAGGTAACGATTTTTATGAAAGCCATCAACCAATCGACTCTCTCTGCCCGTGCGTCTAGCAAGTCGCCTAAACTGGCAACTCTGACAGCACTGGCAACAGCTTGTGCCATGCTATTATCAGCGCCTGTCAATGCGGCTGAAACCAATGCGGCAACAGATGCTGCAAAGACCGATACTGCTGCCACATCTGTGCCTAGCGCTATGGATTCTAGCAAACGTGTGATTCGCCTTGCTCGACCGACTGCGGCTAGTACAGGACAAGAGGGTACTCCATCAACTTCACCGACTGCGGCAGTGACAGCCAATACTCAACCAACTGACCTTCAAAGCAGTAGCGTTCCACAAAGCGCTCCTTTGCCAAATAATGCTCAGCCGTATCGTGCGCCAATGAGTACATTGCAACCACAAGATGTTGTACCAGCACCAAAAATACCTGAGTTCACCGGCACCACTCGAGTTTATGAGCCTGGTCCATTGACCGCTACTGGTGTCGATCTGCGTAGTGGTCAGCTTGCCAATATACCAACGCCGCAAGTACAATTGTCAGACGTAAGCTTTGTACCGACTGTGTTGATTCCTCAGCAAAACGGTAATAACAACGATCAGCTAGACGTGAGCTTGCTTGATGATTTCATCGAAGACGTCTCACCTAATGCTCGTCATTACCCACCAAACTTCCCTAACCGCTCACAGCGCCATTATACGCGTGAAAAAATCAAAGTATTGGCTGAGTGGATACAGCCTTATGCTGAATCACCAAATGCCTCTTATGATGTATTGATTCGTGCCGCTAAACTCAATGGCATGGGACGTAACTTAGATTTGGGGTCAGACTATACGATACGTGGTGGAAAATATGTTGACCGTGCCATTAAACTGCAACCTGATAGCGGCGAAGCCAACTTCTTATATGGCATGATGTTGTCAGAAGGCGGCGGCTTCAAAGAAGGTCAAAAATACCTAGACCGCGCAGTGTCTCTTGGCTATACCGAAGCAGAGCAAAGCTTGGCACAGTCAGACTTGTTAAGTGATCGCCGCGATAATGCACTAGAGCGCTTACGTCGTCTTGAACAGAAAAATCCTAACAATGACATCATTCGTCAGCAAATCAAACTTATTGAAGAGGGTAAATTCTACATTTGGGATATACCTGCGCCTGACATCAATGTTAAGCCTAGTGCTTAACATTGATTGGGTGTTTAAATGTCATTAAATGAATTTAACAAATAACATGATTGCTCCATAAGCTAGATTGACTCGACTAAGCCCCTGACTGTATATCGAAATTACTTCAATATAGAGTCAGGGGCTTTTTTATGTCTAGCGAAACTCCATTGAACCCAACTTGCTGTCTACCTTATTTAAATGCGTGTTCGATTCGATTATCGAAGTTTAAACCGTATTTTTGAAATTTAAATAAAATAGTTTAATGCGAAAAGTTACGCTACACTTCTTCTTATAAATTACTGACTCAATCATGCTTTTACGACTAACTGGACTCACCTATGACTTTCGCTAGCCCTATCAAAAATATGGTGACGCATGCTAAGAAAACCCCATTTTCGATCACATCAGTCGCCTTGATAGCCGCGGTAGCATTACTACCTGCGTGCAGTACGGTATCAGTGAATAAGCAAGCGTCAGCGAAGACGATTACTGCGCAGCGCGGTAATATCGTCACCACCAATAAACTCAGCAGTGATACGGCATCAGCGCTCTTATCGGCAGGGCTCAATGAGCAAGCCTGTATGCAGCAGTTTGATTTATGCCTTACTCAGCTTACTGACAGTATTTTGAATGAACACTACCGTCCTGCTTTGGCAGTTTTTGCAGAGTTACACTACGCAAAAGCGCGACAGCTTTCTGCCTCTCAGGACTGCCGCAATGCGCTGGCTCGCCCGCCACTTGATCCTTATTATGCCAACGCACCTTTAGAAGATACAGAAGCTAAAGTCCAGCAAGAAAACACCAATCGCTGTCTAACAGGTTATCAAGAGCGATTATTCGATGCTATCAAATCCAGTTATACCTATTTATTTTATGACAGTTTGACGCATGATTTTGAGGGCTCAGATCAAGACAAAAGCCCCTCTCAGGCACAGAATCGTATTCCAAATGACACCGATATTCAGACCCAAGACATCTATAATGCCGCCAGTAATGATGTGATAACCCAGCTTTATAGATCAACCAACGGCTCAAATAAATTGATGGGCGGCACCAAAGTAGATTATTTACCCACATCCGCTAGCAATCTTAATGACAGTAGCCAAGCCGCGATTGCCAATTATTCACCGCTCAAAGGTAAACCTACTGATCAAGTCAACGTCATGAAAATACAAATTGATGATTATGATCTTGGTGTTTATTTGCCTAATGAAAATAACTATTTGCAAAATGCACATAAGCAGACCTCTGCACTAGCAGACTTGGTTTCCACTTACGAATTACGCCTCTCTGGGCTTAACTCAATCAGCAAACGTCCAGGCTTAGGTATCAGCTTGGTGGCCTCACTGGATGACCGCTATACCACCACGATTCGCCAATTATTAGTGTCATCATTGTCAGGTCGATTGACCAATGAAAAAGATGGAGACACAGATGAGAGCAAGCCAAGTTCGCGTATCTACCCTACTGGACATTTGCTATTAACAGGATTGATTGAACCAAGCGGCGATAGCGTACTGGATGTACTAAGCAGTCGCAAACTCGATATTCATTTATACAACCCATACCAAAGCGAAAGCGTTAATATCCTTAATAGTGACTATCCACTGGCGGCTAACTTTTCTGCAGGTTATGGCTTGTGGCTGTCAGAGAACCAGCTAGATGGCGTCGGTTATCTCAATTTAATCACTCGCCAGCCAGAGGCCAGACTGCCCAAATTATTCATGCTTGAGCCTTATGATCCCAATAAGCGCGTCCTGATTATGCTGCATGGTTTGGCTTCTAGCCCTGCCACTTGGGTCAATTTAACCAACGATATTCTCAACGACGATAAGTTGCGTGATAACTATCAAGTGTGGCAGATATTCTATCCAACCAATTTGCCCATTTTAGAAAACCGTTATCAAATACAACAGTTAATCAACAGCACCTACGAGCAAACTGATCCTAAAGGACAAAATCGCGCCAGCAAAAACAGCGTGATTATCAGTCATAGTATGGGTGCCATTATCGCTCGCATGATGCTATCTGATGAGAACTTGGTCGATGACCTAGATAGATTAGACGATCAAAATGTGCTGTCTGATAGTGAAAAACGTAAGATTCGTGACGCACTTAAAGCATCATTTGGCGAAGATCAGCTAAAAGAACGCTTTGAGCTAAAAGCCTTACCACAAGTAGATACGGCTGTCTTTTTATCAGCGCCTTTTCGCGGAACTGACTATGCAGATCGCTGGTTCACTCGGGCACTGCGCCGTATTGTCTATTTGCCAGTCGGTTTGGTAAAAACTGTCACGGACAACTTAGCAACCATTGCCACGCAAGGTGATTTGGCACAAAATCCTTTGGGTGCGTTATATTTACAAAATGGCGCAAGTCAGCTGAGCGACAAATCCTCTTTTATACAGCTGACGAAAGACATCACCATCAATGATCGTGTGACCTATCACTCTATCATTGCCAATAATGACGCCGATATTACCAAAGGACTGGCGCAAATGCAGCCAGCTGGTGCAAAGGTTGATTTATCGCAAGCAGTAGAAGATACCAAAGATGAAACAGTCGGTACAAGTAGCCCTTCTGATAGCTCAAAGCTCTCTGCCCAACCACTGGTTGCAGCCGTCACTGTCAATGAAGATATCAGCCAAGCACTAACTGAACGTCTCTCAGATGGTATTGTTCCTTATACCAGCGCTCATCTCGATGGCGCGGCTTCTGAGACGATTATCAGCGGTGGTCATAGCATTCAAACTAACCCGCAAACTATTTTGACATTACGCCAGATTTTACATAAACAATTGCAGGAATAATCATTGCTTGTGTCATATAGCGCTGCACTGGTCTTTGCGCTTTAAAATTAAGAGTAAAGCAGATGGCTTTGCAACTTTGTACTGTGTTGGATATTTGTGCCTATACTACTACACAAATAAAACATTACTGTTATTAAGGTAAACTTGATAACACCTTGTTTTCCCAAGCGATTAGTCTGATATATCTGGGTTTATCTCAGCAGTTTTTAATGACTATCAGGTATGCGACCAATCTGTTGCGCAGCTTGCGTGTGTGTCGAGGGAAGCGCATAATATATTGACAGCACCTGACAGTAATGTATTAATTTATAGGGATATAAATTACTTAATTCAGCTAAACAGTCGTTAGCTTAGCCGCACTCTATCCCTAAGATTGCTCGCTAATCAACACTGAGCCATTGCCCGTACTACTTTTTACCTTAATCTATAGACGATTGCGGGCAGTTACTTGAGCGTTTTATGGAAGCCAGCGCTATTCAGCTAACAGATAAGGGTAACCGTTTATGTTCGCTACGTTTATGATTGACCAGCTCGATGCGCTGATGCTCGCGCGTATCCAATTCGCTTTTGTTATCTCGTTTCATATTGTTTTTCCCGCTTTTTCTATCGGACTTGCCAGCTGGTTAACGGTGCTTGAATTCCGTTGGCTCAAAACAGGTGAGCCAATTTATGCCGAAGTCTACAAGCATTGGGTCAAGATATTCGCCGTGGTATTCGGTATGGGCGTGGTATCCGGTGTAGTAATGTCCTACCAGTTTGGTACTAACTGGGCGGTCTTTTCTGACAAAGCCGGTAACGTCTTGGGGCCACTACTCGCCTACGAAGTATTGACCGCGTTTTTCTTAGAAGCGTCGTTTTTAGGTATTATGCTATTTGGTTGGGGGCGTGTGAGCAAGCGTATGCATTTCGCTTCCACTGCCATTGTCGCCATTGGTACACTGATTTCAGGCTTTTGGATTTTAGCCGCCAACAGCTTTATGCAGACGCCGCAAGGCTTTATGATGGGCGCAGATGGACTGTTATATCCTACCAATTGGCTTGAGATCATTTTTAGCCCTTCATTCCCTTACCGCTATGCTCATATGATGACAGCGGCATTCTTGACGACTGCCTTTGTCATTGGCGGGATTGGTGCTTATTATATTCAGTCCAAAAAACACACCGAACACCGTCAACATGGTCGTGTCATGCTAGGTATGGCCATGATTATGGCGATATTCGTCGCACCCGCTCAAGTATTGATTGGCGATGAGCATGGTCTAAACACTTTAGAGCATCAGCCAGCCAAAGTCGCAGCAATGGAAGGTATTTGGGAGGATGAGCGCGGCGCAGCGTTACGCCTATTTGCTATTCCTGACCAAGAAAACCAAACTAATAAATATGAGATAAGCATTCCCTATGTTTCAGGCTTGATTCTTACCCATTCGTTAGATGGCGAAGTAAAAGGTCTAAAAAACTGGGCACCTGAAGACCAACCACCGGTCATGATTGTATTCTGGGCATTTCGCATCATGGTTGGTATTGGCATGTTAATGGTGCTGGTCGGCTTATTTAGTCTCTATAAATACTTTAAAAAGCAGCAGTATAATCCCGAAAGTGTCTGGTTCCACCGTGCTTGGATGATGATGACCCCACTTGGCTTTATCGCATTATTGGCGGGCTGGTTTGTGACCGAGACAGGTCGTCAACCATGGACTGTATATGGTGTGATACGCACCGCAGAAAGCATGTCACCGCTCGCAGCACAGCAAGTGGCAACCACGTTGATTGGTTTTATTGTCCTCTATATATTTGTCTTCGGTGCAGGCAGTTTTTATATTCTACGCTTGATCGCTCAAGGGCCAAAACCGTATGAAGATCCTGCCGATGATAACTTCTATGAGCACTCAGTGACCGAAAGCCAAGGTCGTGCGCTCAGTGGCGATAGCAATCCTGCTAAGAGCACTGAAGAAGATATAGATACTCCTGCAAACGACGTCGATGATGGAGGGTTACGCTAATGTTTAACTACGGTGATGTATTAGACTTACCTTTAATTTGGGGCGGACTGATCGCTCTATCCGTCTTTATCTATGTATTGCTTGATGGCTTTGATTTGGGCTGCGGCATCTTGTTTCCCTTTGCTGGCTCAGATAAAAACCGTAGCCGCATTATGAACTCTATTGCCCCGTTTTGGGATGGTAACGAGACTTGGCTAGTATTAGGCGGTGGCGGCTTGTTCGCTGCTTTCCCAGTGGCTTATGGCATCATTATGACAGGGCTTTATCTGCCTGTTACTTTTATGCTATTCGGTCTAATAATGCGCGGTGTGGCATTTGAATTTCGTTTCAAAGCATCGTCACGTCGTCACGTATGGGACACTTTCTTTTTTGTTGGTTCAGTCGTTGCTACATTCTCTCAAGGTATTATGCTTGGGGCGCTTGTACAAGGTCTTGAGGCAAGCAACCGCCTATATACTGGTGGGCCGTTTGACTGGCTCACACCTTTCTCGATCGTCTGCGGCTTTGCCATGATTATTGGTTACGCCTTGCTTGGCTCTACATGGCTCATTATCAAAACTGAGCATACCCTACAAGTCTGGGCACGCAAAGTGTCTGGCTGGATGCTGTCTGCTTTGGTAGTGGCAATGATCGTCGTCACAGCGTTTATGTATTTTTCAGACATTAATGCCCTCGAAGGCTGGTTTGGCTTTCCAGGTCTATTATATCTAGCGCCAATGCCAATTATAGTTTTACTATTATTTTTCTTGATGCGTAAAGACTTAAGTGGCGAGCGCGAATATCGTCCTTTCTTGTTGACTGTGGCACTGTTCTTGATGGGCTATATCGGGGTTTGTTTCGCCATGTTCCCATACATCGTACCGTATCAGATGACGATTTATGAGGCAGCCGCAGCTGACACCTCACTATCCTTTATGTTAGTTGGTGCCGTCATAATGCTACCGATTATCCTGAGTTATACCGCTTTTGCCTATTACACCTTTAAGGGTAAAACTGGACATGAGCATATGTACTAAGGGTAAACAAAGGATATAAAAATGTGGCTACTGCAAATATTAGCAGTGGCTACACTTTTTAAAGCGCATTAACACGTAGTAGGAGGCGAGCATGAAGAAGCTCAGTAAGAAACAGTCACAATGGGCATGGTTCATTGGGCTATATATAGCAGGGTTTGCAGTTATTTTTACGATTGCTCAATTAATCAAGTTGGCTATGGGTATCTAGCAGTCATTTGCAGTCCACTTAGCCATGGCTATATCACATAAAAAAGCAGCGCCGATTTATCAACGCTGCTTTTTTATCCGACTTATATAAGATTAGTAATAATTAGGCATCTTAATCTAAGCCCTTTATTATAAATACCATAGTCTAAACGCCATAATCTAAGCGCCTTGATGGTGATCAACACCGTTACTTTTGATAAATTCATTTACCTGCGCCAAGCGTTCAGGCGTGCCCACATCGATCCAATTATCAGAAATAATTTCAGCCGTGATCTGGAACTTTATCATCGCTTGCTTGAGCAATGGTGCCAACGCCGCTGACTGACCTGATACCAACCCATCGACCAATCGTGGTGACATCACACTAATGCCAGCAAAGGTGTATTTGTCTGCATCACCAATCGGCTGCTCGCTGGCTAAACCATTATTGAACGCAAAATCACCGCCGTTATTATGCTCTGGATTGTCAATCAATAACAGATGTGCGCGCTGATCAGCGCCAAGCTTATAATCTCGCAACTGCGCAAAATCATAGGTCGTCCATACATCTGAGTTCACTAAGATAAATGGCTCGTCGCGCAGCTTGCCAGTTTGCAACGCTTGAAAAATACCACCTGCGGTCTCTAGAGGCTCATCATTCTCTACTGACCAATGCAATTTGACACCGTATTGACTGCCATCACCCAGTGTATCCATCAGCTTATCAGCCAGCCATGACGCATTAATGGTGATATCAGTGATACCAGCGGCTTGTAGCGCTTTAATGTGCCAGACAATAAGCGGTTGCCCACCCACCTCTACCAGAGGTTTGGGTGTATCCAGTGTTAACGGACGCAGACGCGTGCCCTTACCAGCAGCCAAAATCATTGCTTGGGTAATCATTGCTCGGTCAATTTCAGACATGTGCGCTCCTTTTTTTATTTTATTGGATTATACATTCAGATTAAAACTTGCTAATGTTTTAACGTAACTTATCAAATGAGCATTACTTATTAGATGAACATTCGCGTCAAATGAAGCTCGCAAGTGATTCACCCTAAATATATTGCTGTACAAACTTACTCTGATAAGCTGGCAGTATATTATCCCTGAGACTCTCATTAAACGTCGCTACTGCTCGTTGCATATGCGGTCTACCGTGCGCCTCTAACCATTCTAATTCAAACATTAAATCAAGCATCACCTTAGGAATATCCGCCAAATAGCGGTCTTTGCCATCTCGCTCAGACAAGCGAATAAAAATCCCCAACACTTTTAAATGTCGCTGCACGCCCATGACATTCATATCGTTTTCGAGCTGCTCTATGCTATCTGCCGTGGTCAAGCCTGCCTGCTTTTGCAACTGCCAAAAATCATTAATCCATGCAGAGACTTGACTCTCTGGCCATTCTACATAAGCATCTCGCAGCAATGACACCAAATCATAAGTATAAGAGCCGATAACGGCGTCTTGAAAGTCAATCACGCCTAAGCGCGAGCGATCCGCTTGGTCTTGCATCAAATTGCGACTGTGATAATCACGATGGACGATGACTTGTGGTTGCTGCAAAATCTCTTTTATTAAGGCTTCTTTTAAAGTATTCCATAATGCTTTATCAAACTCGACACCGATATAAGGTATAAACCAATCGCTAAATAAATCCATCTCACGATCTAATAACTCGGTATCATAATCTGGCAATTGATGTTGCGACTTTGCTGTTTCAACTGGCACGGTCTGTAGCGCGACCAACGTCTGCATTGCCAACTGATAATGCTCATCTATCTGCGCAGGCGTCGCATCAACGAGCAGATGGGCGAACTCTATCGCACCAAAATCCTGTAACACCAAAAAGCCTTTCGTCACGTCTTGCGCGATGAGCGTCGGCACATTGATCGCCGGTGCCATCAGCTTAGTCACATTGATAAACTGGCGCATGGCGTCTTGTTCGTCCGCTGAATCCATGACAATATAATGTGCGACTGTCGTGCCATTACTGTCTGACAGCTGGATTCTATGGTATTGGCGAGCACTTGCGTCACCGGGTAGACTATCAAGTTGGAACGCTTGACCAGCAAATACTTGCTGCAACCAGCTCTCTAATTGTTGTAGACGGCTATTGAGTTTGGTATCGATCATATTAGGCTCTAAAAGTATTTTATCAGTCATAATGGGCATCGCAGGTTAAATATAAGTCATAAACAATTAAAGTAGTGATAAGTCAGGCAAAACCTTGTTAAAATAGCAACGTCTTGAGCCAAAAAAACTGCGATAGCAGGCGTATTGGGATATCATTCGACATCTAGCGCTGAGCATAACCTCAGCAACCATTCAAAAAACAGCTTGGCTATATTATGAATTTTGGTAAATAGTGTAGCTGATTTGGTTTTTTTTGACTATGATTAGTCGTCATTATATGTAAAACAGCCAAATTCTTAAGATAGCATTATCAATCAGTGATTTTTTAGGCGTTTATTAACCGCCATACATGATTAATAATATGGTTACTAAATTCAGTATCGCAATCCAATAGGCTCTGCAATCATAGGTGTGCCCTTGTTATATTCTCCGCTTTACCAAAGCATCCGTTTGATCTTATTTGGTGCCTTAGGCTTGTCCAGCCTAGCCGTTAGTGCTGCGCCCAGCAATGCTGATACACAGCAAACTGAGTCGCTAATCACTGAAGGTAGCACCCGTTATGTCTCTGATGTTACACCTGATGCCAATCGCAGTAGCGTCCAAAAAGACAGCGACTATAATGATATCCGCTATCAAAATAGCAGTAATCAAAAAACTGACTTTCAGCGTAATACGTCTCAAAAGGCTGCTACTGATAACAATATTTCAGATAGTAGTTTTGACAATACTTTTAATGAAAGCGCCTTTAGTGAAAGCGCCTTTAACGACAGGATCTCTAATGAGCGTACTATTAATGAAAGTCCCTTAGACAACCGCCCTCTAGAAATTACCGCCATTAATGAGAGTGATGATCAAGGTTTTGTATCAGCAGAAGATACGATTGCGACTACTCAAAACAATAGCACCGCTCAGCTTGCTGAAACCACTGCATCTAAAGCCGCACAGAAGACTGGTAAAGTTGATGTGAGTGATGAAAGTATTCAAGATAGTCTGATGCGTTTAGCAGAATTTTATGAGCTGACACCCGATACAGATGCCTCAACATTAAACAATAGCGATAATGCTAACCAAGATGTCATTCAAAACGGGCTAACACCTACCCCGCAAACCATCCCAAAAGTGGGTAAAAACTTACAGTTATTACCGAATGCCGTAGATAGCGCCCAACGCTGCGAAGGTCAATGGGTTTATCCAAAGAGCAACCCTAACTATCAACGCGCGGTCAATGAGGCGGGAGCAACCAATGGACAGCCTGCGCCAAACTTAAATGGTCTTCCGAATAATCAAGCGCCGCTGTTTTCAGAATCAGATTATGGTTATTACGACAATGTCGACTATGCAGAGCTGTCGGGCAATGTCATCATCAATCAGGGTACCCAGCAGATAGAAGCAGAAAAAGTCTTGTTAGATTTGAGCAATGGCATTGCCGCCGCTCAAGGTAAAGTCATGTTTACTGACCAGGCGACAGGTCAGCAAGTATCACGCAGCAACGCACTAAACCGCTCATCGAATAACCCCCAAGCCAATTTCACTGAAAAAGCATCAAAAGGCGGACTTATTGGGGTCGCCGATAGTTTAAATTATAATACTGAAACTGGACAGTCGACAGCCAATGATGTGGCTTTTGCTAGTGTAGAACTGCAAGCTCATGGTTATGCCAAGCGCTTGAACAGACCAAATGACAGTCAATATGAGCTAGATGACGTCATGTTTAGTACCTGTCCACCAACCAATCGTAAATGGCAGTTTGATGCCAAAAGCATTGATTTAGATACCGATACAGGTCGCGGCGAAGCCTATAACACTACTTTCCGTATCGCTGACGTGCCTGTATTCTATTTGCCTTATTTCAACTTTCCGATTGATAATCGTCGCACCAGTGGTTTTTTATTGCCGAATGCCAGTATCAGTAGTGAAAGCGGTCTTGAGGTTGATATACCCTACTATTTCAATTTGGCACCCAATTATGATGCTACGCTGAATACCCATATTTATACCGATCGCAATCCTATGGTGTCAGGCGAGTTTCGCTATCTGACCGAAAGTTATGGCGAAGGTATTTTTAATGGTTCATATTTGCCTAATGACAAAGAATACAATGACGAAAACCGCTCTAGCTTCTTTTATGATCATTATTGGTCATCTAAGAGCATTCCACGCTTAAGCGGTGATGCAAAATACAGCTATGTGTCAGATTCAGACTACCTCAATGATTTTGATACGCTGGGTCTATCAGATAGCACCATAAACTTACCACGCCGTGCACGTGTCAATTATTATAATGACTATGTTGATGGTGAATTGAAGGTAGAAACCTTTCAAACTCTAGACGCTTTTACCAGTAATGGTAAACCCTTAGAAGACAAAGATAAGCCTTATTCAAGATTGCCGCAGCTCAAACTCGATTATCGACTGCCTTGGGCGAAGAGCTTCGATATCACTGGTGTACATGATTCCGCTTATTTCAAAAAATCCATCGACGATGGCTCTGAGAATGAAAAAAGTGGCGGACGAATTTATAATAAACTCAGCGCCGTTTATCCCATGGAAAAATCTTGGGGTTATATCAAGCCCAAACTGAGCTTACAACATCTCTATACCTCTTATGATGAGGATAGCTTAGCCGACAACCAGTTGAGTGATAAAGACGGTAGCCAGTCGGTATTTGTACCGCAAGCCAGTATCGATGCAGGTCTAAATTTCTATCAAGCAGGCTCGCCTTTTGGCGCATTCGACGATACCATGGGTGGTTATCGCTTGCTAAGCCCGCGATTGAAATACACCTACTCGCCATATGAAGACCAAAACGATATTCCAAACTTTAATACGCGTATTGCCTCTATTAACTATGAACAGCTGTTCTCTGACAGTTGGTTTTTAGGGCATGATCGCTTGCAAGATTTGCATTCGCTTACTCCTGGTATCAATTATCGTTACATCGACGCAACGGGTGTGACACGTTTTGATGGTAGCATTGCAGAGCAGTTTTATATCGATAATGGACGTGTTACGCTTGATGATCAGCAACCTGTCTTCACCTCTTCATCTTCAGGGATGGTTTGGGATACCAGCACGCAGCCTTACAACAACTTTTGGGTTGATGTTAGTGGCGCACTGACCAATGATTATGATTTAAATTATATTACGACTGAGCTGCGTTATCAGCCGTCTGACAACAGCTTGTTTAATGTTGGATTTGTCAAACGTCAACGTGATGAAAACACCGATCAGCTGCCGCTCTCTGCTTTTACCGCATCGGCTGTCTTTCCAATCAATAACAGCTGGCGAATCTTGGCTCAAGGTCAATACGATTACAATCGTGATAAAGTTCTTGATTCGTTGGTCGGCGTTGATTACGAAGATTGCTGCTTTGGTTTTGCAGTTTATGGTCGTCGTTACTACAATGACTTAAATGTCAAAGACAAACCAACGCAAGCCATTATGGCAGAGATTAGATTGAATGGTTTGGGTAGTGGTAGCAGCCGCCTGACTCGCTTACTCTCTGATAAAATCTTGGGCTTTGAACCTGTCCAGACTGCTTGGAAAGATTAAGACCGTGCTTGTATAAATATTTTTGCTATGTATTTCATAACCCTGTTTGTAACCCTATTATGGTCAACCCTGTCTAATATTTGACTGTTAAAAGTATTAAACAGCGTTGACCAACTACCATCCGATGCGATGACATTGATGAGGAGCATCATGAGATTTTTTTCTTTACGTCAAACCAGCCGTGCTGTATTGCTATCTATGAGTGCCAGCCTTGCGCTTACATTGAGCGCCCAAGCTGCCACCGTTAAACCTGCAAAATCACAAGCGCCTCAAGCAAATGCCGTGACCGCGCAGAATAACGTCAATCGTTTGACGCCAGCCAATAGCACCGACGGTATTATTGCTTTAGTCAATGAAAATGCTATCTTAAAGAGTGATTTGATCGATGCTATCACTCAAGCACAAGCACGTGCACAAGCAGCAGGTGAACCAATAGCAAACTCAGCACAGCTACAGTCTGAGGTGTTAAATGCGCTCATATTGCGTGAGTTACAACTATCAATGGTCAAGCGCGTCGGTTTAAACCCTGATGAAGCGGCTATTAATCAGCGCCTTAGTCAAATCGCTCAAGCAGAAGGGCTGACGAGCATCTCAGCTTTGCAACAGCGTTTGGACGCAGCAAAACCTGGTAGCTATGCGGCGCTACGTGCGCAATTAATCGAAGACGCAGCCATTCAAGCCTTGCAACAGCGCCAAATCGGTAACCGCGTGCGCATTAGCGAACAGGATATTGATGCATTTTTGGCCTCGCCTGAAGCCAAGCGTTTAAACCAGAGTGAGTATCAAACGATTCATGTACGAGTGCCCTACATGGATGACTACAGCCGACTCTCAGAAGCCCAACGCAATGAGGCGTTAAAGGTAGCAGAAGCTCTGCGTACTCGCCTGCTTGCACCAAACGTTGATGTCGCTGAAGCGGTCGCTGCTAGCCAAGGCAACTATCCTATTCCGCTACAAGGTGGCGATATGGGCTTTCATAAAGCCGCGTCTCTACCTACAGAGCTATCAAGTGAAATTACCAAACTTGAGGTTGGTGCGGTCAGCGCACCATTAATAACACCTGAAGGTATCGATATCATCAAACTTGCTGACAAAAAAGCCAGCGACACTATGCTGATACCGCAGTGGCGTACTCGTCACATATTGGTAAAAGTTGATGAGCTACAGACAGATGCGCTTGCTGAGCAAAAGATTAATGATTTGTATGAACAGCTACGCAGCGGCGCTGATTTTGCTGGTTTAGCATCGACCTATTCAGATGATCCCGGTTCAGCTGGGCGCGGTGGCGATCTTGATTGGGTGAGCGAAGAAGACATGATTGGTCCATTCGAAGCCATGATGAAAAACACAGCGGTTGGCGACTATTCTGCTCCTTTCAAAACCCAGTTTGGCTGGCATATATTGAAAATAGAAGGCAAACGCCAACAAGATGTTAGCGATCAATATCGTCGCAACATGGCACGTCAAGCGCTTTATCAGCGCTTAGCACCACAAGCCAAAGAAGACTGGCTACAAGAGCTACGCGCAGGTGCTTACATCCAAGTACTTGGCTAACTGATATAGGCATCGATAAGTCAAATCTAATAATGCTTTGTCAAAAAGGGTATATGCTAATGCATGTACCCTTTTTTTATTAACGTTCATTTATGCGCTAAAAATAATCAGAAGGTCATCTCAAATATATTGCAGCATGTCCAAACGCAAGAATATCGAATAAAGTTATTATAAGCATTACGCACACAAAGAAAAGCCCCGAACCTAGGGCGATTGGTTCGGGGCTATGGCGCTTCATATTGTTGTTATTATTTCTTCCATGCTGACTCATCCTAAGTCATAAACAGTATCCTATAAGACAGCGGGCTGACCTGTGCTTTTATTGATACTGTCTCAACACTGCATCCATGCGTATCCTTGTGTTGATGCAGGTATTGTAGGGTAATCAGTTTAATGCGACTAGAGGCTAAAGACCTTATTTAACGTAAGCATATGCTTACAGCCTCTTTTAACATTGCATCATACGATGGCTATAGTAATGGCAGGCTATCAACCCTAACTTCTCTGCTCTTCTGCATGTTCCTTTGAGACTTTTTCACCTTCTTTTTTACCTTCTACTATTTTATTATCAGTCTCTTTTATATCTTCCGCTTCTGCAGTAGGGGCATTTTGCGCTTGATTGCTCTCCTCTTCTGGTTCATATTGTAAAGTCGTCATAACAGGAAAGTGATCCGAACCTATCGACGGCATACGCCGAATATCTACCACCGTAAAGCAAGCACTATGGAAAATATGATCCAGCGCCCAACGTAAAAATGGATAGCTGACATGAAACGTATTGATAAAATGTCGACCAATACGCGGATCCAACAATCCTGAGATACGTTGAAAGCGTCGCGTGGTCTTTGACCATGCTACATCATTGAGGTCGCCTGCCAATATCGCCGTTTGCTTGTTTTCTTTGATGTGCTTGCCAACCATCAATAGCTCAGCATCGCGGGTGGTAGATTTATCCGCTTCCGTCGGACTCGGCGGCATGGGATGCAAGCAATACAACCAAATCACACGACCACTTTGCAGGCGCAGTT
The DNA here is from genome assembly GCF_044901245.1 of Psychrobacter sp. NPDC064578. Classification (NCBI taxonomy): domain Bacteria; kingdom Pseudomonadati; phylum Pseudomonadota; class Gammaproteobacteria; order Moraxellales; family Moraxellaceae; genus Psychrobacter; species Psychrobacter sp. NPDC064578. The sequence continues at coordinate 212,536 of NZ_JBJDPI010000002.1, forward strand.
GGGCATGAATAGAAGGTATGTCATCAATCATCAAGTACTTAACTTCAGGATCAATCAACTCAAGCTTAGAATAAAGATGCATCCCATATAGATTGTCTAGTGGCACTTTCACGGTGTAAGGATAATCAGCCTCGATTTGATGCAGCGCTTTTTCCCATTTGTCATCACTCTCTAGCGTAATTAAAATATCAGGCTGTCTTTGCTTTACCAAATCCACCAATTTGTGGGTGTCATCATTGGGCGTTAGTACGTTTGATACCATTATTTTTAGTTGATGCGCCTGCCCTTCTGGCTTGTCTTTTGCCTTTTGAACTTCTTTTTTCCATAGCTTGGTATAAGGCAATACCATCCTGAGCTGAAAGGCTAATGTAATGCTTAAGACGGTAAATAACAGCCACTGTCCCAGCTGCCACTCTGACCAAAAAATCAGCATACCAATCCAAGCGATGACACCCAACACCATGATCTGAATACGCGGAAATTCAACACCGCGCACCCACCAATTATCCAGTGGTATCCAGCCCCAAATCGTCACAAATGCGATGAACCCTGCTAGCCACTGTATGCTGTAATATAATAGTGAGAGATCCATAGTATGTATTAGCCGTCTATTAAATGATGAATATCGCCATGGTTTTAACTGAACTGACGTTAGCTGTTTACTTTAGCATTTCAGAAGGTTATCGCCTACTAATGAGCATGGATTATTCGTTAACCGCTATAAAACATTACACTTTTAATTCGCCCACCATAACGGGTACTACGGACGAACTTATTTCTAGGGCTATCTACTTATGGCGAGTGAGGTGTCGCCGCTATCACCCCATTAGGTTAATAACTTAAAGTTATACTGAACATCATTAATAGTGTATGAAAAACCACTAAAAACGGCCAAAACGCCTTGCTTTTTATGGCTATTCACGGCATTGTTATCGGCTGGCAATGCAATAATTTATGGTAAAAAGGATTGAGTTTCATGAGTAATTTAACAGTAGGCTTGGTAGGCTGGCGCGGCATGGTCGGTTCAGTATTAATACAACGTATGACTGAGGAAAAAGACTTTGACGGTATTACACCCGTGTTTTTCTCAACCAGCAACGCAGGTGGTGATGCCCCAAGCCTTGATGGTATTCATACCGGCCAATTAAAAGATGCTCATGATATTGACGCGCTAGCAGCTTGTGATGTCATCATTACCTGCCAAGGCGGCGACTATACTTCGCAAGTCCATCAACCGCTACGTGATAGTGGCTGGAATGGCTACTGGATTGATGCGGCAAGCACCTTGCGAATGGAAGATGAGAGCATCATCATTCTCGATCCAGTCAATCGCGCCGTTATTGACAGCGCCCTAGCCAATGGCAAAAAAGACTTTATCGGTGGTAACTGTACCGTGTCATTGATGCTCATGGCGATTGGCGAGCTGTTTAATAAAGGCTGGGTAGAATGGGTCAGCGCCATGACTTATCAGGCCGCTAGTGGTTCTGGTGCTAACAACATGCGCGAGCTAATCAGTGGTATGGGTGTATTGCATGATGCGGTCAAAGATGAATTGGCTGATCCTGCTAGCGCTATTCTTGAAATTGATAAAAAAATCGCGCAAACCCAACGCTCGAACGACTTCCCTACCCAGTACTTTGGTGTACCACTAGCTGGTAGCTTGATTCCATATATTGATGTTCAACTAGAGAACAAGCAGTCAAAAGAAGAATGGAAAGGTGGTGTTGAAACCAACAAAATCCTTGGTAATTCTGAAGCTGATAAGATTGCTATCGACGGTATGTGTGTCCGCGTTGGCGCGATGCGCTGTCATGCGCAAGGCCTTACCATCAAGCTCAAAAAAGACATTCCGCTAGAAGAAATCGAAGCAGCACTTAAAAACAGCGGCAATGAATGGTTGGACTTGGTCGAAGACGACAAAGAAGCGACTATGAACCGCTTAACGCCAGTAGCCGTGACTGGTACATTGACAGTTGCACTAGGTCGCTTGCGTAAGCTCAATATGGGCCCTGAGTATCTAGGCGCATTTACCGTTGGTGATCAACTATTATGGGGCGCAGCCGAGCCGCTACGTCGTATGCTTAATATCATCCGTGAGCAAAAAGACTAAGCTTATTTTCTTAAAAAGTCAGTACAAAAAAGACAGCAAATGCTGTCTTTTTTTATGAGCATATCATTTCCAAAAATTTGAATAGCACTGCAAACAGATGCAAACACTACTTATAATAAGCTCAGCAAATGTGACAACGCTCATCTTATACTTTGAGCCTAGTATTACTTTGGCTTGTAAGCAATCATCACTTCATTACGGCGCAAAAAAGGCAGCGTCCAAGGCGGATTATAACGTGCCAGTTCAGGCTCGCCCGTTATAGTCAAATTTTGGGTTTGCATCCAAGATTGTAGCTCTTCCGTTTTAGTCGCTACTTTTTTACTGCCTGCCAACCCTGAAAACTTAATCACACCGTACGTCTGTGCTAGCACCTCGGTAATCGTGATGTTTGGATTATTGGGCTTTGGTAGTGTTTGCATCGTATATTGACTGGGCATAGTAAATTGTACACGCCATTTACCGTCGTCTTGCTGCATGCTTACTGGTGCTGTCATCGCAATTTTTTGTGATTCGCTATCACTCTTTTTGTTATTGGGCTGCATTGTAACGGGCGCAGTCATGCTAATTTTACTACTGCCGCCAGCTGGCGCTGTATTATTGCCAAATATATAGTCGGCTAACACTTTAAACCCTTCGCGACTGGCGGAGTCTTGGTCACCACTTACCAACGTTTGCGCTACTAGCTGCTTATCGTAACGACGCAGCTCAAAGTCATCCATTTGCGACAACACTGTATAATTCGGCTCTTCGGTCGCCATAGCTGCTCCTGAGGTTAATAATGAACCACTTAATAATAAGTAGGTTGCCTTTTTCATAGGATATCTCCAGCAGTTAAAACATCGCTTAGCAATGGTTACTGTCTCGCCATTATGATTTCTACTTTACCAACTACTCATAAGTACTGTCTGTGTCTTTTGGTTATGACACAATACTATTAACCAAAAGACACATTTGTCAGATATATCAATACCTCATAAACATCCATGTCCAAAAAAATGCTAACAATGCTATAATTAGCACCATTTTCATAGCTCACATAGCGGTTATCATATGCAATTTGTTTTACATAAAACGGCCAGCGGTGACACGCGTGCGCGCCGTGGTACGGTTCATCTCAATCATGGCGACGTACAAACGCCAGCGTTTATGCCTGTTGGCACTTATGGTACGGTCAAGGGCATGCTGCCACGTGATATTGAAGCCATCGGTGCTGATATCATTTTGGGCAATACCTTTCATTTATGGTTACGTCCAGGTACTGAAGTGATTGATAAATTCGGCGGTTTGCATAAGTTCATGCATTGGGATAAGCCTATCTTGACCGATTCAGGTGGCTTTCAGGTATTCAGTCTGGGTGCCATGCGTAAAATCACCGAAGAAGGGGTCGACTTTAAATCTCCTATCGATGGTGCGAAAGTTTTTCTGTCGCCAGAAAAATCGATGCAGATTCAGTACAGCTTGAACTCAGACATCGTCATGCAATTTGATGAGTGTACGCCCTATCCTGCGACTCATGACGAAGCTAAAAAGTCATTAGAGCTGTCATTACGTTGGGGACAGCGCTGCGTAGATGAGCACAACAGACTGGGCAGCACCAACGCATTATTTGGCATTATTCAAGGCAGTATGTATCCTGATTTGCGTCAGCAATCACTTGAAGGCCTGCTCGATATCGGCTTTGATGGTTATGCCATCGGTGGTCTGTCGGTTGGTGAACCAAAAGATGAAATGATAGATGTCCTAGACTACCTCCCTGATGATATGCCAGCAGATAAGCCACGCTATCTGATGGGCGTTGGTAAGCCTGAGGATTTAGTTGAAGGCGTACGCCGCGGTGTCGATATGTTCGACTGTGTGATGCCGACGCGTAACGCGCGTAATGGTCACTACTTCGTCACAGGCGATGCAGACAATGCTGGTGTGGTACGTATCCGTAACAGCCAGTATCGCAATGACGAAGGTCCACTAGATCCTGAGTGCGACTGCTATACTTGCCAAAATTTTAGCCGTGCTTATCTCTACCATCTTAATAAGTGTAAAGAGATGCTGGGCGCTCAATTAGCGACTATCCATAACTTACGCTATTATCAGCGTTTAATGCAAGGTATCCGTGATGCCATTGAACAAGACAAATTTGATGAGTTTGTCAGCGAATTTTATAACAAACGTGGACAAACAGTACCTGAGTTAAATCTACGCTAATCATACTTTTGCCATTGTCATAGCTATAAAAAGGGCTTAAGAATTATCTTAAGCCCTTTTTAGTGTGTTGCTTTTATTATTTCTAGTTAATCAGTACTAGCCCATTAACGAGGTTACAAATACCACGATCACGGCAATCGGTGCTACAAACTTAGCAACGATTTGCCATAATTGCCATGCACTATTAGACAGACCAAGCTCTTGTTGAATACTGCGTTGATCCATTTGCCAACCAACGAAAATAATTGCAGCAAGACCAGTTAGCGGGAGAAGGAATTTACTGGTAATTTTATCCAATGCATCAAAGATACCGTTCCCCATGATAGTGAAGTCAGACCATAGGTTAAATGATAGTAATGCCGCAACGCCTAATAGCCAAATCACTGTACTGGCAACGATGGTTGATACCGTACGACTCATCGGTGTACGTTCTTCTAAAAACTCAACGGTTGGCTCAAGCAATGAGATTGATGAGGTAATAGCAGCAAAAGTAATAAGTAAGAAGAACAATGTACCAATGATAGTCCCTGCGCCCATGCTACCAAAAGCGATCGGTAAGCTGACAAAGATAAGACCAGGACCTGAAGCAGGGTCTAGACCATTGCTAAAGATGATTGGGAAGATTGCTAGACCAGCAGCCAAAGCAATAACCGTATCTAAAATCACAACGGTACGGGCGGTTTTTAGTAAGTTCACTTCACGACCCAAATATGAGCCATAAGCAATCATAATACCCATACCAATAGATAGGGTGAAGAAGGCATGACCCAATGCTGCAAGCATCACATCGCCAGTCAACTTGCTAAGATCTGGTGTGAATAGATAAGCCACTGCTTCGCCAAAACCACCGTTTATTACGTTGTAACCAACGATGACGAACAAAATCACGCCGAGTAGTGGCATTAAGACTTTAGCTGTGGTTTCGATACCTTTGGTCACACCAATACCGACAATCAAAGCAGTAATAGCCATAAACACGGTATGCCAAATCGTCAACGTACCTGCTGAAGCCAACATAGCATCAAAGGTCGCAGCAATAGAATCACTGTCTTGACCAATAAAACTGCCTGTACCTGCTTTAGTAATATAGTTGAGTGCCCAGCCGCCAATCACACTATAAAACGATAGAATTAAGAAACCACCTAAAATACCTGACGCACCGATGATGCCCCAACTGCGCGATTTACCTTCACTTGCTGCAACATCCGCAAAAGTGTTGACTGGGTTCTTTTGCCCACGGCGACCAATCAGCCATTCAGCGACTAGAATCGGAAAACCTACCAGCGCGATACAGAATAAATAAGCGATAACGAAAGCTGAACCACCGCTTTCACCGACCATATAAGGAAACTTCCATATGTTTCCCAAACCAACTGCTGAACCAACTGCTGCCAATACGAAGCCAAAACTTGAGCTCCACTGTGCATGTTCTTGTTTATTAATAGCCATTTTTTCCGTCCTCGTGCTTCAATTAACATCACTGATAATCTTCCTTGATTATCATAAATAGCCATGAAAAATATCAAGCTATTCAATAAACACCTCAATGTGAGGCGTCCAGCAACATTAAGAAAGAATTGTTTACAATATCGTAAAGGCTCAGTTTCTGCTAAGCCACCAAAAAAGTCAAGCGCTCATAAACATAAAAAGCCATAACAATTGGTTATGGCTTCTGGTAATTTTATCTATAACTGACAAGAGTTTGGCTAATTAAAAAAGGCATACTATATATGATTTTCAGCAAAACCCAATCGCCGTTCTAGCGCACCACACCACGACGGCTTTTTTGTAGTGAATCAATGAGCAACTGGATTTTCGGCTCTTTTGGTAGCAGCTCATTATTCAAAACCTCAAGCGCTTGCACGGTCGTCAGACCGGATCTAAAAATCATACGATAAGCTTGACGCAATACCTCAATTGTCTCTTTTGACCATCCTTTACGACGCATGCCTTCCACATTGAGACCATGAGTCGTTGCTGGATTACCAGATACCATGGTAAAGGCTGCTACATCTTTTAGAATCAGACTTGCGCCCCCAATCAAGCTATAGTCATCGACCGTACAAAACTGATGAATACCTGAATTACCGCCAATGATCGTGTGATTACCAATAGTCACATGCCCTGCAACGCCAACATTGTTGGCCAATACATTATGATCGCCAATTACACAATCATGAGCCACGTGAGTGTTCACCATTAGTAGATTATGGCTGCCTATTTTAGTGAGCTCACTATCTTGTGCGGTACCACGGTGTAAACTACAGGCTTCTCGAATGGTATTATGATCGCCAATCTCAAGCCAAGTACGCTCACCAGCATACTTCAAATCCTGAGGATCTTCGCCAATGCTCGCAAATTGATAAAACTCATTGTGTTGACCAATACGAGTCAATTTGGTAACAACTACATGGCGATGCAGAACCGTGTGAGCGCCAATAGTGACCTCATCACCGACGATACAATACGGACCAATGATAGCAGTCTCATCAATTTGGGCGGACGGTGAGATGAGTGCTGTTGGATGGATCTGACTCATAATGTGGGCCTTTGTATGATCTGATGCGAGTAAATGGTAAAACAAATACAGCCAATTTAGTTTTATGAAAAAACCTAAGCATGGCTCTGCTGTTAAATGCGAGTGTCAATTATAATGCTTATGACCCGCTTTGACCTAATTTTTTAGATGCTTTGTTTAAAGAATTAGGTCGGCTACGAGGCACAATGGCTATTAGTAAACGTTACTGTTCTTGGCGAGCAATCATTATTTGCGCACTGGCAGCTAACTCATCGTCAACATGTACAGTACAGTCAAATTTATAAATACCGCGCTTCTGCATCACTGTTTTAGCACGAATAGTCAACTGATCACCAGGAATCACTCGACGTTTAAAACGGACTTTATCAACACCTGCAAACAGATATAAATAACCATCTTCTGCGGTCAGACCGGCACTGATAAATCCGAGCACGCCTGAGACCTGAGCCATGCACTCAACCATGAGTACCCCTGGCATAATCGGCTCATCAGGAAAATGACCATTGAAAAACTCTTCATTGATAGTCACATTCTTAATACCTGTAATGCACTCACCAGGTGTGCAATCAATAATCTTATCTACTAAAAGAAAAGGATAACGGTGTGGCAAATAATGCTTTAACGTATGATAAGTTAATGGCAGCGTAAGACCTTGCTCAGCTAAGCTTTTCATTTCTTTATCATTCAAAATATCGATATCGGTGCTGCTCATAATGGTGCTTCCTTGCTAGGTTTCAAATCGCTATGATTTTACTGTGTTTGTATATATGCATTGATATTTTCGCTAATCACGCCCAAGCTGACGGAAGCGTACAGCTGCCCGTCGCCAGTTAGCGGTCGGCATAGCAGCCGTTCCAGAGGAGTATGAACCAGCGGTTTTGATAGATTTGGTTACCATGGTCATCCCAGATAAAGTGACATCATCTGTAATCTCGATATGACCTGTGATACCGACCGCACCGCCAATAATACAGCGCTTGCCGATACTAGTGCTGCCTGCGATACCCGTTTGAGCCGCGATGGCTGTGCCATCACCGATACGCACGTTATGAGCAACTTGTACCAAATTATCAATAATAACGTGATTGCCAATGACCGTATCATCAATGGCACCTCGGTCAATGCAAGTTTGACTACCAATTCGCACATGGTTGCCAATTACGACCCGTCCTAACTGAGCAATACGCTCCCAACCACTGGTACTAGGATCTTTGGTTGGTGCAAAACCAAAACCTTCTGCACCCACACTGACACCCGCATGTAACCTCACATGATCACCAATAACACAATCATGCCCGATCACCACTTGTGATTTAATAACGCCATCAGTACCAATAGTCGTATTTTCTTCGATCACCACATGCGCCGCAAGTGAGCTACGCGCACCAATTTGCACATAATCGGCAATCACACAAAAAGGTCCGATATTCACCTGCTCACCAATGACAGCACTATCAGCAATCACAGCGCTAGGATGAATACCACCAGACAGTGACTTACGAGCAAACAACTGGCTAGCACCAGCATAAGCTAAGTATGGGCTTGCGACGACTAACGCTATCGCTGTGGCGGGCACTTGATCGCGATATTCTGCAGTAACCAATACAGCCCCTGCCTCGCTGATAGCCAGACTAGAAATATAATGAGGATCGGCCAAAAAGCTTAACTGATTATGACCAGCCGTGGTCAAACTACCAATACTGCTGAATTTTTGACGTAACTGTTCAGCGCTGATTTCAGCCTTATTGGTGATGGGCTGACGCTGCTCAATCCGAGTGATAAGTTGCTCAATCGTTATCATAGTGACTATTAATATCAATATTATTATGAATAAGACAATCGCCAAGCTGAACAATCACCTTGGCGATCTACTAATATCTAACAGATGCTGCGTTCATTTAAGTAACTGCTATGGTTAACGACATGAACGCAAACAATCATGCTACGTTAGAACGTATTACCAATCTGGAACTGAACTTTTTCAGTTTCATCGCCTTCTTTATCACCAATAGGTACAGCATAACTTAATGAAATTGGACCAATTGGCGTATACCAGGTTATACCTGCACCCGCACTAAAACGCATACTATTGTCTTGCGTCAACAGTGGTACGCCCGTATCAGTACCGTCATTAGGATTGATAAAAGTGCGATCTTCCTTATCAGTCGTATCAAATACTTGACCGCCTTCAGCAAACAATACTGGACGCACTTGATCTGCCCAATCGCCCTTAAACGGCATTGGCAAAATTAGCTCGCTACCGAAGCTGACTAGCGCATTACCACCTATGTCTTCGTCTTTGTAACGCACATCATCATTTATGGCATCATAATACGTTTGTGATTTTGGCCCAAGGGTTGAGGCCTCATAACCACGTACAGAGCCATAGCCACCAGCATAAAAGTTTTCATAAAATGGCAAATCATTACCATAGCCAAGCTTAGTATAACCGCGTGCTACCCAGTCTTTGTAGAAGGGATAATAGATGTTGCCGCTATAAACAAGTTTTTGATAGTTGGTATCACCCAAGCCAATGGTGGCATCGACCGTATGGCTCATACCTTTGGTCGGGAATACTGGACGATCTAAGGTGCTATAGTCCCAGCCGAATAGTAGGTTATAAGTATTGTAATCATTTTTAAAGCCTGTGCGTCCAGAAGCCTCATTTTCATCATTGACAAAGTTCTCAAACGTACCGCCATCATCAATAATTTGCTGAACGTTTGATATACCTAAGAAGCGACCACCACGTACTGAAGTGTTATCAACATTCAAACCGGCACTAACGCGTTTGGTTTCATCAACAGGATAACTATAGTTCAGCGTAGCACCATAAGAATCGGTGACATAGTTACTGACGTTTCTATCATCGTATTTCGTTTCACGATAATAGGCACTAAGACCTTGTGAGACGCCGTTTTCGGTAAAGTACGGATCGGTATAACCCAAGCTATAAGAATCACGGGTTTCTGAGCGTGATAGTGCCGCTTTCACACGGTTACCTGTACCCATAAAGTTGTTTTGTGTTAGATCTAACTGGAAAGTCACACCGCCGCTTTGCGAGTAACCCGCGGCAATCGTTGAGCTACCAGAAGGCTGCTCTTCAACCGTATAATTGATGTCTACTTGGTCTGGTTGGTTCGGTACTGGTTTCACATCAACGTTGACAGCTTTAAAGAAGCCTGTACGCATCAGACGTGTCCGTGACAACTGGATTTTGTCACTAGTTGCCAATGCGCCTTCTAATTGACGCATTTCACGGCGCAGTACTTCGTCTTGAGTTTTGATGTTACCAGTAAAGTTAATACGACGAACGTAAATAGGACGTGCAGGGTCGATGAAATAATCGATATCCACTACTTTGGTCTCGTCATTGATACGTGGTACTGGTCTCACCTGCGCCAAATAATAGCCTTCATTACCGTAACGACTCTTAAGTGCCGCGGTGGTTTCATCGAGCTTGGCTTGCGAGTATTTTTCATTGGGTGCAAAAGTCACCAACTCTGTTAGTTCATTGTTCTCAAAAGTCGGCTTACCTAAGAAATTCACTTCGCCAAACTGATATTGTTCGCCTTCGCTTAGACTCACTTCGATAAACACGCTGCTCTTATCTTCACTGATATTGAGCACCGCATTATCTACTGCAAAACGTACATAACCATCATTTTGGTAAAGCGCTTTTAAATTCTCTAAACTGGCAGCCAGCTTTTCTTTGGCATAACGATCAGACTTTGACAGCAGACGTGTCCACGATGACTCTTTTACCGCAAAAACGTCTTTGATTTCTTCATCACTAAAGTGTTTATTGCCAATGATATTAATATCGACCACTTTGGCAGGTTTGCCTTCGACAAAACGCACGTCGAGCTTGACGCGATTGCCATCAAGTAACGTTTGATCAACCTCGATATTGCTGTTGTAATAGCCTTGGCTGATATATTGCTGCTGCAACTCATTGGCGACGCCTTGTAGCGTGGCTTGTTTCAGCACATTGCCCGCAGACAGACCAGCATTGTCTAGCCCTTGCTCTAGCCCTTCTTTTGGAATGAGCTTATTGCCCTCAAAATTGACTTCAGCAATCGTTGGGCGCTCAACGACATCAAACCGTAGCTGTCCACCTTCGATACGGCTTTGAATATCAGCAAAATTTTCGGTCGCATAAAGCGCCTTAATACTGGCTGCTAAACTACTGTCATTTACCGTATCCCCTACCGAAATAGGTAGAACCGGATAGAGGCTATCGGGGGTTAAACGTTGCAAACCATTGAAACCGATGTCAGTGACTACAAATTCTGCAGCCTGTACTGGCATACTCATCATCGCTACAACTAACGGCAACCCTGCCGCGCTCATAAATAAAGGCGTACGCATAAACACTATCCGTCAATAAAAAACTTGCTTAAGTTAAGTTAAAAAGCCCATATTGTCTAGCGCATCTCGCATAAAATTTAAGCGCATACGCAGCAGACTCAGAACACTTTATATAAAATGCATCACAAAATAAACTAAAAATTACGTTTAGTACAGAGGCCATGATACAGAGCATGCTACCTATCATGGTAATAATCATCCCATAATAGGCCTAAAACCATTAGTATCTCGTGCCTTATCGATCATATTAGCGATTCACTGGTCAAAACAGCCGACTAATATCATTACCAATTGCTAACACCATGAAACCTGCCAGCAAGAGTAAACCGATATTTAGTCCAATCATTTGCACCCCTTCTGAGAGTGGCTTACCACGAATCAATTCAATAAGATAATACACAATATGACCGCCATCCAATACAGGAATGGGTAAAAGATTGAGTACAGCAAGACTCAAACTAATCAAAGCCGCCGTCGATAAAACCATCTGCCAACTGATATCAAAACTCTGTTTGGCCACTTTAGCGATGGTAATCGGACCTGACAAATTATCCAAACCAATCATGCCTGATAGCATTTTTCCCATTGAGCTGACGGTCATCACTGCAAGCTGTTCAGTTTTCTCAAATGATTTCACCAATGACTCACCAGGGCCATAGACTACAGTGGTCTTGTAAGCGTCAGGAATAACAATTTCGGACTGTGCCACCATAGCACCAATTTGCCCATAATCGTTACCCAAATTGTCTTTTTTGCCTTGCGGCATAATCTGAAGCTGTACGGGTTTACCATCACGCAATACTGTGAAATTCAGCAAAGTTTCAGGACTGTCGCGGATGATACGAGTGGCACTGAGCCAATCTTTAATTGGTTGATCATTGATAGCAACAATACGATCGCCTACTTTTAGTCCTTGGCGACTGGCGGCACCATCAGCGGTCAAATCACCTACTATCGGTGCAATATCTGGTTGCCATGGCAGCATGCCAAAGCTGGTCAACGCATCTTTACCTTGTGCGCTGCCTTGCATAAACTGAGTTACGGGCGCTTGATAAGTTTTGATCGCATTATCAGCTTGTGTCTCTGATTGCAGAGTAATACTGACATTGTCCGTCTCGCCCATCCGTCCGGCAAGCCGATAGTTGATGCCTTCCCACGTTTGTACCTCATGCCCATCAATCGCAACGATTTTATCACCAACTGGCAACTGTGCCATAGCAGCAGGCGTCTCGGGTAATACCTGCCCAATCTTCGTCGCCAGCTGCTCTGATGGTGTCATAAACAACACCCAAAACAGCGCAATAGCAATGATAAAGTTCATGATAGGACCGGCGGCAACAATCGCAATCTTTTTTAGCGGATGCTGACGATTAAACGCCAAATGTTGCTCAGCTTTTGCTACCTCACCTTCGCGCTCATCGAGCATTTTGACATAACCACCAAGTGGCAAAGCGGAAATACGATAATCAATACCGCTTTTTTTGCTGGTCCAACCAAAGAGTTTGGGACCAAACCCAATAGAATAGGTCAAGACTTTAACGCCGCAAAGACGAGCGACGATATAGTGTCCCCACTCATGTAAGGCAATAAGCGGACCTAAGACAAATATTGCCGCAAGGAGCGTTAATAAAAATGTCATGTTCTTTTCTCAGTATGGTTTCTCAGCATTCTTTCTTTGCATCTTTTATTAACATCGTTTCTTAACGACGCAGTTGTTGAGACATTCACACCAACTTTGCCACAAGTTTGTCCGTCAGGTGACGTGCTATTTTATCAATTGCGAGTATATCTTCTATGTCAGCCGTTTCGTTTAACGGTGGTAGCTGTATATCATTCAAAGCCTGCTCGTTGATATCAGCAATGTCGGTCAGGCGAATTTTCCCAGCCAAAAACGCCGCCACGGCAATTTCGTTGGCCGCATTTAAAACAATCGTCGCTTGTGTGCCCGCTTGCATCGCCTGTCTTGCCAAACGCAAACACGCAAATTTTTGCAAGTCAGGCTCAATAAACTCCAAACCACTAAGTGCAAATAAGTCTAACGGCTGTGAGCCACTCTCAATACGATCAGGATAACTGAGCGCATGGGCAATGGGCGTTTTCATATCGGGGCTGCCGAGCTGCGCCAAAAAGCTACCATCGCTATATTCTACCATTGAGTGAATGATACTTTGTGGGTGAATCACCACATTTATTTTATCTTCAGACAAATCAAACAAATGGCAGGCTTCAATCAGCTCAAGCCCTTTATTCATCATCGTGGATGAGTCGACAGATATCTTTTGACCCATTGACCAATTTGGATGTTTGACCGCTTCAGCGACGCTCGCTTGCTGCATCTGCGCAAACGATTTTTGCAAAAACGGTCCACCAGAGGCCGTTAACCATAGCTTACGCATGCCGTGGTTTGGCTGATGAATTTGAGTATTGTCCTGCTGAATAGCCAGTGGTAAACACTGAAAAATAGCATTGTGCTCAGAGTCAAGCGGTAACAAAGTAGCGTTATGCATTTTGACCGCATTAATCATCACTTGCCCTGCCATCACCAGCGCTTCTTTATTGGCTAGTAAAATACGCTTACCTGCACGAGCAGCGGCTAAAGTAGAAGGCAGACCAGCTGCGCCTACGATCGCAGCGACAACGGTATCCGTCTGCGAATCAGTGGCAATATCAACCAGCCCTGCTTCGCCGCCTACCACATCGATGTCAAGACCTGCCGCACGGAGTCGCTGGGCAAAATCATCGACTGCGGCGGTCGGTACGCTAACGCGCTTTGGCAAAAACTGCTGGCAAAGTGCAAACAGTTTGTCTAAACGGTGATAGCCTGACAGAGCGTAGACCGTGTAAAGCTGTGGTTGCGCCGCTAATATTGCTAACGTGCTATCGCCAATCGAACCTGTCGCGCCTAGTACGGCGATGCGTTGCGTCATAACCATCGGTGCCTGTAAATGATACTCTAAAAAATTAAATAAGAAATCGATAAAACATCTGATAAATAAGAGATGGACGATATCCAATGTATTGACTAGTCACTCATCTTAACCACTATAATTAGGGCGTATCATCGTCTATGAATTATTTTTTCAGTCCTAAACCACTATCAACCCTAACTGCTGTATCGCCCAAAAACCAAGCGCAAATATCGGTGTAGCAGATAGCAGTGAGTCGATACGGTCAAGCACGCCGCCATGCCCCGGTAAAATCGTTCCTGAATCTTTGACATCAGCGCGGCGCTTAAGCATCGACTCAAATAAATCACCAAGTACCGAGGCTAAAATAGTCAAGGCTGACAATGCTACAAATGCAACTAACGGCACACCCGTCAATTGCAACTTAAATACACTGATGGCAATGACCACGAGCAGACCAGTGACCAAGCCACCAGCCAACCCTTCCATACTTTTATTGGGTGAGACGTTCGGTGCCATTTTGCGGCGACCAAGCTTACGCCCCACAAAATAAGCGCCACTATCTGCGCACCAGACCAAAAGGAACACATAGAGCAACCACCATGCTGACAGTTGCCACAAATAAAACATCGCCGTAATCGATGCGGTCAATATCACCGCACCCATCAATGCCAGTTTTTTGCCATACCAATTGGTATGAGTCGGGAACACTCGCACCCAAGACAACGCCATTAGCCATATAGCCAGTGAAGCCACCCACCAAAATAACCATGTCACTTTAAACATGAGTGATACTAGGGTCAACACCAAAACCAATAGCACAAACAGCGCAGGATGACGCCACTTAGGCATCAGCTTAGTCCATTCGTGAGCGGCAATAATGACGCCTATCGCTAACAGCGGTGCAAATAAAATAGGGGTTTGGCTCGCAAACATTGCAATACCAACGATAATAACGAGAACAACTGCCGTCTTAATTCGTTGCCACATACTTATTGAGCCTTATAATAATGAAAAACGCATGGTCAAAACGTGCATTATAGCAGCTAATCTACAATAGCCCACTAATAGCAGTTGACGCTTATTGACGCGGTTTATTATTTCACAAACAAGCAATATTAACTACTTATACGATAGCGGCTTTGTAAGAGCTTTTTCCTTTACAAAATAACAGGCAAATGCTTAACACCATTAACGACTTGCTTGCTCTATCACTATCTGCTCACTGGTTTTGCCAAAACGGCGCTGCCGCTGAGCAAACTCTTTTACCATTGCTGCCAGCTCATCGGCTGCAAAATTTGGCCATAATGTCTGGGTAAAGAATAGCTCGGCATAGGCTGACTGCCACAATAAAAAGTTAGAAATTCGGTATTCACCGCCTGTGCGTATCAGCATATCTACTGCTGGTGCATCTGCTAATTGCACATAGTTACCGAGCAATTCTTTATTAATATCATCAGCACGTAACTGACCAGCCTCTACTTGCTGCGCCAGCTGTTTTGCCGCATGGGCAATATCCCATTGCCCACCATAACTGATAGCGATGACTAGAGTCATGGCTTTAAAGTCTGCTGTTTTCGCTTCAGCGTCCGCCATTAATGCTTGCAAATCATCACTCAGCTGACTGCGGTCACCAATAAAACGTAGACGAATACGATACTCATTCATGCGTGGTATTTGCTCATGAATGGTCGAGGCTAACAGTTGCATGAGTAGTGCCACCTCACTGGGCGGGCGTTGCCAATTCTCACTAGAAAATGCAAATACCGTTAATACTTCGATACCCGTATTAACGCAATACTCGACGATAGGATCGAGTGCATCTTTGCCAGCCACATGCCCTTGGCCTTTGCCCAAATCATTGGCTTTACCATAACGATTGTTGCCATCCATGATGATAGCGATATGGCGTGGAAGAAGATCAGGAGCCAAAACGGCTGAAGTGGACATAGGCGAAAGTGCTTATTGTTGAGGTAAAATAATAATAACGGCTGCGATAACGATTAGAAAGCGTCATAACCATAATTCACAAACTTATCATAAACCCATCTATGGGCGTGATTTAGTTTGCAAGATAGCGCTTATAAAATACAGTTTACAAATCTGAGAAAGCCTATTGCCGTATCCGATTGATATAACATTGACGCTATTATCGGTCCCGTCTACACAATAATAAGCAGCCAATAGTACTGACAGATTGGCTGCTTATTATAAGGATATGACATAACGGATTTTTGTCTTACACGATCGAAAAACCAGTGCTTTACACGTCCATCAAGTCAGTTTCTTTTTTGCTCAAACGTTTATCGATGGTTTCGATATACTTGTCAGTGATTTTTTGAATGTCATCACTGGCACGGCGCTCGTCGTCTTCTGAGATCTCTTTCTCTTTGGCCAATTCTTTGATGTCATTCATCATGTCACGGCGAATATTACGGATAGAAACACGGCTACTTTCTGCTTCTCCACGCGCAAGCTTTTGCATGTCGCGGCGTGTCTCTTCTGTCAATGCAGGCATTGGCACACGAATCACATCGGCGGTCACTGGGTTGAGACCCAAATCTGCTTCGCGAATCGCCTTGTCAATTGCTTGTACCATGGTACGGTCAAACGGCTGAACCATGAGCGTACGTGAGTCTTCAACGTTGACACTCGCTACTTGATTCAAAGGTGTAGGCGACCCGTAGTAGCTAACCATCACGCCTGACAACATACCTGGATGTGCGCGCCCTGTACGGACTTTGCTAAAAGTGCTCTCAAGCGCTTCCAGTGTTTTTTGCATACGCGCTTCGCCGTCTTGCTTAATCTCTTTGATCATTAGATATCCTTATTTATCGCTATCGATAAATCATTCATTTGTTAGTAAATATACGGGTGTTCACTATTAATTATTAGCGACTGGTAGTTATTAACGACCAATCTAAGTTTAATAACTGGTATTCTCGTATTAATATTTAGAGCGTTCAGAGCGTTTAGAGTATTCAGGCAAATCAGTGATAAACGCGTGTGCCTTCATTTTCGCCCATGATGACGTTTAATAACGCATTAGGCTTGGTCATATCAAACACTTGTAGCGGCACGTTGTGCTCACGGCATAATGCAATGGCAGTTAAATCCATTACGCCAAGTTTTTGCTCTAATACTTCATCAAAAGTTAAACCATCATATTTAACTGCATCGTCATGTAAGCTTGGGTCTTTGTCATAAACGCCATCTACTTTGGTGGCTTTTAGAATTAAGCCCGCTTCAATTTCAATACCACGTAAGCAAGCAGCAGTATCAGTGGTAAAGAAAGGGTTGCCCGTACCAGCAACAAAGATACATACTTCACCATTTTTGAGATAGCGAATGGCATTACGGCTGCTATAGCTTTCGGTCACTTCACCGATTGGCAAGGCTGACATCAAGCGGGTTTTAATATTGCGGCGCTCAAGCGCATCACGCATCGCCAGACCGTTCATAACGGTTGCTAACATACCCATTTGATCACCAGTCACACGGCCGACTAAGCCTTCTTGTTGCAACTGCGCGCCGCGATATAAGTTACCGCCGCCGACCACGATACCGACTTGAACACCAAGACCACGCAAATGGGCGATAGACAAGCTCATCTTATCGAGCACTTCGCTATCAATTCCCATCTCTTTGCCACCAGCTAAGGCTTCACCAGAGAGTTTCAGCAAGATACGAGAGTAACGCGGGTTTTTGTCAGACATGAGGTCACCTTGTTAGCATTAAATTATAATTAAAATGAGCGGTAAAACACAAATAGAGTTTGCCTTCGAATTTACTCGAAGTGTCATCACCGAGGTACTATATAGGAAGCACCGCAACTGATGACAAACGTGTAAAAAGGCTAAATTGCGCTAATTGTAGCAAAAACTGCCCGCGATTGGGCAATTTTCACTCGTATATTGTAGTGACTAATCAGCTACAGTGACTGCTTAGCCTTTGTAACTGGCAAACAAATCATATTCGCTAGCGTCGTCAATCGTAACCGTTAGGAATTGTCCGACCTTAACTTGAGCGGTAATCTCATCAACGTAGACATGACCATCAATCTCTGGTGCATCAGCGTAGCTACGGCAAATCGCAATGCCCTCTTCACTATCAATCTCATCGACCAATACCATTAAGGTTTTACCGACTTTCTCTTGTAGCTTTTGCGCTGAGATGTCTTGTTGCAGCGTCATAAAACGCTCATAGCGCTCTTGCTTAATCTCTTCTGGCACATGATTTGGCAGGTCATTAGCCACTGCGCCTTCGACTTCTGAATAGGTAAATGCGCCAACACGATCAAGGCGAGCTTCTACTAACCAATCAAGCAGGCATTGGAAATCTTCTTCTGTCTCGCCAGGGAAGCCAACAACGAAGGTTGAGCGAATGACGATATCAGGGCAAATCTCACGCCATGCATGGATACGCGCCAAGGTGTTTTCGCTATGCGCTGGGCGTTTCATCGCTTTTAGGATGCGGTGGCTGGCATGTTGAAACGGAATATCGAGATAAGGCAGTAGCTTTTTCTCGCCCATTAGCTCAACCACTTTATCGACATGCGGATACGGATAGACATAATGCAAGCGCACCCAAATGCCTAAGTCATTTAAGGCTTGGCACAAGTCATAAAACTTCGACTTCAGCGGCATACCATTCCAAAAACTGGTCTTATATTTCAAATCTAGACCATAAGCAGAGGTATCTTGCGAAATAATAAGCAATTCTTTCACGCCAGCATTTTTCAGCGCCAGCGCTTCATTCATCACGCTATCAATCGGACGTGAAACCAAGTCTCCACGTAAGCTTGGAATGATGCAGAAAGTACAACGATGGTTACAGCCTTCCGATATTTTTAGATAAGCATAATGGCTTGGCGTCAATTTGATACCCGCCTCATTAATCAAATCTATCTTTGGATCATAACTAGCGTCCTGACTGCGGTCAGGCTTGGGCACATGCAGCGAAACGGCTCTAATGACCTCATCATAAGCATGCGCGCCAGTTACTGCCAATACAGCGGGATGCATTTCACGGATTTTATCTGCTTCTTTACCCAAGCAACCTGTGACGATGACTTTACCGTTTTTGCTAATCGCTTCGCCGATGGCATCAAGCGACTCTTGTACTGCTGACTCAATAAAACCGCAAGTATTCACGACAACTAGATCTGCACCTTCGTAATCACTCGCCACTTGATAACCATCACGGCTAAGCTCAGTGATAATGCGCTCGCTATCTACCAGTGCTTTTGGGCAACCTAGTGACACAAACCCAATCTTTGGCGCTGCATTCACTGGCGCATTTTCAGTCGATAAAGCACCTGAAGTCACATCGCTGCTTTGCTCAATGCTACGGTTTTGATTGTGATTGGCTTTATGATGGTAAGGTTGGTTAGTGTTTGCTTGACTAACATCTGCCTGATTGTCTTGTGCTATATTTGGTTTGGCAGGATTAAAAACGGTGGCAGTGTCTTTTAACATAGAATCTGTTGGCGTAGAAATTGACGGTGAGGTAGTAACAGTCGTATTAACCGACTCGGTAGAAGTGTTGGGCATGGCTGACCTTGCTAGAGATAAATTGGCTGTGCGCATTGTACGTTTTTTTTGCAAAAATCGCCAGTTTTGCCTCTCTATAGTGTTGATTTATGGTTAAATATTATATCGCGTCTTCTTTTATTCTAGGCAATAGCCATGACAACCCATTTGACAACTGTAAAACCGACACCTGACTTAGCATTTATGTCACAGCATTTGTTCACCGCTATTTTATGGATCAATGATGATTTATCGATCACTTGGCTAAATGCCCAAGCCGAACAACTACTCGCTATTAGTAGTGGACGCTTACTGGGTCAGTCTATATTGACCCTGCTTGCATCCGAAGCATCCAAAGCATCCAAAACGTTGAAATCAGCCGATAGCAATTATGACAGTGATAACCATGACAACCATGACAACCATATAACTGTCGATAAAAGTAGTGGTGAAGATATCCATGAACAACCGTGCTCTTTGAAAGAACGATTTCAGCAAGCAAAGCAGTATCAACAACCCTTTATCGATCATGATCACCTTATCAGCACACCGCTAAATGGTAATTTATCATTCTCGGTTGATTATAGCGTGACCCCTGTCATTTATGAGCAGCAACCTTATTTTATTATTGAGATGTGGGGTAAGGATCGCCAAAGTCGCATATCAGAGGAGCAACGCCAGCAGCAACAATATAATGTTGCCCGTCATATGCTGCGCTCGGTCGCTCATGAAATCAAAAATCCGCTGGCCGGTATTCGCGGGGCGGCGCAATTATTACAGCGGCAATTCATCAAATTCAGTGACACCTCGCCTCTTAATAGTGCTCCTCCTGCTATTATTGGTACAAACCCTATGGTAAACCCGAATAGCCATCTGCAAAAAACGGCTGAAAAACTGCGCAATTATACTGATATCATCATCTCAGAAACGGACCGTCTAACCCATCTTATTGGGAAATTCCTTGGCTCCAATCAATTACCAAATTGGCAAACGCTAAATATCCATGAGCCACTGGAGCATGTTTTATCTTTGGTCGTCAATCAATATCCGCAAGTGGCGCTACAGCGCGATTATGACTTGTCATTGCCTGAGTTATGCGCTGATAAAGATCAGCTAATACAAGTGTTTTTAAATCTGATTAATAATGCCTGTGAATCGATGACTGAGTTTGAGCAAACGCTGCAGCAAAGAGAGTTGTCCGAGCCTAAGGTGCAACAACCTGTCACTTCACAAACGAGTAATAACGACAGCAACAGTTACAAGCCAACGCTACACATTCAAACCCGAATTGCCTTTCAACATACCATTGCTGGGCAACAGCACAAGCAAGTGCTACAAATCAATATTGCCGATAACGGTTCAGGCATTGATCCTGCATTGATCGGACAGATATTTTTCCCAATGGTGACCAGCCGTGCCGCAGGAACGGGGCTAGGATTGTCTATCGTGCAAGATATCATCAGTCATCACCATGGTATGATTGACGTGAGCTCTCAGCAATCAAAAAGCCTGAACGACAGCCTTAAAAATGACCATAACCATCAACACACCAGTTTTACGCTGTACTTGCCTTTCAATCAGCCAGCGCACCATGCTTAAAACAGCCAGCACCCAAAGCTTAGAAACCATGACCTAACCTATGAAACAATCACCCTGAATCACTTGCTTATTAGGCCTGATAAATGACTGCATACAATGACCACGCCACATCTAACAGCGACAATCAAGGCTCTGCCCAAACATCAGACAATCAAGAATCTAGTAACCGAGAGTCTGATAACCAAGAACCTGATAACCAAGCTACGAAAGTAACGGTCAATAATGCACCTGATACTAATCCTGCAACGTTATGGCTCATCGATGACGATGCAGCCCTGCGTTTGGTGTTGGCAGATACTTTTGAAGACGCAGGCTTAAACGTTATTAGCTTTACTCAAGCACAAGCGGCGTGGACACGCCTCAACGATATTTTGCAACAGCAGGAATCAGCCGCTCAGTTGCCCGATGTGATATTGACCGATATTCGTATGCCCATGATGGATGGTTTGTCTTTTAGCGATTGGGTACATGAGCACTTCCCTAAGCTGCCCATTGTCATTATGACGGCGCATTCCGACCTCACTTCTGCTATTAACAGCTATCAAACAGGTGCTTTTGAATATCTGCCAAAACCTTTTGACTTAGATGATGCGGTCGTCACGATTTATAAAGCCATTAATTATCAGCCCAATATGCTGGCAGCGGCGGCAGCAAACTCTACAGCTGAATCTGCTCCGAAGACCATTACCAAAAATTCATCAGATACTTTACCAAATATCAAGGTAAAACCTGATACCAAGCCCAAGCTTGCTAGCAAGGCTACTCTGGTCAGCAAAACCAATAAAACATCCAGCCCTAAAATCAAAGTTAAACCTGCCATCAGCGCTAATGACAATCCAAGTGGCATCATTGGACAATCTCAAGCGATGCAGACGGTGTTTCGTGCCATTGGGCGCTTAGCGCACTCACCTATTACCGTCTTAATTACTGGTGAATCAGGCACGGGTAAGGAATTGGTCGCCAGTGCGTTGCACCAGCATTCACCGCGTCACCATCAGCCTTTTATTGCCCTAAATATGGCCGCCATTCCACATGATTTGATTGAATCTGAATTATTCGGTCACGAAAAAGGGGCGTTTACTGGTGCGACGACGACGCGACAAGGTCGTTTTGAGCAAGCGGATGGTGGGACATTATTTCTAGATGAAATTGGCGATATGCCTTATAGCACCCAAACTCGGCTGCTACGAGTACTGGCCAATGGTGAGTTTTTTCGCGTCGGTGGACAGCAGCCGGTCAAAGTGAATGTACGCATCATTGCCGCTACTCATCAAAACTTAGAAGAACTGGTCAAACAAGGCAAATTCCGTGAAGATCTGTTTTATCGCCTCAATGTAATTCGCTTGCCGTTGCCGCCATTACGGACACGACCTGAAGACATTCCAGCATTAGCCCATTACTTTATGCAGCGGGCTGCTGAACAGATGAACAGTGCAGAGAAACAGCTGCATCCGACAGCGCTACACATCATGCAGGCTTTTGAGTGGCGTGGCAATGTCCGCCAACTTGAGAATGTCTGCCTTTGGTTGACGGTGATGGCCACAGGCGACACCGTGATGGTGGATGATTTGCCACCAGAGCTGCTTGAAAATATCTCGTCTGATTTAGAAGCGTATCAAGAGCAAAGTCAGCCTACACAAGCTATGACTCACAATGAGCAAATACGCCCTCATTCCCACAGTTCAAGTTGGCAACAAGCATTGGCTGCTTGGGCTGAGCAATCTCTACAAACAGGAGAAACCGATATCTTGCAGACGGCAACCCCTGAGTTTGAACGCGTTTTATTGACGGCAGCGCTCAACCATAGTGGTGGCAAAAAGATCGCTGCTGCTAATTTACTCGGTTGGGGGCGCAATACCCTGACACGTAAATTACAGCAATTAGATATTTCTTCAGCAGAAGGGCAAAATAATCGTTATTAAAGGCGCAAACTCATAAACATGAATACCATTCATATCAATAGCTTATAAAAATAAGTGAAAATAAATGATAAATATTTAAAAATAATTGCAAATAGGGGTTGCCAAACGTTTCAAACTCTATATAATAACCAACCACTGAGACGCACTACCGAATCAGTTAACTGTCTATATTGTGTTTGAGTTTAAACGCTAATAATGATAGAGTAACGGAAAATGGGGCTGTGGCGGAATTGGTAGACGCACCAGATTTAGGTTCTGGCGCCGCAAGGTGTGAGAGTTCGAGTCTCTCCAGCCCCACCATTTTCGGATAGTACATCTTAGACCAAATATCAAAGCCTGCTTTTTAGCAGGTTTTTTTGTGTCTGTATTTTGTCGGAAAACAAACACTCACTTCAAAACTAATTCAGATCTCCTTCGCTTTTCTTTAATACCAGATTAGTATTTTGGAATAAAAACCCACACCCATCTAATAATTACAATAAAACAATATTTATAATTAATTAGTAATACTAACGACTAATTGTTTACATTAGTTAACTTTTTGTTTACATTACCCTTGACAGGCTTAGGTATGAGATATTCTATAAACATCATACTTAAATAAAAGAGTTAAGTTTATTGATAGTCCAAAAGGAAAGATAATGAAAACTATAGTTGCCTTGTTGGCTGCCCTATCATTGGTTGGTTGTGTTTCAGCATCTGAGCATGCTGCCCAAGTCCAAAACAATGGAAACATCTCTGTAGGGGTTGTTCAAAAACAGATTAAAGTTGGAATGAGTGGCGCAGATGTGTTGCAGGCACTTGGCTCACCAAATATGGTTTCTACTGACGACAAAAGAAGAGAAGTTTGGGTTTACGATAAGGTAGCAACAGATACCGTGCAGTCATCAAGTACAGGCTGGGTATTTGCTGTTTTAGCTGGTGGCCAGACTAGCTCAGGAGCATCGTCTAGATCACAAAGAACGCTGACTATCATAATAAAATTTGATGAGCAAAACTTGGTAAGAGACTTTGCATACCATTCCTCAAAATTCTAAAGGCCAGCTAAATGAAAAAACTGAAATATATATTTGTTGCTTGTGCCTTAGGAATAACAGGCTGTGCAACCACTCCACCAGAAAACTTATTTCAAGTAGCAGAGACCTCATTACAAGATCGACAAATGCAATCGAGATTTTTTGAAACAAGCAACGAGGTAGAGCTTCTTTCGGCTGGGGTAGCTGTGTTACAAGACATGGGATATTCAATAGATGAAACAGAGACAAAATCAGGTGTTGTGACCGCATCTAAAACTGTAGATGCTACTAACAATGCGCAGATAGCGGGTGCTGTATTACTAGCGGTACTTGGTGGCGGAAACATGTCGATTGATAGCCAGCAACAGATAAAAGTTAGTTTCGTAACATTACCGTCTAAAAACAATAAAAATGGTTATTTAGCTAGAGCTACTTTTCAACGCATTGTGACGAATACACAAGGACAGGTAACCAAAGCCGAAACAATGAAAACAGAAGAGCTATATGCTGAATTCTTTAACAAACTATCTAAATCAGTATTCTTAGAGGCTCAAAAAATATGAATACATTAAAAATAGCTTTATTCGCAGCTTGTCTAACTTTGATTACTGGTTGCGCTACAACTCATGATGCCAGAATTTTAGGCGCTGACAATCAAGTAGAATTACGTAGTATGCAAACTAGATCTTTTGATACTAGTGATAAAACTGTAGTTGTTAGAAATGTCATATCAACGTTACAGGATTTGAGCTTTGTAATTGATAAGGCTGATACCGACCTTGGTACTGTTTCAGCGACGAGATTGTATAATGGCAACAAGGTTAGAATGACTGTAACCGCGAGACCGTCTTCTTCTAGCAAGTCTGTAATCGTTAGAGCTAACGCTCAGTACAACCTAAAGCCAATTGAGAATCCTAAAATATATCAAGATTTCTTCTCATCTTTATCGAAGTCGCTTTTCTTATCAGATAATGCTGTAGAGTAAAACATAATATCCTAACCATTAAAAATAAAAAAAACTCACTAAATAGTGGGTTTTTTATTTAACTCCTTCCACATAAAACTGTACTCTTAGTAAATTCGTAATTGCTCTAAACTCTTCAACACCTCTTCCATACTCTGATACCTTCTCTCCACCCGCTTTGCCAATGCTTTATTAATGATACCTTGATAGTGACTATATTCTAACGGTAAGGTTGGAATAGGCTGTTGGCAATGCTGAATCGCCCATGCTTTTAATTTGTCATTACTGTTAGCACATATCTGAAACGGTCGCTTGCCTGTTAGTATTTCAACCATCATAATACCAAACGCATAGATATCACTTTGCACTGTCGCACTCTGACTCTTACTTTGCCAGCGTTCAGGGGCAAGATACGCTGGTGTACCAGCAAGACTAGTCTCTATTGATTTACTAATTGGCTTAGCTAAGGCAAAATCGTTTAACAATAAATCAGCCTTGATACAGCTATTATCCGCATGATTTGGCAAAAAATCATCTAGCAAAATATTACTGGGCTTAATATCATTATGTAACCAGCCAGCACTATGTAGAGTGGCGATAAGGTGCGCAGATTGCACCATAAAATGATGCTTTCGTTGAGAATTTAATAACGAATGATTTCGAACATTAAGCTGAGTTGCTAAGCTACCACTGGGATAATATGGCATGGTGAGTATCGTCAGCTGCGAAAACTGATCTAGTACCTGTACCCTTAGAGTTTCATAAGCGAGCATTGGCGGAGCAATAGCAAAAAGACTGTCTTGAAATCTATTTTGATTGGCTGATAAATTATTGATAGATTTTAGAACACCGATTTCATGGGTTAAGCCAGCCAAATTTTGATTGCTAGCAGCCGTTAACTGCCATTTAATCATCACTCGACCAAATTGTGGATGCTGGGCACGCGTCAAGCCTTGAAAGTCATTCTCGTTATTCTGAGCTTGCTGGCTGATGCGCTGATGCGAAATCTCGCTATAATTCAAGCTTGAGAATAACGTAGTCAATGTTGGCAACATTTGCTGCGCTTGCATTTGTAATGCTTGTTTTGCACACGCTTTTGCATTAGAGGAATTACTGGCACTATTTTTCATGGTAAAGTGATACCTCTATATAGCTAGTATGCCGAACGTCATTTTAATTTTTATGAGCGACTGAGTATTATGCCCCAATCCACTAAGCCTGTTACGAATTACGCCCTACCCGACCATTTATTGGATTTACTCGGACAGTATCTACAAGAGCAAGTCACGCCAACTATCGAGATTGACCCTGCACAGTTGGCCTATCGCTGGGTCGGTGGTCATAATGGACATTTGGAGCCATTGGCAGTGAACTTATTTTTAAGTTTAGATGATTTGCATGGTATCGATACGCAAAAGGCAAAACTGGTACAAAACACACGGCAATTTCTAAAGGGCTATCCTGCCAATCATGTCTTAATGACAGGGACACGTGGTGCTGGCAAATCATCACTGATTCGGGCATTGCTACAAGCCTATCATAGTGAGGGACTGCGCATTATTGAAATTGCCCGTGATGACCTGCGCGTGCTTGATAAGATACGTGCCGCCATTAATGCGTTACCAGCGGATTGTGGCTGTCATTATGTGGTGTACTGTGATGACTTGGCGTTTAACGGTCAAGATGAAAGTTATCGGACATTAAAAAGCGTATTGGACGGCTCGCTAGACTCAGAGCAAGACAAGCTACTGGTCTATGCGACCAGTAATCGCCGTCATCTATTGCCTCAGCTAATGAAAGACAATGTCAATATTTATAACGGTCAAACCGATGAGGTCAATCCTTATGAAACCATTGATGAGACGGTATCGCTGTCTGATCGCTTTGGGCTTTGGTTGTCCTTTCATCCAATGGATCAAAATACCTATTTACACATCGTGCGCCATTATTTATCACTTTCGCCAAACCGCCATCTAGATAATGCGAATGACGTTAAAGAAAGTAATAATGAAGAAAAAAATAAGACGCTAACTGATAACATCAGAGCAGCAGCGTTGCGCTGGGCATCAGAGCGCGGTGGACGTTCAGGACGTGTGGCATATCAGTTTAGCCGCTACTGGATAGGACAGACACGATTAGCAGCTGAAGACAATCCATTGTAAAGCTTCATTAAAAGTTATGTTTATGATGACGCTCAGTGCTTAACGACCGCGTGCAGAACCCAAATATTGTACGCGGTTATTTTCGTTAATACCTGCCAAGTCAACGGCACCATCGACCATATATTGGTCAAAATCGGCTGCCAACCATAAATTACCTTGATAAACACTTTCGGCATCCAAGCGAATATGCGCCATGTTGGGCGTGCTGCTATTAGGATTATCAAAGCTTTGATAACGAGCGCTGAAGTGAGTCAAAATTAGATTATTTACGCCACTATTTTCTACAAAACCCGCCACCGATTGCGCACTACTATGCATTGGATCAAACTCTGGATTTTTGCCTTGAATCTTAGTCAACACCTCATGCGTATACGTCGCTTCATGCACCAATAAATCCGTATCAACCAACGCCGCAGTGAGAGACGCTGGCGTATCGTTATCACCAGCCACCACTACTCGCGTTCGTGATAGTTCATCATTGACATAATCTACTGCACATAACTGCTGACCATCTCCAGTGATGACATCGTGACCTTGTTGCAATTTACCCCATAGCGCGCTTGCAGGAATACCTTGCGCTAGCAGTTTATCCGTATCAAGCGTGCGATGATGGATAGTCTGCGTGATACCAAATGCATGAGAAGCAACCCGATGTGACAGCGTCGTGATATCGATATCAAGCTGATGTTGGTCGCTTAAGCGAATATTTACCTTGTTTGTATCACTTTGCTCAGACAGTACCTCTTCAATGGCTACAAAATTGAGAGCAAAGGGTAAATACAATTCCGTGGTTAAGGTAATGGCTTCGAGCAATGTCGCGATGGCTTTGGGAGCAATCAGGATCAATGGCTCATGGCGTCCTGACATCGCGGCACTTGCCAACAGTCCTGGCAGACCATAACAATGATCGCCATGCACATGGGTGATACAGATAGCGGCTAGTTGATGCAAAGACAGTTTGGTATGTAACAGTTGCTGCTGCGTGCCTTCACCGCAATCCATCAGTAGCCATGGACGCGATTTTTTATTTTGATTGGCATTCTGTGGTTGATTGCCCTGCTGTGAACCAGAGGTATGAGGATTCAGACATTCAATCGCCAGTGCAGTCACATTACGCTGCTTGGTTGGCACACCAGCAGAGGTACCCAAAAAAGTCAGCTTCAACATAGATTACCTCTCTTACACATGATACTTATCTGCTATGACAATTGGCACATCATGGTTTTTTGCGCTGCAACCATCTGCCCACCATTGGCCGTACATTCACTGACTATATTGGACTCATAAGATTTCCAGCCGCCATAAAAGCTGGCCACACACAATATAACCACGAGCAATTTTTGTGACCATGCTTTAATGGATACCTGCTGATGGTTCACATTGTCAGCAGTAGTATCAAGCGCGGGCTTAGCAGCAATGCCAGTATCAACATCAGTATGCTTGTTATGCGATTTATTTAAGTCTGTCATTTCTTATCCTAAAAAAGGTTTTGTCTATGAATAAACAAAACCCTTCATTTTAATATCAAATCAGTCATTTATGAACGATTAAATGCGCCGCTTTTAGAACTGCAAACGACCACCCTTTTCTTCTGCACGCTTAAAGGCATCACGCTCTTCACAGCGTTTTAGCCAAATTAAGATATTGGCATATTTACTGCTATCTAATCCTGTACCAGCATTAGCACCTACAACCGCAAGATGCATTTGGATATCAGCGGCACTAAATTCAGCCCCTGCAAACCAATGATTGTCTTGCAAATGCTGCTCCATCATCGCCAATATAGCATCTAGACTTTTGCTTATCATATTTTTTTCGACTTGATTGCGGATGCTTTTGCTCACAGGCTTGATGAGCATGGGCGACTGCTCGACCACTTTGGTAAATACCAAACGCATGACCAATGGCGGCATCACGGATGCTTCAGCGAAATGTAACCAAAACGTGTAAGCCTCCCACGCCGCTTCATTATCATCCGCAGGCTTGAACTGTTTCTCGCTATCATAATGCTTCAACAAGTATTCGATAATAAAACCTGATTCGATGAGCACACGGTCATTTACTTCTAACATGGGTGCATGACCGAGCGGATGTATTTTTTTTAAACTGTCAGGCGCGCGGTATGCTTTATTGCGCTCATAGCAAGTCAATTGATAATCGACGCCAAGCTCTTCTAACAGCCAAATAATACGAAATGAGCGCGAATTTGCTAAATGATGAAGGTGTAACATAAACCATCCTAGTTATAATGTGAATAAGTCATAATATGTATAGTTGGTGCCACGCATTTCATTGGTAAACGTTGTTAAGCGTGGCAGCAATGCTATCGATAATAGCGTAATTAATGCCTCTTTAACACAGAAACTGTGTAGAGTAATGACGAAAAATACTGCCTGCTAAGTCAAATCTATATCGACTTGCTGGCAGGCGCTACTTTGAATGCAGCTCTTCAATTTTGCGTGTCATCTTATGTATTTTTTGCTGATACTTTCTAATTTTACGGAAACGATGCGCGGTTAATACACCTTTAATACGGCGGTTTTTCAGACGGCGACGTGGCGGGAAGCTACCTACTTGTGGCTCATTATAACCATGCAAACGGCCATCACGCTTACGTGCCAAATAACCAAGCGCACTATCCACAATCATCATCAACAACGCGACAAAAATCATGCCGTACATAAATAAAGAGCCGCCCTCATCGATACTTTGATGCAAAATCGTGATGGAAAATATGAATAAAAATATCGGCTCAAGGTAGCATAAGGTGCCAAATAATGAGACGGGCAGCTTTTGGCTGGCAACCATGGTCAACGACATCGCAGCCGTACTGATAATGCCTAATAGTGGCAACAGATACCAAAACTTATCGGTAGATATCGCCAGCGCAAACCCGCCATTGAGATATAAAGCAATCAACACCACCGGCGTCAATAACACAAGGTCAGAGATAAGCCCTGTAATCGGCGGCACTGCCAATTTACGACGCAGTAGATAATAAGGCGGATAACCCAAGCAAACAAATAAAGTCGCCCAAGAAATACTGCCGTACTGAAAGACGTCATAAGCAATACCTGCGCCTGCACAAATGGTGGCAATCTATTGTAACAAGCTCATGTCTTCGTTATAAAAAAACCGACCAACCATAATCATAATCATTGGATATAAAAAGTAACCCAATGTCACCTCAAGTCCCAAATCATTGACAGGTGCCCACATAAATATCCAGATTTGCGCGCCCAATATTGGTGTGGGTATGATAAATAAAAACCATTCTTTGGGCGTCTTTAGAGTTTTTAGATAATCAAAAATATGCTGCCACTGCTTAAGCACACTAATCAGCAGCACCAGACTCAATAGCATCATCAGTACGCGCCAAGAAGCGACTTGCGTCCCTGACAACGGCTGCATCAATAGACCAAATAAGAATAGCAATGAATATAAAAAATTTGCTGCCACTGCGGCGATGGTACCTTGCGACGTTTGATTCTTGGTAAGCATAACGACAACCTTGAAAAATGAGCGCACGTCCTTGGCAATTTTAGAAAAAAACAAAAGCCTCCGACGCGGACGTCGAAGGCTTTTTGATCTATAAACTCTGTTATCTACAACACAATCATATAAGATTGAGATAAATACTTGGAATATATCGTGTTTATCTTATGGTCAGTATTATGTCAAAGTCAGAATAGATAAGCAATACACCTGCTTCACTAAAGCGTTCACCTACCCATTCAGCATCTTACTTTGCACTCAACTGCTCGATTTTTTGCTGTATTCTATCCATCTTTTTTTGATAGCGCCGAATCTTGCGAAAACGATGCGCGGTTAAAACCCCATCAATACGCTGATCTATGAAACGACGACGCGGCGGAAACCCACCCACTTGTGGCTCTCGATAGCCATGCAAATGATTGTCACGGCGGCGCTTAAGATAACCTTTTATACTATCAGCAATCATCACCAGTAATGCCAAACTTACCATACCATACATGAACAAAGAGCCGCCCTCATCGAGGCTTTGACTTAGAACGGTGATGGATAAAACAAACAGCAGCATAGGTTCGACATAGCTTAATGCCCCAAATAATGACACGGGTAATTTACTACTGGCAATCATGGTTAAGGACATCGCCAGTGCACTAAAGGCTCCTAGCAGTGGTAATAAATACCAGAACTTGATGTCCTGTGCTGCCGTACTAAAGCCACCGCTAAAATACAACATAATGAGCACCACTGGCGTTAACAAAGCCAAATCAGACAACAGCCCTGTGATAGGCGGCACAGCCAGTTTACGCCGCAATAGATAATAAGGTGGATAGCCCAAGCACACAAACAACGTTACCCAAGATACTGAGCCATATTGAAAGATATCATAGCCAATACCTAAGGCTGCACATAGCGCGGCCACCCACTGCAACGCACTCATATGCTCGTGATAAAAAAATCGACCAAGTACAATCATCACCAGCGGTAATAAAAAATAGCCCAAGGTGACATCCAGACCAAAGCCATTGACTGGTGCCCACATAAATAGCCAAATTTGACCACCCAAAATCGGTGTGGGCAAAATAAATATCAGCCACTCTTTCGGAGTTTTTAAGGTTTTGAGATAATCAAAAACGTGTTGCCATTGCTTGGTAAAACTGACCAACAATAGCAAACTTAGCAGCATCATGAGCACGCGCCATGAGGCTACCTGCGTACCTGTCAAAGGCAGCATAAATAGCCCAAACACGAACATCATCGAAAATAAAAAGCTCGATGATATCGAAGCAAGGGTTCCTTGAAAAGTTTGATTGGTCGAGAGCATAACAACAGCCTTAAAAAATAGAACTTTATGGGCATTATTTATAAAAAATTAGAGCAGCAGAAACTTAGGGCGTGTCATCAATTAGATTGTGAGGCTTAAAATGAGAAAAATTGTAGATAAACAAGGAAGCAATTGCCGTTAATATGAACATATTGACAAAATTGCTGACGATGTTTAGCAAAATTTAGCCATTTTAAGACCACTAAACGTACTAATGTGCTAATTGATGACACACCCTAAAGGCAGACTCTAACAATAGATAACATACAGAAAAAAATAAAAGCCTCCGACGATAACGTCAGAGGCTTTTTATAGAACAATCATATAAGACTAGATCAAAAAGCTAACTACTGAGACATTTATTCGTCGTCTGCGTTTTCACCGTCTGTACTGTCAACATCTAATTCATTGTCAGTAGCAATATCCATAACGTCATTCGTTGCTGTATTGCCAGTCGCCGCATCGATATCTATCTGCTCTTGACCTGCCACATCAAATGTACCGTCTTCTCTCATGGCATCAATCAGCTCATCGTCACCTTCTTCATGCTCAACACGCGCCATAGCGACCAGCTTCTCGTCTTTTGATAGACGAATCAGCGTCACACCTTGCGTATTACGACCAGAGCTAGCGACATGCTCAACGGGCGTACGAACCAACGTACCTTTGTCGGAGATTAAAATAATATCGTCTGTAGAGTCAACCTTAGTGGCTCTTACTAGCGCACCATTACGCTCACTGGTTTTGATGGCAATTACACCGCCGCCGCCACGATTTTGGGTATTGAACTCATCGATAAAGGTACGTTTACCAAAGCCGTTTTCACAAGCAATAAGGATTTCGCGTACATCATCTTCGATCACAACCAATGATTTTATAGACTCATTAGCCGCCAAACGCATACCACGGACACCTTTAGCCGTACGACCCATCACACGAGCATCATTTTCATCAAAACGAATGGCTTTACCACTGGATGCAAACAACATCACTTCTTGGCTACCATTAGTGATACGAGCACTGACCAGCTTATCGCCCTCTTCTAGTCCAACCGCAATCAAGCCGTTCGAGCGAATATTGGCAAACTGCTTAAGCTCTACCCGCTTCACCGTACCATTGGCAGTTGCAAAGAACACAAAAGGTGGCTCTGCTTGCGTGCTAGCGTCTAATGAATCATCATCTCCATCTATTAGATCATCTGTTAATGCGTCACCTTTTACCGATAGCTCTTCCACTATTTTTGGAATCGGTAGTATCGTAGTAACAGTTTCATCAGGATTTAAGCCAATTAAATTCACTAATGGACGACCACGAGCACCGCGACTGGCAATCGGCACTTCAAAACCACGTAAGCTAAAGACACGACCGCTATCCGTGAAGCACAATACGGTAGCATGCGTTGAGGTCACAACCAAATGATCAATCACATCATCTTCTTTCATTGCGGTTGCAGACTTACCTTTACCGCCACGTTTTTGCGCGACATAATCGTCAATCGGCTGAGTTTTTGCATAACCAGTACGTGAGACTGTCATGACAACCGTCTGTTCAGGAATCAAATCTTCACGGTTAAAGTCAGTACGTGAGTCAATAATATCGGTACGGCGCTCATCACCAAAGTTATCACGAATCTCAATCATCTCATTGGAGATAATGGTCATTAGCTTATCAAAATCACCAAGAATAGACTCTAAATGAGCGATTTCACGTAGCAAATCCTGATATTCTTCGGTCAATTTGTCTTGCTCAAGACCCGTTAGACGATGCAACTGCATATCTAAAATCGCGTTGACCTGCTCAAGTGATAAGCGATAACGTTCTTCGCCCTCAATCAAGCCAAATGGTGCTTTAGGATCTTCGCCTTCGATATAGTCAGGACGCACAGATTGGCTACCAGCAGCGGTCAACATCGCCACCACGCTACCTGAACCCCACGTGTTATTTAATAAGCTTTCACGTGCCAAACCGCGGTTTGCAGAGGCTTTAATCGTTGCAATAATCTCGTCGATATTGGCTAATGCAACGGTCAAACCTTCGAGCAAATGACCACGGACGCGCGCTTTGTTTAACTCATAAATCGTACGGCGTGTCACCACTTCTTGGCGATGACGTACAAAGGCGGCAATCAGCTGACGCAAAGTTAATAATTTTGGCTGACCATTATCGAGCGCCACCATATTGATGCTAAAGCTTGATTCGAGCGGCGTTTGCAAGAACAAGTTATTAACGATGACTTCAGCTGTCTCACCACGACGCAAATCAATGGCGATACGCATACCATCTTTGTCAGACTCGTCACGAATCTCGCTAATACCTTCAATCTTTTTATCACGTACGAGTTCTGCGATACGCTCAATCATTTTGGCTTTATTAGATTGATAAGGTACTTCGGTAAAGACAATACGCTCACGATCGCGGTTGACACCCGTATCACTCATGGCTTCAATATGATAGCGACCACGGATGTGCAAACGACCTTTACCCGTGCGATAAGCATCTAAAATACCAGCGCGACCATAAATGATACCGCCTGTAGGAAAGTCAGGACCTGAGATGTGTGACATCAACTCTTCAGCTGATACTTGCGGGTTTTCGGCATAAGCCAAACAAGCATTAATCACTTCTGTCAGGTTGTGCGGCGCCATATTAGTCGCCATACCAACAGCAATACCAGTCGCACCATTGATTAGTAAGTTTGGAACACGCGCAGGCATGACACTAGGCATACGCTCAGAACCATCGTAGTTGTCTTCCCAATCAACCGTGTCTTTGTCTAAATCAGCAAGCATCTGATGCGTCAGCTTGGTCATACGTACTTCGGTATAACGCATGGCAGCCGGAGGATCATCATCGATTGAGCCAAAGTTACCTTGACCGTCAACCATTGGATAACGCAAACTAAAATCCTGCGCCATCCGCACAATGGCATCATAGACCGCACTATCGCCATGTGGGTGATATTTACCAATGACATCGCCGACGACACGTGCAGACTTCTTATATGGCTTATTATAGTCGTTAGATAGCACGTGCATGGCGTACATCACACGGCGGTGTACAGGTTTGAACCCATCACGCACATCAGGCAGCGCACGCGAGACAATCACGCTCATCGCATAATCCAGATAGGATTGCTTTAGTTCCTCTACGATGCCAATAGGACTGACCGATTCGCTCATATACACTCCTTCACTCACATTGTTTTTCTAATGTTGACACGTTTGTTCAAGATACTCATGGGTTATACAAAAATATAGCTGCATCAATGCGCAGCTACTATCAGAATAGTGACCCTAAAAAAGCACTGTCAAAGGTGCAAAACAATAGGAAAATAGTGATACGGTTTTTGTTAAAAATAATGTTCAATTAAAGAAGCTATTTTAGCACAAATTTGCTGATTTAGGGGCGTCTGGCTGTTATTAAAATTAAGCAAAACAGCTGATTAGCGGTTTTTTTCACTCTAATAACAAGGGTAAAAACAACTTTAACGACATACTTGTTTTGATTGACTGATCGGAGCTATGATAAAGACACAGGCCATTAGTGATAATATTATCGATTTCATATTTTTCTCTTATTAATGATTAAATGATATTCATGAAAAAACTGCATCCAGTGGATACAGTCTTTTCGATAGTCAGGCTATTTTTTATGGTTAAAATGACCTCTATTAAGCAGGTTTAAATTCCTGATTAAAGAACTCACGTGTGGCTTGCGTACAAGCTGGGCTAACTAAGCCGCCATGATAGTTGGTATAAAAAGCCAATAACGGCACGCCACCTTGTGCAGTCGCATCCGCTTTCACCTTTTCAACGCTATTGCTGAAGTTTGTTTGTACATTGGTTACGATATCAGTGGCATTCCATTTGTTCATTGATGCCTCTCCAATCATCATAAAGGTCGATTTATCTGGACGCTCGGCAACATTGTCTTTATCGACATCCAATACCGTAATATTGAGCTTTTTGGCGGAGTTTTTGTCAGAGGCTGCTTGTAATATTTCTACCATAGAGCCTGTATTAGTATCAAAATAAACCGTCGGGTCTTGGTTACCGCCACAAATAAGTGTCGGCATTGTCGGCACATAGCCACGTAAGTCATTATCCTTTAGTGCTTTACGTAAGTTATTCTCAGGGGCTACAGTTGGCATTTTGTTGCCGTTTTCTGTCATTAACCCATCGGGATGCTTAATGGTATCCGCTACATAAGCTGCGCGAAAATCCGTCTTAATCAAATAGTCATTTTCATCATAACCGCCCAGCACAGAAAACAACTTCCCTTGTGATAAACCAGTAAATATTGCATCGGTAGGGTTCTTTTGAAATAGAGCATTATTGGGCAGTTTGCCCGCCGCGACTAAGTCGCCAAATGCTGTCTCACTTGGTAACTGGGCATCGGCATACTTATCCAAGAATATGTCTGATTTTTTACCATAAATATCGCCATACTTTTCTTGTAAACCAATGCCAAGTAATGGCGCAAATCTAGACGCTCCAATATTGACGTTTCCTCTAAATATTTCATCGCCAAATGCTGCTAAAGCATAAGGTCCTGATGAAGGCGCAATGGCAGTGATTGGCTTGTTTTGTGACTCTAGCAATCTAGCGGTTGCCATAGTGACGTAGCCGCCTTGCGAGTAACCTGCGATGAATAGCTTGCCTGAATCATCAATGTTGTCGTAATTGGTATTATTGGCACGCTTCTGTCGCTCGATGATTGTGCGGGCACTATCTAAAGCATCTACCATGTCGGTCGACTGCTGCTGTGCTACCAAATAAGGATGATAATCGAGATCAGACTCATCATAACCAGCATAGTTTGGTGCAACGACGATGTAGCCTTGAGCCGCAAAGTTGGCAGCGATTAATGTCGACTCACCAGCGGCTGGATTTTGAGGATTAGCGACTTGACTAAAATCGTAGCCTTTATCCGTAGTTGTGCCATGGGCATACAGCAAGATAGGTCGATCGCCTTGACAGTCAGCACTGTCGCCACTTGGTAGCATCAAAGCTGCTGTCGCGTTGGTACGCTCACCCGCTGCCCCGACTGTCGGATAGCTGACTTTTTCGATTTTGATATCGCATTTGGCATCAGGGGTTGCCGTACCATCAAGACCGAACTGGGTATTTATTTGCGCGGTGTTAAATGAGCTGATTGATTTAACTGACGTCACAGAGTCAGAGCCTATGACAGTATTAAAGTCATTGTCATTGTCATCGCCACAACCGACGAGTAGCAAGCTACTGGCAATGGCGACCGATAATAGGCAGCGCAGCATCATAGGCTTGCCCGTCGTAATGGATAGTGATTGATGGGTACTGCTAGGTGATTTGTCATTTATAGCGGTAGTAGATTTAGATACGATCATGGTTGCTGTCCTTAGCGGTGGTAGATCAGACGTTTGCTGAGAGTCCTTGACAATAAAAAATTTTAGTATGGCAGACTCTTTTTATCGATTGGTTTTTATCGAATACAGTGAATTATCAAATATTTTCATTAAAACTTACTCAATAATTGTTTCTTAAACCTTACTACTTATACCGTAAAATATTGTGAAAAGCTACTGGAAAACAGGTATTTAATAGCATATTTAACGCTATGGTAAAGCTAGTATTGGCGTCAAATCCTAGCTTAGATTTTGTCTTTGTTGTACGATGTTCCAAAATACCACCCTAATACAGATAGCGCTTTATGCAAACCTATAGTGAAAGTACCAAAGAACATGACAACCAATCGGTTGATCTGACACAACCAATCGACGCATCAGGCGATATACGTACCGATCGTAGCTTCAATGCGATTGCAGATCATTTCGAAAAAAAGGTCTACGGTGGCTTAAAAGGCGATATTCGATTGGCGGTGCTACGCCGTGATATCTTTGAATATAGTGCGCAAATGAGTAAAAGCCTTGGGCGACCTTTACGTATCTTGGATGTGGGTGCAGGGCTGGCACAGATTGCAATAGAGCTTGCAGCTCAAGGTCATACATTGGTCATCAATGACATCTCAGCCAATATGCTAGAAAAAGCGAAAGCGAGTGCCGTGCAGATAGACGAAGACCTGAATATCACATGGTACGTTTGCCCTTATCAGGAGCTGCCAGAAAAGTTGGGTACAGAAAATATTGAAAAGTTTGATTTAATCATGTGTCATGCGCTGCTTGAATGGTTGGCAGAGCCCGCTGCGGTGATGGACTTTTTTGATCAGCAACTAGCGGATAATGGTGCGCTATCTTTATGCTTTTATAACCCAGCAAGCTTTGATTATCGCAATCTGATCATGGGGAATTTCAACTTACTCGATAATACAGAATATAAGGCGGATAACAAAAAAAGCCTCACGCCCAACCATCCTGTCGCCAAAGAAGAAGTTGAATCTTGGTTGGCTGCGCATCATTATCAGACCATACGCACCAGTGGTCTGCGCGTCTTTCATGATTATGCCCCGCTTAAGCGTGGTGGTCACAATGACCCAGAGGCCGTGATACGCATGGAGCTGCGCTACTCGCAATTAGAGCCATATAAACGGTTAGGACGTTATTTGCACATATTGGCGACGCGATAAGCGTAAGTGCAAGCCTCTGTTGTTTGAAATAAACATAAATTAATATAATCGCCGCAGTTTAAAATAGGTATAAAGTAGATACAAGGCAGCCAAGCGTCAATATCATGCTATGTGCATATCGCGAGGTTAATTCCCTAATCATTTATAAATGCTGCGACTATTCTGTCTCATCAACTCTCTCTGACCTATCATACTCTGACCAATTCGTCGCATTGATGTCTTTTTCATCAAATACCACGACATGCTCTAGTATAGGTAAAATACCAATCTGCGATCCAATCTCGTGATTATGGTGACTGGCGACTAAAGACAGTACCGTTTGCCCGTCGTCAAGTTGCAAGCGATATAAATAGTTGGCACCGCGAAATACGCGTCCAACGACTAAAGCGGTTTGGTTGCTCTCATCATCATGAATGATATCATCAGGGCGCACCAACACCTTAATCGGTGTGCCGTTAGGATAATCGTACTCGCAATACTGTGGGTACCCTGATTCATCGTACACCTCCATACGTCGATAGATATCGCCTAATGCCGTCTCAACATGGCCTTCTTTGATGATACCATCTATCATCGCGCCTTCGCCGACAAACTCAGCGACAAAAGGACTGATTGGCTCATGATATAGCTCGCTTGGGGTTGCCCACTGTACCAGCTTACCTTTATGCATCACCCCCACTTTATCAGCCAGTGCAAAAGCTTCGTTTTGATCATGAGTGACCAGTATTGCCGTGGTATTGGTGCGTTTAAGAATATCACGGACATTCATTGCCAATGATTCACGTAGCACCACATCTAGATTAGAAAACGGCTCATCAAGTAGCAATATTTTTGGCTTTGGCGCTAATGCACGGGCTAATGCCACCCGCTGCTGTTGGCCACCTGACAGCTCATTTGGACGTTTGTCAGCATGCTCAGACAATTCAACCAGCTCTAGCATCTCAGCGACACGGGCTTTTTTGTCAGCAGCAGACCATTTATTCAGACCAAAAGCGATGTTTTTTGCCACGCTCAAATGCCCAAATAACGCATAGTCCTGAAACACCATGCCCATACCGCGTTTGGCGGGTGCGACTGCATACGAGTTGCGGTCAGTTTTATCAGTAAGACATTGATTGTTTAAGAGAACCGTACCATCACGGCTTTGTTCCAGCCCTGCAATCGCTCTTAGTGCCGTGGTCTTGCCGCAGCCGCTATAACCCAAAAAGCAACCAATCTCGCCTTGCTTCAATTCCAATGACAAACCATTGACGATAATCGTATCGTCATAACCAACGATTAAATCTTGCACACTAAAATAAGGATTAGTAGCCGTAGCTGCCTCAATATCTGTCTCAACATCTTGGCTAAAAGCACTGCTTTTTTCTAAAAACTTACTAGGCTGGGCGGGCGGCGTCTTAACTTGAGCAACTGGTAATTTTTTTATATGCTCCAGTCTTGCCTTCGCCTTTATTGACTTGGCATTGATTGATTTAGAGTCTGCTGAGCCTTTCATTGAATCAGTGTACATAGACGGTACCAGTTAGCTATTAGTAAATAAAACCCATAGATAAAACAGTGAAAACAATCATAAAATGGAGCGTCATCGGACAATTCAGATTCACTCTAAAAACACCTTAACTTTACTTATCGCTTTGACGCAATAATATCCAAACAGGCAGCAGACCAACCAGCACAATCAATAAACTTGGCAATGCAGCTCGTCCCCACATTCCTTCACTGGTCATCTCAAATACCCGCACTGCCAGCGTATCCCAGCCTTGGCGACGCGTCATTAACGTAATCGGCATCTCTTTCATGACTTCAACAAACCCCATCAATAGTCCAGTCAATATTCCTGGACTAATAACGGGCAACATCACTTGACGCCAGCGCTGATAAGGACTGTCACTCAGTAATTTGGCAGCCGCTTCTTGATTGACCGTTAGTCGCTGTAGCTGCCGATCAACTGGCTGAAAACTCACCGTCATAAAACGCGTTGATAATGCCAATAGCATCACAATCACACTGCCTGATAATACTTGCTGCGTGGTAATCCCAAAGGCAATCATTTGGTTGTCTAGCCAAGCAATTGGAATAAAGATGCCCACTGCCAATACTGTACCCGGCACCACATAACCCAAATTTGCCAAAGTAGTCATGAGCTTGGTCAATTTATCAGGATACTGCCGCTTAATCCACGCAATGATAATCGCCAAAAAGGCAATAAAAATCGTGGTCATGCTAGCAATCATGAGGCTGTTGGTCACAAAATCAATATAGCGCGCATCAAAATCTTGGCGAAAATTCAATGCCGTCCAGTAGATGAGCTGCAAAAATGGGATTAAAAAAGCGCCAGCAAACACCAAAGTACACAGCAATGTCATGCCCAATTTCGCAGGCGTGCTGGCATCAAAACGCTGACTGCTGCCTTGAGTCACGTTATTGCCGCGCTTGGTTTGCCAATACTGCTCAAACAATACCACAATAAAGATCACACCGATGAGCAAAGCTGCCAATTGTGCCGCAGTGGTCAAACTAAAGAAGCCAAACCATGCTTTGTAAATAGCCGTGGTAAAGGTATCAACATTAAAGACTGACACGGCCCCAAAGTCTGCCAAGGTTTCCATACTAGCAAGCAATAGTCCGCCAATAATCCATGGCAATGCTTGTGGTAATGCCAACCGAAAAAACACGCGGCTACGGCTTAAGCCCAGCATCTGTCCCGCTTCAATCGCGCGCCTGCCTTGCGATAAGAACGCTTGACGCGCCAGCAAATAGACGTAGGGATAAAATGCTAGGGACAATACCAAACCTGCTCCCCAGACATTACGGATCGAAGGAATCGCTGTATCAAAGCCTAGGTCGCGCAAACCTGTCTGTAATGGTCCACTAAAATCAACAATACCAATGGTGACAAATGCTAATACATAAGCGGGTATCGCCAGCGGTAACATCAGCGCCCACGAAAAAAACCGCTGTCCAGGGAAGCGGTACATACTGGTTACCCAAGCAAGCGCGGTGCCAATAGTGCCAGACACGACCGTTACCATCAGCAATAAAATCGCGGTATTTTTAAGCACTTGCGGCAGCACATAATCTGCCATGTGCGTCCAGATATCGGCTATTGGCTGCGTCCAAGATAGCAACACAATCAAAATTGGCAAAAGCATAAACGACGAAATCAGTCCTAAGACTGATTTTGAGATAATACGTTTACGGACGGCGTGGTCTTGGCTGACAGTTTGCTTTCCATCAATATTATTATGCATATTGTTGATATTAGCACTATCATTGACTGTATCGTTTTGACGTACAGACGCGTCTGGCGTTTTGATCATATCATTATTACCGTGTCATACGCATAAAGACCTTATAACATTATACCAAACTCAAAAATACGGCTAAAAACACTGTCTGCTTTGAACATAAACACTATCATTTAGCCTATCAAGCTTGATACTCGTCCTTGATAGGCATTGTCATTTTTGAGAATGGTATGACTGTCAATACCTTATTTATAGCCTGCTTTGTCCATCAACTGAATGGCTTGGGTTTGTAACTCACCAAACTTTTGCACATTGATATCGTCTTTTTTGAATTCACCCCATGATCTGAGCATTTCTGACTCATCAACCCCTACTTTTACTGGGAATTCTTTGTCTGAGCTGGCATAAAGACCTTGCGCCTCATCAGAAGACAACCATTCTATCAGTTTAAGCGTCCCATCTGGATTGTCTGAACCTGCGACCACACCAGCACCTGAAATATTTACGTGTGTACCAGTCGTGCCTTGGTTTGCCCAAAATATCTTCACAGGGAAGTTAGGTTTTTCATCGAGCAGACGACCGTAGTAGTAACTATTGGCAATGCCCACTTCACACTGACCAGCAGCGATGGCTTCTAGCATACTGGTATCATCACTGAACACGTCAGTCGCTAAGTTAGCGACCCAACCACGGACGATTTCTTCGGTTTTCTCTTCGCCCAAATGCTCCATCATACTGGCCACAAGTGACTGGTTATAGACCTTTTTAGAGGTACGTAGGCATAACTTGCCTTTCCATTTTGGATCGGCTAAATCTGCATAAGTAGACAATTGGTCGGCACTGACTTTACTTGGGTCATAAAAGATCGTACGAGCACGCAATGATAGCCCTGTCCACTGACCTTTTGGATCACGATATTTGGCAGGGACATTTTCTTCTAACACAGTAGAGGATACTGGTTGTAACAAGCCTTGCTGAGCGGCTTGCCATAAGTTGCCGGCATCAACCGTGAGCAGCATGTCGGCTGGCGTGTTCTGACCTTCAGCTTGCAAACGCGCCATGAGCGGACCTGTACTATCTGTGACCAGCTCAATCTTCACACCCGTCTGTTCGGTATAACGGTCTAGCAATGGCTTAATCAGCTGCTCATTTCGCGAAGAATAAATGGTAATCGTTTGACCACCTTCACTCGTAGCACCATCAGTAGCAGCTGGTTGCTCAGTAGCCGCCGCTGATGTCTCCGCCTCCACGCTCTCTTCTGTTGTAGATGAATTGCTACAACCAGCCAGTCCCAACATCATGCCAAATACGGCAACAGGCAAGATAAGCTTAGTAGAAGTTAGGTTAGCGCTAATGGCATTCAATGACATGGTTTTCCCCATAATGATGCTACGAAAAGGTGAGATAAATAGATGAGATGACAATAAGATAAGACGGCGCTAAAGACCTCTAATAATAAGGTTCAATCACGCGATAATCTCTGAAACAACATACTAATAGAAATGAGATTAATTATCAATACATTTGTTTAACTCAGAAATGCACGGATAATTTGGCTCAACTGTCTCTTTTTAAGGATAAATTTATAGATCTTCACGGAGCAGTATATAGATTTTCTAAGTGATGGCACATCTCAATTATCTTTCAACGATCTACTGATTCACGACAGCAACCATTGACCTAAAATCACATTGACGGCGGCTTCTGTACGCAGGATACGCGAGCCTATAGTGACTGCCGTGCAACCTTGAGTGGCAAGCAACGCTATTTCATAATCAATCCAGCCGCCCTCG
Organism: Psychrobacter sp. NPDC064578; assembly: GCF_044901245.1. Classification (NCBI taxonomy): domain Bacteria; kingdom Pseudomonadati; phylum Pseudomonadota; class Gammaproteobacteria; order Moraxellales; family Moraxellaceae; genus Psychrobacter; species Psychrobacter sp. NPDC064578. The sequence goes on from NZ_JBJDPI010000002.1 coordinate 256,276, forward strand.
CTACCGATACAAACCAGACTTGGCAATCCTAACGATGGTTGCTGTTGTAGATACTGTGTAAAGGATAGCTCACTATACGGGTGCGCCACGATGGCTCGATTGGTTACCAAACCTGCCAGCTCATCTTCCACGAATGGCTTGAAGCGTTTTTGTAAAGTGATACGAGGCGCTATGGTATCAACTCCTTGTTGCAGCCCTTCTAATACAAATTCATCAAGGCGCTCAAGCATCGGACTTTGCCAATAGCTTTTTTGCGTGCGATAGCTGTTGATTAAGATGATATCGCGCACCCCAAGCGCGGTCATATCCATAATTAAGCGGCGTAGCACTTTAGGACGCGGTAGTGCTAATACAACGGTCAAATCTAGCTTTGGTGGCGGCGCAGTGGTGAGCTGAATATCACGCAACTCAATAGCATCAGAGCGGATGCTCTCAATCACAGCAGTGCCCAAATGACCGCCCATTTGACCGATTTTCAGCGTATCACCAACTTTTGCTGTTAGCACTTTATTGACGTGATTTATTTGTGATAATTCATCAATATATGCCGCATCCGAAGAGAATTTTTCAATGGGTAATAATAGACAATTCATAGCAGCTCTTGGCTTGGTTGTTGAATAGCATGCTGCTCAACAACCTCTTTAATCATGGTAAATTGGCGGGTCAATACGGCTTGCTGTTGTCTCGTCATTCGCGCGCCAGCTTGCCCTGCTTGTTCCGCTACCTCAAGATCACTGAGCCAAGACACTAGCTGCTGATAAATGAGCGCTACATCCTCTTTAGCGGCAGGCTTCTTACGAGAGGATTGTTGATTCGTATCATCATTAGTAGTAGCCGCACTAACAGTAACGGGACGATAGAAAACATTGTTTGGCTGATATAACGCGCCGACCTCCGCCAATTTATCCACCACGCTTTGACAAGACTGCGTATAGCGCCCCATGAGCACAGGCGTTGCCACACTGGCTGGCTCAACGGGATTGTGTCCACCGACATCCACTAACGAGCCGCCGACCAGTGACACATCTGCCAACTTATACCACGTCATCAGCTCACCCATGCTATCAGCCAGATAGACTTGTGTGTCTACATGAATGCTATCTTCTGCACTACGCCGTGCCATTGTTAAGTCAGACGCTTGAATGAGCGCTGCTACTTCATCAAAACGTTCAGGATGTCTAGGTACAATGATAAGCAGCGCATCATCGAGCGCAGAATGAGACAATAGCTGTTGATGCAGTGATAGTGCCGTCTCTTCTTCGCCACTATGGGTACTTGCGGCAACCCAAATCGGTCGACCAGCGATATTCATCTCTTTTGCTAATGTGGACTCTTTGACCGATTCAGAATATTGGTTTGGTACGCTAGGATTTTCTGTATAGTTATTTTCTGTATCAGCTTCTATATCAGCCGCTTTATCTTCAGTTTGAGGCGTATTAATCACCCATTTGAGTGAACCTGCGACACGAATTTGCGCGCTATTCGCACCCAATTGTCGAAAGCGTTTCGCTGAGTCGCTGTCTTGGGCGATAATCAAAGTCAGATTTTTCATCATACTGGCACTGACCGCAGCAATTTTTTGATAACTTTTAAAAGAAGACGCTGACAGCCGACCGTTGACCAAGATACTGGGAATATGGTGTTCGGATAATTTGGTTAGGATATTTGCCCACAGTTCTGTTTCGACAAACAGAGCAGCGATGGGCTTGACATGACCCAAAAAAGCCTCAATCACAGTTGGGCTGTCGACAGGTACGTAGCTATGGCTCATCCGACCTTGAACAATATCATCGGTGAAACGGCTGGCACCGCGAGCAAAACCTGTCTGCGTGGTATTAGTTAACCATATTTGATAGCCATCAGCCAATAATGCATCTAATAAGGGCGCGACGGTATTGGTCTCTCCCAATGACACCGCATGACACCAAATAACGCCTTTATCAGTTTGCGCATTAGTCAGTTTAGCCACTGGTCGCGGTGGATATTGCTTACCAAAACGCTGCGCCACTTCTTGTTGATAGTTGTCGCGGTTGTGTGAGCGTTGCCAAACTTGCAGTCGATATAGCGGCTTAAGTAAGCCAATGGCGCACTGATAATACAAAGGCGCAGTATAAACAGTGCGGCTGGGCAACGATACTGGGTCAGTCGCTTCCAAAGCACAATCAGAGGATATAGGAGAAGATGGCATAAAGTTGCCCAGATTAGTAATGGCTTAAATAATATAGTCAATTCACTATAAAAGAGTGACGGCATTAACCTCGTTTGCAGTATTACCTATACATCTGCACTCGGTTGCCTTTTACCTCTTTAAATTAAATCGACTATAGTAAGGTGACGGTAAAAAATGCGCCAATTCTACCTGAATTTAGCGATTAACAATACGCTTTACAGCGTGTTGCCATAAAATATTTTAGACAATAATTAGGATCAATATTGCCACTACGAGTAAGGCGGCGAATAACAACTGATAACGCTTCATGCTATGTTGCTCTTGTTTTTGTGTCGTTATCAGCGCTTGCGCCTGTTGCCATTGCCCTACTACGCTCGCCGCTTCCGCATGTCCATTCTTTGCTGCTTGCTCTAGCCAATATTTACCAGTGTCTATATCTTGCGCCACGCCGACCCCTTGGTAATACATCTTGCTTAGTAGGCGCTGCGCACGACTGTCATTTTTGCTAGCTGCCTGCTTAACCCATTCAATCCCTGACGCTGTAGCAGCACGCTTATCAACCGCTAATCCTTCACCAAGTAACTCATACATTGCCAAATGTAGCATGGCAGCACTATTACCCGCCTGCGCCGCCTCTTGTAGTGTTAATAGCGCTTGCTTTTTTGTCGTTAAATGACTCTCTGAAAAGCGCATTTGCGTGCGTGGCTGACTTTGTTTGGCAATGTGTTGCTCAAACTGCTCAAGCACTTTATGGGCTTGCTGATACTCAATATTTCCAGCCGTTTGAACGACTTCTATGTTATCCAGCTCTACGAGCAATTGAGTAAAAATCGCGGGCGTTGGTAATTCTTGAATAGAAGGCACTAACGATGGTAGTGGCTGCTCTAATACCGTATTTTCTGAGGTTGTATGAGGTTGTACTGTTTCTGATTTAGACAGCACAGGCTTAGTGTGGCTCTCTTGCTGAGACAGGTTCTGAGATTTTGGCGCATCATATGGCGTATGACTCAACCTTTGTTTTTCTAACGGTTTCTGACTATCAATCATTTTAATGCGCTCTACACTAGCACTTGTATTTGGTGTGCTGATATTAATGGCTGGTATGATCGAATTAGCCACGTGATTGTCGTACGCATGTGGCAACCTTGCGCTAACCGCTTGATAAAGACCACTCGCCACTTGACCGCCTTGTACCGCCTCAAACGGCCGATCAATATGACCAAATAACCGTAATCCTATCGGCTCTAGGGCAAAAAACAATGACGTAACGCTATTAGCATCAGCCGACTGACAATAGACAACCGCCAGATGTTGATAAAAATCATCGGTTGTAAGAGCCAGTTCAGGATAGCGCTTATGTAGCTCAAACTGTCCATACCAATGCGGCGTACTTTGCCATTGCTGTGCCAATACTCGCCCTGCATAAAACGCCAAAAATACCATAAAGTTACGATAGCGTTCATCGAGCAATAATGTCTCTTCATGCCATCGACCAGTTTTAACCATCTCACGGCGTATGTGCGACAGCAGCGTATCGACTCGCTGTAAGCTGGCCAATGACTCATCTAATATACAATCGCGAAGCTCGCTTTCGTAAGCAATGCCACCAGCGATAGGACGATCCGCTAAAAAGTCTTGCCAATAGCCTGCTGCAATATAGTCAAAGGGCGTTAGAGGTGATGCAGACGATGCATACATAGACAAGCGCATCCTTTATCGGGATAAATTAATAGTAATAAAAATAAGGTCATCATGGGACTAAACTGACATCAGTCGTTTACCTTACCCTAAAATTGAAAATGCTACAATAAAGGACTAAATAAGCGTACCACATTGTCAAACAAACGCTCTGCACCATGGCGCTGTTGCCACTGCTCTAAACTCAAAAAACGGCAACTTTGTAAGTAGACTTCTTGACAATCAGCCACTTGAGCGACCATCTCTGGTGTATAAATGGCCAAGCTCACCTCCATATTTAGATAAAAACTGCGCATATCGATGTTTACAGTACCAAATAAACAATAATCATCATCGATAACCACTGTTTTGGTATGCAACAGACCACCCTTAAACAAGGCAATCGTCACGCCTGCCTCGAGCAGCTCTTGATAATAGGCTTGTGACGCATGCTGTACAAGAAACGAATCCACCTTTTCAGGCACAATCAGCGTCACCTCAACCCCACGTTTGGCAGCGATCGTTAATGCTCCCGAGAGCGCCTCGTCAGGTACAAAATACGGTGTGGTAATGCGAATGCGTTTATTGGCGCGATGAATAACGGTCACCAATGTATTGTAAATCACATGGGCTGTCACTTGCGGTGCGGAGGGTATCAGCTGCGCCAGCACCCCTTCTACCATCGGCATCTTCGGTATCACAATCGATGTCGAGCCGATATTTGGCTGCTTATAATAGTCGATCTCACCAGCCAATACCTTTACCCGACTGTTTAAATCATTAATGGTTGGATTCATCACATATAGTTTACGAGTATAGCCATTGACGCGCTGATTGAGCGCGTCTAAATTGTCGTTATTTTCCGCACCAATATCCGTGGCCACCACGATTGCCATGGCTGTCGTAATACTAATAGAGTGTTGACTGGTCGTGCGTATCGCCACATCGATCCACTGTCCAACGTTTTTATTTTGTTTAAAAAATCTTGGATCGACCAAGTTAAAGCTACCGATATAGCCAATGTGCTCATCAATCACCACAATTTTACGATGATTGCGCAAGTCAGAGCGCTTAAATAGCGTTTTAAACAAACCCACTGGTAGTGACTGATGGACAAAAACACCTGCTTTTTCTAAAATACGATGCGCGCTACTATTAAAAAAACTAAAGCTGCCCACGCTATCGGCCAAGATATGACACTCAATACCACGCTGCGCTGCCGCTGACAGCGCCTCTATCACCTCTAGTACTTGTCCTTTAGGATAAACAATATAAAACTCCATCAAGATAATACTCTGAGCGGCATTGATATCTTCGATTAATCTCTGAAAAATAGTATGAGGATCTGTCAATAGCTGCATATTGTGATTAGGAAACACGCCCAGCCCCGTCCAACGCGTGCCTATTTGACTGACACCTCGATAGTTGGCTGGCAGCAGCTCTTGTCCCTGATCAAAAACCAAATTCTCACGCCGTGCCATATCATTCATCAATAAGCTTGCTTGGTCTACCCGTTGACGATAGCGCCGCCCTATCATCGGCTCACCCAATAGTATATAAGCGATAAAACCAAAAAGAGGCAAGGTATAGAGCACAGCAATCCAAGCAATAGACACACCGATATTGCGCTGCACTGACACAACACGTAGCGTCATTACTATCATGAGAACAATATGCAATACCAGACCCAAGCCTGCGAAGTCTCCCCAAGACCAGGTCGTAAAAGTTTGTTCAATAGTGGAATTTTCTATGCCCGCCTCCAACAATCAACATAAAATAAAGCATGAGTCGTAAAACACCCTCAATAGTATAGTAGTTTTTGACCATCAAACAATGACTAACCATAATAAGTTTTTAGGCAGCAACCTTAGTAAACACGTGCCTCAGACTACTATTAATAATAACTTTCAGACAGTATTTTCAATTATTTTTCAAAATAGTTAAAAAACTGTTTGACAGCCATGTGTAAATCTATATAATACACACCCACAGCAGCAGAGCTTAGTGACAAACTTAGAGCTCAGTTGATGTTGAATAAATTGCATAGCAATTGTTCGAAGGGTGATTAGCTCAGTTGGTAGAGCGTCTGCCTTACACGCAGAATGTCGGCGGTTCGAATCCGTCATCACCCACCACTATTTAGTATAGCGTTACTCTCAAGTAGTAGGCTAAGTGGTTAAATAAACTAAGTACGACCTAAGCAGCGGTAGTTCAGTTGGTTAGAATACCGGCCTGTCACGCCGGGGGTCGCGGGTTCGAGTCCCGTCCGCTGCGCCATATTTAAAACGAATTTAGACTCTCGAGTTTAAGCAAGTTTCGCCCCATGTATTAGTTTACTTGGGGTTTTTTTGTGTTTGGTTTTCCTCTTGAACCCTTTCTTTATAAGGGCTGGACGCTTTCTCTCTATTCATCTTTATCAAATGGTCTACTCTTTGACAATGCATGAATGATAATTTTTTGCGCATGAGCTCTATCTTTTGAAAGTCGGTGACCAAGTACTCGGTGACCAAACGGTGACCATTTTGTGACCAAGGTTATTAAAATTTGCTGACGGTAACTAATCCCCAAATTTTATGCTTATCGATAAGTTCAGGAGCTTACAGTATCAATATCAATATCAATATCAAACTAAGTTTGAGATAAAGATAGAAGCCTCTCTATCTATTTACCCATGATCACTTCGTTAATTTCAATGCAAAATGTTACCGCCCATTCTCCAAATATAATTAGATTTAAAAAAGGGTTACAACCTTTAGGTCCTAACCCTTTTATTAAACGAGAAACACAAGTTATTATAAATATTAGTTAAGCTGATCATTTACTAAAGTTACCCAGTAATCTATACCTATAGATAGAATATCGTCATTAAAATCGTAAAGTGGATTATGCAAAGCGGTACCACCACATTCGCCTTCGCCATTACCGATTAAAATATAGCAGCCGCTAACTTCGCGTAACATAAATGAGAAATCTTCACTAATAGTGTAACGCTCACAGTTACCATTGACGTTTTCAGCGCCTACTACTGTTTCTGCAGCTTTTACTGCGTGAATAGTCTGCTCTGGTGTATTTATAGTGGATAAGTAACTATTATTAAAATAATACTCATAATCCACTCCTGCTGACATGCATTGACCGGCTACAATACGTTCAATGGCTTTTTCAATTTTATGCAGTGCTGAATCAGTAAAGCTACGGGTATCTCCAGTGATAGTTACTGTAGAAGGTATAACATTTACCGTGCCATTGGTTTCAAAGTTAGTCACTGAAATCACAGCAGTTTCATCGATCGCACTTAAGTTGCGTGATACGATCGTCTGTAGTGCAGTAACGACTTGCGCACCAACAACAATTGGATCAGTACCCATGTGTGGTAGTGCCGCATGACCACCAGTGGCTTTGATGACGATTTTAAAACTGCTTTCACTAGCCATAAGGGCATTTGGACGCGTAACAAATTTACCTTTTGCCACGCCAGGTATATTATGCATACCGTAAACTGCATCCATATTCCAGCGAGTGAATAACCCATCAGTAATCATCGCTTTAGCGCCAGTACCACGTTCTTCGTCAGGCTGAAAAATAAAGTAAATGGTTCCATCAAAGCTTTTACTCTCAGCAAGCATATGAGCAGCACCAAGTAACATGGCGGTATGGCCGTCATGACCACAAGCATGCATAACCCCATCATTCTTTGATACATGACTAAAGCTGTTCTGTTCATGGATTTGCAAAGCATCCATATCAGCACGTAGACCGATTGAGCGTTCGCTTGTACCATTGTTTAAGATACCAACCACACCAGTCCCACCAATACCGCGATGGACCTCTAAACCAAACTCCTCTAGTTTATCAGCGACGAATTCTGCGGTTTTGAACTCTTTGGTGCTCAGTTCAGGATGTTTATGTATATGATGACGCCATTCGATGACTTTGTTTGCGAATGTCATAATTTTTTCCTTATAATTTTAAAAAAGGGCTACATTGAATGTAACCCACACTTGATTCAGCTTGACCATCACTATTCAATCATGAGCTTTGCAGTTATTTCTTATTAAAGGCCTCTAATTCCATCTCCATATCTTCAAGGATTTTGGCAGATCTTTCACCTGCGTTTTTCTTGAAATAATCTCGAACAGGAAGTGCTGCAGCTTTAAATTTTGCCGTTTGTTCATCAGATAAATTAACTACTTTGACATTTTCAGCAAGTACTTTTCCAGCATCCTCATTGGCTTTTTTCTGAAGCTCAAAAGCGTAGTCATGCATCTCATCTATAGTTTCCTTCAAAATGACTTGAAGGTCTTTAGGTAGAGAGTTGAAATACTTATCATTAACAAATACACCCTCCAAGTACATGATGTGATTAGACATGATTAGATAATCTTGAACCTCATACCATTTCATATCAACAAGAGCACCAAGTGGATTCTCCACACCAGAAACCATATTTAATTGTAACCCGCTATATACATCAGTATATGAGACAGGCGTAGGATTTGCATTGTAGGCTTCATAGTTTTTGACGATAAGAGGCGTATCCATGGTTCTAAAAGCCATTCCGTCAAAGTCAGATGGACTTTGTATATTCTTTTTAGTTAGCCATTGACTGCCACCTAGAGGCCAGAGATCCATCAGCTTAAGGTTTTTTTCTGCATAAATAGCAGGCAAGTCAGTATTTGCTACTTTACTTTCATCTAAAAAATCGTAAGATTCTTTTACATCAGTTGGAAGAAGATAATGGAGAGCAAAAATTTGACCTTCAGGTATGATTGTTGCAACATTTCCAGGGCTCATAATAGCCATTTGCGTGGCACCTGTTAGAAGGTGATCAACCAAATCCACTCCTACTCCTAACTGGCCCACCTGAAATATCTCAAACTTCATTCTACCATTACTTTTTTCCTCAACTCTCTTCGCTAGTTCTTTAGCATAAAGATCAGGAACAGTATCTGCGTATTCTTCATGAGTCACTTTAACTGTATATACTTTATTTGGATCGTCTGTAGACGCACTTTCATTAGAACCACAGCCGAAAAGTAGTGGTAATGATAGAGCAAGAGCGAGGAATGACTTCATATTTTTCATTGCATTAAATCCTTTAATTGCAAAAAATTATTGAGTGAGGCTTCCTAGAAATAATGATATTCCAGGGAAGGCGGAGACGAGTACGCAAGCTATTAGTAACATAGCAATGTAAGGGGTCTCATTTTTTATGACCTTTAAATAAGGTTGATCAAAAATAGCACTACAGGTAAAAATACTAGTACCAAATGGCGGTGTTCCTGAGCCAATAGCGACTTGTAAAGTAACGATAATTCCAAGGTGAACGAGGTCTATACCAGCAGCCGAAGCAATGGGTACAAATATTGGTGTGAGAATTAGAATAACAACAATAGCTTCGACAAACATACAGCCGATGAAAAAGAAAATATTGACTATCAGAAGTATAGTGAAGATAGATGGGTCGTTTCCTAAAAGTCCTTCAGCGATTAATTGTGGCACTCTAGCGTAAGAAATAATCCAAGAGAAAGCAGCGCCTACTGCAACAAGAATGAAAACAACAGTAGTGATCACTCCCGTTGATAAGGCTATGTTATAAATCTCTTGAATCTTGATACTCTTATAAAAACCTACTTCTACGATTATCGCGTAGAGTACTGCAGCAGCTGCTGCTTCAGTGGGGCTGAATATTCCTGTATAAATACCTCCCATAATGATTAATGGAAACCCAAAAGCAAGAAGGCACTTTTTTGTTGCTAGCCATCTTTGTTTATTTGAAGCCTTTTTTAAGCTTGGGATCTTTTTAGCCTTTGCATAAAAGGCACTATAGATAGAGAATATTATTAAGATAAGAATCGCAGGTCCTATACCCGCGATAAATAAATCACCGATAGAAGCACCACTAGCAACCCCATAAACAATCATTCCTAAACTGGGAGGAATTAGGTAGGCCAAGTTACTAGAGTTAATAATCAGAGCCATGACTTCACTATCATCATAGCCGTTATCAAGGAGTCTTTGACGGACTGGGCGTCCGACAGCCACTACCGTAGCCTGTGTTGATCCAGAAATAGAACCAAAAAGCGCGCAGGTCAAAGCTGTTGTTGTTGCCATGCCACCAGGAAGGTGACCTACGTAACTTTCGACAAAATCAAGCAACCGTTTCGAGGTTTGTCCTGTACACATAATGTCTGCTGCAAGCATAAACATTGGAATAGCTAACAATACTGGACTCTGTACGCCAAGAACCATTTGCTGAACAGAAGTAAAAGCTTCAACATCAGGCATGAAGAAAATCATGTAAAAAAGCGTTGAAAACAACATAGTCATCATCATGGGAAAACCCATGAGAAGCAGGATAATCATAACGACTAAGAGGCTAATTAACATTTTTGCCTCCTTCGTTTGTTTTGTCATCAACAGTATATAAGTCGGATTCCATTCCATCACCTCCATCTATTTTTTCTGTCCCAATATACAATTGAGGCTCTTTTATATTAACAATGACGTTCAAAAAATATTGAATAGCACCTAAACCAAAACCGATAGGAACAACAAGTTGTATAATCCATGCTGGTAATTCAAGGGCTGAAGTCACACGTCCCAACATTTTAGTATGCTGAATATATTCGTAGGCGATGTAACAGACATATAAATAGGTGATACAGGTTAAGATAGAGATAATAATGATTAACACTTTTTGCGCTTTAAAAGGCACAGCATCAAAAAGCGCAGACATTCGAATATGGCGTCCCTTTCTAGCGGCATAACCAATACCGCTAAAAGTAACTATAATAAGGAGCGTTGCGCCAATCTCATCTGCTGCAGGAATACTATTAGCAAAGACTTTTCTAGCTATAACGTTTGCAATTAAAGTAACGGCCATCAATATGATACTGGCAGCAAGAATCCATTCTGTTATCATCGAGACGAAATCATCGATTTTATTGAATATACCCATCTAAGTTCCTTTTAAATTAAGAGGCCTATCAAGTTTCTTGGCTTCTTATTCCTTTAAATACTAATATTAATTTATATGTTTAACAGTCTTCCATAGCCTGGACACTTGGCTTGATTACCAGTCAAATTTATAGCATGCCAAAATAATGCTGAATTGCTGCAAACTACGGGTAAATTAAAAATACTTTCCATCTCTTCAATGTAATCTAGCACTCTCAGATTCGTACAGGAAAGAAATACTACTTCAGCACCCGAGTCAGGTATTAGTTGATGTAGTGCCGCAAATACTGACTCCTTTGACACTGTGGTAATTTCAGTATCTTTTTCTATACCTAAAGATCCTAATACAGACACTTCAAAACCTGCACTGATCAGTTGTTGATAAAGTGGAAAATTCACTTCTGTTGTATATGGTGAGAAGACAGCTACTTTGGTAGCACCGAGATGCTTAAAGGAAGCTTGAGCCGCTGTCCACGGATTGGTAGTTGGAATACCGCCTCTATTCTTAGTCAATAATTCAGCCACCTTTTGCTCACCAATAATAATTGATGCAGAAGTGCAACCAAATGCCATAACATCCATTGGTAAACCAGTTGCAATTAGATCAGATGCCTCACTAATGCCTGTTGCAATTTGATCAAGTGCTTTTGGAGTCATTTCACTACTATAAAAAACCCGAGTACTAAATACAGCCGCTTGTGAGCCGATAAGCTTGGCCCAATCCATTTCTAATGAGTGATCTGTGCTCAACTGGACAAGACCTATATGAACCCTTTCAATGCGTTCTGCACAAATATAACTAAGAGGGGTCTCAAACTTTCTAAATTCATCTATTGTTAGCATATTAATGACCCCTTTATTAAAAATAGCTCTTTTAGTTATGTAGCTTGATAAACTCACTACTCTATTGTTTCTTTTTTAATACGGTACTTTCAGTAAGGGCGATCGGCTCTTGTTTTATATTAGAATCACCACGTTTCGGATCAGAGGTTGAGCCGTCAGTAAACTCAGCACGTAGCATTTTGAAGGTGCTAGCGACGCATAAGAAAAGGACAAACATAAGCGGTAGTGCAAATATCAAGCTGATGCTTTGTAATAGATCAATACCCGTTTTACTACTTACCATTAAAGTAAGTGCCATGGCAGATTGAGCAATTACCCAGATAATTTTCATTTTATTACTGGGGTTGTTTGTTCCATTTTCACTCATACTGGCTAAGGTAAAAGTAGAGCTGTTTAGTGAAGTAATAAAGCAAGTAAAGAGTGCAATGACTACCCCAAACGAGATAACTTTACCCATTGGAAAATCTTCTAGCACAATGAAGGTGGCCGCTTTTGATGATGCTGCCGCTGCTTCTAGTACCGCTGGCTCAGATTGAATGCCAATAGTGCCAAAGAATGCAACCCACAAGAAAATACCAATGCAAGGCAAGATCATAGAGCCTAAGATAAATTCACGTATAGTGCGTCCTTTGGAGACTCGAGCAATAAATGGACCGACAAAGGGTGCCCAAGCGATAGCCCATGCATAATAATAAATTGGCCAGCCACGTATCCAAGGCGCTTCCTCTTCTGCTGCGAATGTCGGTAACATCAACGCATCTTTAAAGAAATCATTAATATAATTACCTATAGAGTCAAAGTAGACATTAATCATGGTTGTGGTCGGTCCCACAATTCCCACTAACAGAATAAGTCCAATTAGCAAATAAGCGTTATAGTCGGAGAGCAGTTTAATGCCCTTTTCTAGACCCGTTGTCGTACATAAGATAGTTATTAAAGCAATAAAACCAACAAGTAAAAAAACTATCCACGGTGCATCAGGCGTGCCAAACAGATATGAAAAACTAACACCTAATGACAGCCCACTTTGTCCTAATGAGGTCGATATACCAGCAATGGCGCCGAATACACAAATTAAGTTGACTAGCTTACCTAGATTGCCGTTTGCCTTGTCACGTCCCCAAGGGATAAGAATATTACTAATAAGACCACTCTCATTTTTACGGTATATTAAGTACCCAACGGCAAGACCAACTACTGAAAATGCCGACCATGCCTGAATACCCTGATGGATAAAGCTTTGCTTCATCGCAAATTCTGCTGCTTCTGCTGTCTGTGGGAGAATACCTGTAGTAGATAACGGCTCCATATAGTGGTATACAGGCTCTGCCACACCCCAATACAACATAACCGTACCCATACCAGCAGAGAACAGCATACCTATCCAAGAAAAAGTGCTAAATTCAGGTTTAGCATCATCAGGGCCGAGCTTGATGTTGCCATATTTGCTAAATGCTAGATAGAACATAGACATGATAAAAAAGAAGGAGCCCGCCATATATATCCAACCGAAGGTATCGGTTAAATAAGTCATGGTTCCAATACCTACGGTATAAAGCTGATCTGGGAATAATATCCCTGCTATCACCACTAGAATAATAAAGCTCATAGTGCTGATAAATATTAGCTTACCTTGTGTTGCATCCGCATGTTTAACTGACATAGTCGTTTCTCCTGCGGACTATTTGATTATAATAAGTTCAGGCTCAGCACGCTCGCTTAGCCACTCTGCGCCATCTTCTGTAATCACAATATTCTCTTCATGTACCATAGACTTACCTGGTGCATATACCATACCGGGCTCAAGAGTCAGCACCATGCCTGGCATAAGAATAGTGTTGTCGGTTGCGGTATGAGAAGGTCGCTCGGTCAACTCAATGCCTAGACCATGGCCAAGACGACCAACATCATTACCTAGAGCACCATTCGCCTCTAATACTCCCCACATAGCGTTATAAATATCTGTAGTTGTAGCCCCAGGTCGTGCCGCTTCAAAACCTTTTGTTGTGGCCTCATAGGTAGCACGATAAGCAGCTTTTGTCTGTTCGCTGGCATGCCCAAAAGCCCAGTTTCGATCGAAGTCAGAGAAGTATCCATCGCGTACGGCACCAGTATCAATAATTAGCACATCGCCTTCTTCAATGACACGATCTGTCGGGCCCATAATAATACTGTCATAACCATCAGGTCCGGAACCTGCAATGATATATGGACAGGCGTCTGCGCCTTCTTGCAACATATCAATACGAAGTTGTTTACAGATTTCACGTTCAGTCATACCGACACGAGCATAATAAGGAAGCTTGGCAAAACCATGATTAGTAATGCGGCAAATTTCACGCGTTTTTTCAATCTCAGCTTGAGATTTAATTTGTCGCAATTCGTGCACAGCTAAAGATACATCAACAAAATCTTTTTTTACCATTTTGGTAAGTTTGAGATAATTGTTGATTGGCATACGTAAGTGGGACTCAATACCTAGAGTTGCGCCCACACGACCATGACGACAAGGCAAAGTATTTAATGCACTAAAGACAAGGCTTATTCCATCATCTTCAGGACGCGGTGACGGCCAAGTAATAATGTTATCAATCCAAGTTTCTGCCATACCACTAGCACCGATCTCAGGCACTATAGCAATAGGTTTTCCTTCAGCGGGTATAATAAGAAACCAAGGACGTGTTGGGCTCTGCCAAAACTGGGTAAGAAATCCTGTGAAGTAGCGTATGTTTGGCTCGGTAGTAAAGAACATGGCGTCGAGCTTCATATCGTGCATGATTTTTTGAGCGCGGGCAGTTCTTTTTTCAAATTCAGAGTGATCGAAACCACGTTGGAGATAATTAATCATAATGACATCTTCCCTGTTATCACGGTAATGCAAACTATAAAGGACACAGAAGTGAACGATAGATAATGCGATTTCTATATTTATTTATATTATATATACATAAATAAACAACTTGTAATAGTTAAATATATTATCTGTTATAACGCGATAAAATAATTAATATTATGTTACTTTATGTAAATTTTATTAGCCTACCTCTTATACAGTAAGCACATTAAGCAATATTACATTAAGCAAATACAGATTAAGAGTGATATATCAAAGTTACATTTAGTTAACTTATCGGTTGATTTACTCTCAGACTTATGGTTTTATAGTGGTGCGAGTATGATTTCAAGCTTGCATTTCTACCTTAGTAAGACCATGATAATCAGCATATTCAGTTAACAATAGTGGTTTACAAATGGAACAAAAAGTATTTACGGCACTAAACGCAGAATTCACAGATGAAGATGCGAAGTTCTTAGAAACTTATTTTCGACTTGCTGACACAATCGCTGACTTGATAGGTCCTCATTGCGAAATAGTGATTCATTCATTTGCAAGCTTTGAGCAATCAGTCGTTAAAATAGTCAATGGTCACCATACTGGCCGTACCGTCTATTCACCTATCACAGATGTAGGGCTAAAAATGCTCAGCCAGTTTAAAAAAACAGGGGAAGTAGCACCAAAAAGTTACTTTACTACTAGTAAAGGCGGCGCTTTGCTTAAATCAACGACTTGTGTATTAGCGGGTGAGGCTGGTAAGCCAATTGGATTGTTCTGTATAAATATGAACTTATCCTGCCCTTTTCCAGAAATCATTCAAACATTGATGCCGGATATGGCCAGTTTACATACTAGCGTTAATGAAAATTTTAGTTCTTCAGCCACAGATGTGATTGAGCAAGCTCTCGATAATGCTGTTTTGGAAGTTGACAATGATCCTTCAGTCAATCAAAAAGGCAGAAATAAAGCTATTACTAAAGTATTACTTGAAAACGAAATATTTGAATTTAAAGAAGCTACGGCAATGGTATCTGAACACTTAGGAATAACTCGCCATGCTATTTATAAATACATTCGTGAATTTAAATCTGAATAAATAGTTGAATTTTTGATCTTCCTATAATTTTATTAACCCTATAAAAGAGATGATTATGAAAAACACAGTCCACACCGATTCAGCACCAGCCGCTATCGGCCCTTACTCTCAAGGTATGGCGTTTAAAGAATTAGTATTTACTTCAGGTCAGTTGCCTTTAGACCCTAAGACTATGGTGTTTGTAGAAGGAGGTATTGAAGAACAGGCTCGCCAATCATTAGCTAATCTAAAAGCGGTGCTTGAAGCAGGTGGTGCATCTTTAGATTCAGTATTAAAAACTACTTGCTTGCTATCTGATATGAAAGACTTTGCTGCTTTCAACGATGTTTATACTGAAGTATTCGGTACTGAGGCTGCACCAAGTCGCACTTGTTTTGAGGCCGCTCGCTTACCAAAAGATGCGTTGATAGAAATAGAAGCCATCGCTTTTATCAACTAATCTATAAGTTAATTCTATTGATCGTAGCCATGGCTTTATCTTTATGCTTTTGAGAGAATTGTATGATTAACATTATTAAAAATAACTTCTATACCGGTAAAAAATCAGAAATTTTCAATGCTGATTTTATGAGCCAAGTACGCGACTTTCACCATCAAATTGACGACTATCAGCCAACGCCCTTGGTGTCACTGCCTTTGTTGGCTAAAAGACTGGGGGTAAAATCAATTTTGATTAAAGATGAGGCGCATCGTTTTGGACTTAAAGCCTATAAGGGACTTGGTGGCTCTTATGCTCTAGGACAGTTGTTAGCTGAACATCTTGATGTTGATATAGCACAGATTGATCTAAAGACCGTTTCTGAAAAGTTAGACGAGCCATTAGTATTTACTACTGCGACCGCTGGTAATCATGGTACTGGCGTGGCGTGGGCCGCGCAAAAAATGGGACAGAAGGCAGTCGTTTATATGCCCATGGGATCACCAGTAGCCAGTGTTGAGCGTATTCGCAAGCTCGGTGCAGAATGTATTGTTACGGATGTCAATTACGATGATACCGTACGCCTAGCTAGCAAAACTGCAGAAGAAAATGGTTGGATTTTAGTACAGGATACGGCTTGGGAGGGCTACGAGAAAATCCCAACGTGGATCTCTCAAGGTTATATGACTATGCCTGATGAAGCGATTGAACAAGCCGAAGCTATGAATGAAGGGAAAATTACTCATGTCATGCTGCAAGCTGGTGTGGGTTCAATGGCAGGTGGTGTTTTAGGCTATTTAGTAGATAAGCTTGGTGTGGACAGTTTTCATACTATTATCGCCGAACCTGACGCTGCGGACTGTCTCTATCGCTCGGGCAATAGCGCTGACGGAAATATGGTCAATGTCACAGGTCAACT
Organism: Psychrobacter sp. NPDC064578; assembly: GCF_044901245.1. Classification (NCBI taxonomy): domain Bacteria; kingdom Pseudomonadati; phylum Pseudomonadota; class Gammaproteobacteria; order Moraxellales; family Moraxellaceae; genus Psychrobacter; species Psychrobacter sp. NPDC064578. Next base: position 273,195 of record NZ_JBJDPI010000002.1, read on the forward strand.
AGATACTATAATGGCAGGTCTCGCTTGCGGTGAGCCAAATCCCGTCACTTGGCCTGTGTTAAGAGACAACAGCAGCTATTTTGCCTCTGTAGATGATAGTGTTTCAGCAATAGGCATGCGCGTTTTAGGCAATCCTTTGTCAGGCGATACTGCTATTACTAGTGGTGAATCAGGCGCTATCACTTTTGGCTTGCTCTATAAGCTATGTAGCGATACTTCAAATAAAAAGCTTCGTGACGAGTTGGGGTTAAATCAAGATTCAACTGTGTTAATTTTTAATACTGAAGGCGATACCAATCCAAGTAGATATAGAGATGTAGTATGGGAGGCTAAATACTAGGTTTTATCAATTATATTTCGTACTTAATCTGACATTCTTTAAAATTTATACGATAGTCAGATTAAGTTTCTTTAATATGTACAAGTGCTATGCACAATCCGCTATAACACATTCAATGACCGTAGTATTGCTATCATTATATATCCTAAGTTTAGGCTCCATCATCCCGGTTCCATAGTCGTAGACTATAAACTCAGGCTGAAATCTATCTACAGCTTGACCAATATATACACAGGCCGCATTTGAGGCACAAACTAATAGATGTACTGTTTTGATACCATGCATTTGATTCAAGTTAGTAAAAATCTCCTTAAGTCTATTAGCTAGTTTCTCACCCTCAAGTGGATGCGCTATTGCGCCATTACCGTATCCGTAACTCTGAGGAGGATATATATTTATTACTGGAAGCTTGTCTTGGGCTTGCTGATTAAGATGGTCAATTGTTAAATCAATCATTTCAGCATCTGCAGTTAGTTTAACGCTAACAATGACCACTGATTGATCTGAGTCAATCTCTGGCTCATCAATAATAAACGCATCTTCCCTAGGATTTACTCCAGGCCACATCCAACTACTAGCATCTCTGTAACGCAGCATTGGCATTAATTTGGATTTATTACCAAACTTCGCACCAAAACCTATTAAAGCAAAAGTTGGACCTAAAACAAATACTGCTGCGCCAGACCCTTCAGTTTGATCATGAATTTTATTAACACATTTTTCGATATACCTTGAAGCATTCTCTTCAAAACTATTATCACTATCCATTGACTCACTTGCACCAGCGTTCACGCTAATAATATAGTCTGATGCTCTATGTTCAAATACACTTAGGGACTTTGATATTGCTACCGAATTAGGCTTTTCTACATGCTGACTGTTTACACCCCAAGGAATAAAGAAAATATCAACTGGCGTATAATTTAGAGCATCAAGCAATTTGTTGCACAAATAAACATGCTCTTCACGCATTTTAGTTAATAATGGCGCTGGATAATATGAGCTTGCAATTCTGTCTACCAAGCGATGATGTATGTCACACAGTAGTAAAACATTACTAGCAGCATTGGATAATAAATGTGATAGATATAGCGTTCCTCTAGGACCCTTAGTAGAGGACGCAATGTTATGAGCCAAATAACCGTAATTACCGTCGTAACCAGTTAATCCATCAACATCTAAGCGTTGTCCACAACCTCTGAACATACATCGTCCATGGCTATCATCCATAACTTTACGCTTAATATAGACATCAAAATTTTCCCCTCTACCACCACCATTATTTTTCAAAATTAAATCATCTACGAAAAACTTTAGAGACTCATTAGTTACAGAGTATGAGCTTTGCGGACAATTAGACCATAAAGACATAACATCATTATTCTGCTTTATATTTTTAGTTTCAAAAGCTTCAACTTCAGAGATTTTATAATCCACCGTTATTTCAAAATTGTTGCTTAAGTATTGAATGAATAAGTGATTGTCATCATCTGTCAGAGAAAACCTAAAAACATCTGTTAATTCACCGTCATTGAACAGTAGTGTCATTAAGTTATGGTAGCTTGCGTCTGAAAGAAAGCCAACACGATCCCATTGCAATCCTGTTTCTCTAAGATGATCGAGATATTGTTTGGCCGAGTCAAGATCGGTAAATATAGTCTTATTTAGGGCTTGATCTTGCGAAGTCTGAGTTCCCGCAGATGGATTATTTGCAGTCATTTTTTAATTATCCTTATCATAAAAGGGTAAATAGCCTAAAAATATTTTAGAGTTTTGAGAGTAGGCAATCCAAAAGCCAATATGACTAGTACCAACGATGACATACAAAATACGTTCCGATAAATATTTAGAGCTAGCAAATTGACTCGCTAAATCATTTAAGTCGGTATTAGATGGATTAGGTTTTGGCTCAGGGTGTGTATGCCATAACCCTAGCAGACCGCCATAACCATTAGTCTCCTTCCAATATTTTTTGAGAGCTTTATTGTGAGATTTGGAACGAAAGAAAGTGGTGCGAGTACGATTATCTCTGAACATGGGCGTAGTTAAGTCGTCTACCAGTATAGTATGACTATCTGGATAGTATCTGCCTAATAATATACCGCCAGCTTCCTTTGATCTTACGTGCGATTGTCTAAAACCGAACCAAGCGGCTATTACAGACTCTGATATTGCGCCATCGTATGCTTTATCATTTTCCTTCCATACGATGCGGTTGTTTAGGTACTGCAACATGAACACCCTGCGACTTTAACGGAGATTAGTGGCTGTGAATAATAACCACCATTTTGTAGAGTTGCCTCATGGTGCTTAGTAGCTTCTAAGCCATAGTCAATCGGTAATTTATTAGTAGCGCACCACGATTGTAATCCAGTTTTAAGTTCAATCACGAACTCAGCCATAATCACTGCTGTTTTCATAGCATGGACTGAACCATATGCTGTGAACGCTCCAGCGCATCCAGTAATATTTTTTGATAAAACTATGCCTGAAGGGTTACTAAACAAACTGGTCTTTATATAATTTGAATGATCGCTGTCTTCATCGTAGTAAAGACACTTCAAACAAGCATCGTTATTGCTTCTGAATCCTAAAATATGACCGCCCAATCCGTAAGCCTCTAGCCAACCAGATACAACATGAACATTCGCCTTGTAAGTATATAAGCGGCGGCACACCTCTAGTTCTGTTGGAGGATGACCAGTAGCTAACACTATGGAATGAATTTCAGATAGCTGTTCACTATTTTGATTAATGAGCCAGTTTAAAATATTAGCCCTGTAAGCTACTACTTCTAACTCAGGTATGTTTTGCTGGAGACGATTTTTAAGAGCACTAACTTTAGACTGGTTGACATCTTGTACTCCAAGGTAATGTCGCATAATATTGTCGGTTTTCATATCATCATAATCGACCAGTATTAATTTATCGACATCTGACTCAGCCAGTATTTCTGCAATTCTTGACCCAACTGAACCGCAGCCAGCTATCACAACGGTCTTTTTACTTAGAAATTGAGACTCAATACCAGTACGATTTAGTAAGTATTCACGCCAGCCACGCTGTAAAGTTTGAACCTTGAAATTACGATACTTATTTGAAGTCATATCCTGATAATAGGAAACGATCAAGTATGTATGCATTTTGGGTGTGGGTATCTCTAAGAGAACAATTTTAAAATTACTTTTTTTCTGCAAGCTAGCCAACTGATTTTCACTGAATTTTAATATTTGTTGCTTCCACCAGTTTTTATCAAATGACTCAAAAAGATCAGGAATAACAAAATCCTCAATACGAGGTAAGGATATCTTAGTTACTTTTATAGCAGTATAAGGGCTAGAGCTAGGTGGATGTTGGCTAGCACCATCTACTAAATATTTAATGTGATAAAACTGAGGTGTATTACGTTGTCTCGTACAATTAATACACCATGCGTATAAACTATCAGATTGATTTAGATTGTGTGTCGCAACAATAACTGGTGCATCTGACACGATTGTCTGGTTATAACCATCAATTTCTTCGTATAGAGCAATCCTGTTACTAGCTTGATACGACTTAAGAGAGTTCGTAAGAATGTCTATAGCCGTATCTACAGCATATTTAAAAAGACCAAATAACTCACCGCTATCAAACATCTCACCTTGATGATCTGTAACACATATCAAGCCATCGTTACCTACATGATCTAATGCTGGTAAGTTACACTTAGCAATCGATACTGTAGGTAATGCTAGCCAACGCTTTTGATCAACATATTTGACTGATAAAGGAACTATCTGACCATGAATATCTAAATCAAAGCCGATAGCTATAAAACCATCCTTTTTATCATGGCTCTCAATGCTTTTGCCACCAAGAGATTGAATATGCATCTCAAAGCTTTGTTGAAGGTTTTGGCTGATTGTCATGACATTACCTATGCTGATGTGCCAGTACTGACATATGGCGCTTCATTACTTTTTTTAGCTTTATCGCTTTTCGCTACTTCTGGAAAGTCATCACCAAAACTTTTTCTCAATGTCGTACTGGCCTCATGCGCATCTGGCTCATCGACAGCTGACTGTAAATTATCCCTTAGTGTCTCAAAACGTTCCTTGATAGTAGCCATGTCTTCATCACTGACAGACTTCAGTAAATCACCACCGGGTGTTATAGGCAGATTAATGCTGAGACGACCAAAGTAATCAAAATTATTCAAGATAGTTTTGACCAAGCTTAATAGAACATCTCCATCATTTTTAACTTCTACTTCGGGCTCTAACCAATGATATGCTGCCATGGTCAGCCCAATGCTATGAATCCCAGCAGATTTATGATGACGCCATCTCTTTAAGTAGCGTACGCATCTACGAAACTGTTTACGTTGATCAGAACCGTTATCCTCATAGGTATCATTACCTTTATATAAGCCATTTATTATTGAGTTGATACCTTCAGGATCCGCTGCCTGCCAAACTCGCTTATCTTCAGTTAACCCTTTTCTACCTTTAGCTAGATAATATGTATTATCGTATGTGTTGCTAGACTTTGCATATATTGGCAAATCAACATGATAATCTGGTTTGCCATCCTTCATATATGTCACTGTCACACATGAACGACTCACTTCTACAGTCCGATTATTGTGTTTGATACAATCTGCGACTAACTCTTTTAATTCGACCGGTTTGTAGTCTTCTTTATGGCAGTCCAGTAATACACCAACATCAATATCGTAATCACCAGCTCTGACAGGTTTAATACCCGTATTTAAGGCGTAGCTTCCTTGGTTGAAGCTTCTTTCATACTGAGGATAACCATCGTCTTTTCTTTCTGCCAATTTACTCTTAAGCTTATCGATGATTAGGTCGCGTTTTTTACGTAAAAAGTCGTTCTCTTCGTAAGTGCCTAATTTAATAGCATTATGGAATTCTAAGAACTGTTTTTGTAAATCTGCCATATACGTTACCTCTCAATAATTGTTAAGTTTTGATAGTTATAGAATATATCAAGCAACGATATCAATTGATAGACACAAATAGTTTAAAGCGTCAACTCGTGTCGTAAAGAATAGAATTCACTGTAAAATACTGAGCGCTGAATTAAGCCAAGTAGCATTTACCCAATATCTGACATGACTCTAGCTCTAGACCTCAAAATTAAGAAAAAACTGCCCTTACGGTGAGAGGTAAGTTTCTTTAATATAACTCCATTGGCATTTGCCAACAATTGCAACTTCAATGGAGACCAATATGACAACTCATATTAAAAAAATTTCAGACACCACGATTGACCTACTTGATAAGGTAAGCACTTCCACCTCACGTGCAGGCATCACCATAGAGCGCGCAGGTAAAATGTATGATAAAGATGTCGATAAAGACGTGATTGCGCTTCAACTATCGAAAAACAGTAAAAATGGAAATGTATATACGGAAGTACATGTAGACGCACTTGTAATGATATATGAAGATACTAAAACTAAGGTAGGTATCACTAAAACGCAGGCAACTGCATTGATTGAAGACCAAAACAATAACGAGTTGCTACCAAATCAACTATTGTCTTGAAATTTATAAAAATAAATCGCAGAAGGTGAGTAACATGAATTTTGCTATCGAATGTGCCCTGAAAGAAAATGGAATATCCAAATTTAATGAATTGAAAAGCTTGATGACGGATTCTCAAAAAATCCAGCAAAGAACTGTTAAAGGAGGCAGAATACTCTCCTCTAACGGTAGTTCATACTTACTAGAAGCGATTTATCATAGTTATCTAGACGAAGATCAAAAAGTTGATATCTATAGTTCTGAGTATGAAATTGGCAATCCAAATCTTATTGAAGACCTAAATAAACAGAGTCTCTATCAATATCTCGAAGAGCAATATGGTGGTTCAGCAGAAGATTCAGTTAAAAGGATTGAGCAATACATCAAAAAACTAACAGGTGTGACCTTTCAGAGTTTTCTTAGTAACGACATAAAAAGAGTTTTAGCTTATAAAATAATTACTTTGTTTTATAAGCTAAGCAAATATGAATTTAAAGGACAGTCCAAAATTCAGCTATTTAACTTTTTAGACATAGAAACCCGATTCAAGATGCAGTTTGAATTTAGAGCTTCGCATCCATATCGTGATGCAGAAGGTAGAGGCTATGAGAATACAGCTCTATTGGCAGAATTATTGGGGCATTTAACTTTTTCTATGCCGAAAGAGTACTTAGAGCAATCTAGGTTAATGGAGACATATTTGCCAACTATTGCTGATCAAATCTCTATGCATACACGGAATTACATTGAACTTATGAACAACGCTGTCGGGCATTATGACGACAGCGGACAGATGGCTAACTTGAATAAGATAGCTGATGGCAACTTAAAGAGTGCGTTTAATTCTATTTTCGAAAGTGTTGGCAATCAATTAACGCAACGTTTAGACTTTTTACTCTATAACTTGATCTCATTGAAAGGGTATATAGCACGCAAGTCGTCAAATGAATTATTAGCTAAGCTGGTTCATGAAACTCATCTAGAATTGCAACCTTTTCAAGGTAGAACATGTAAGACATGGGAGGATAAACATTTCATACCTTACTTATTAGGCTATGATAAATCAGTTAGCAAATCAGTCGATAAGCAAGCAGATTTTATTGAAAAATATATTCTAGCGAGAAATATGAACGGAACAACTGCTCTCCCGGCTCAGAATAAGCAGATATTAAAGGCAGTAATCATTCATGATAGTGCTATAGATGATATTAAAATAGACTCATTTGTTTTTGGAGGTAAAAATATACCCTCATCGATAACTGCTGTTCTTAAAACAGGTGTTCGAGATTTAGAAAACTCAAAAGTTAATGGCACTTCTTTTTCATATGAAAGCTACCCAGAAGCTATATTATTATACTGGGATATGCGTTATCAGCTTGCATTGCGAATAGTATTATCTAAAGATAAACAAAAAGCTATAAATAAATACCGACGAATTGCAAATTGGGAAACACGTATTGATGAAGTTTTAATTGAATATGTAAAAAATGCAAACCTAAATACTTATGATAAGCTATTAACACTACCTAAAAAGTTACAAGCTTTTTTATCTAATATCATCTAACCACTTTCATGAAAAATAATTATAGTTCTGAATAGTTTTTTTTATACTTACTCAAAATGCATGCAACTTCTTTAGGTTGCGTGCGACAGATAATGTCGCATCCATCCAAATCAAACCTGAAAAATATCCAACAATAGCTTAAAGTAGCTCTGACAAAGCAAATGCCTAAGATATCGTATAACAGGTCGATATCTGGTGAGAGCAAGCGGGTTGTATGATAAATTACCACTCAGAATATTAAGCACTAAACATGCCAGCCATTTACGGCTGAAAATAAAGAAGGAAGTGAGGCGATATGCCTATATTGAATTGGTTGAATAAAGAGCAAGCGTTGACTACAGCGCGTGACTGTCCATATCGTTTGGTAGAGCTAGTGCCAGAATTATCGTATGGCGAGTCAAATACTGACAATATGCTTATTCAAGGCGACAACCTCGATGCATTAAAAGCACTCATTCCTACGCATTCAGGAAAGGTAAAGTGCATCTTTATTGACCCACCTTACAATACTAAAAGTGCCTTTGAACACTATGACGATAATTTAGAGCACAGCAAATGGCTATCGATGATGTATCCACGCTTAGAGCTATTGCATCAACTGTTATCTGAAGATGGCTCTATTTGGATAACTTTAAATGATAACGAGGCGCACTATTTAAAAGTAATGTGCGATGAGATTTTTGGAAGAAGTAACTTTATTTCAAATTCAATTTGGCAAAAAAAGTATGCTGCATCCAATGATGCAAAGTCTCTAAGTGAAGATCATGATCATGTGATTATTTATGCTAAGTCAAAAACAAGCTGGACTCCTAATAAATTAAAAAGAAATCTTGAGTCTAATAAAGCGTATAAAAATCCTGATAATGATTCTAGAGGTTTATGGAGAGCGGATAACTACAAATGTAATAAAAGCTCAAAAGAAAGGCCGAATTTATATTACGCGATCATACAACCCGAAACAGGTAAAGAAATTTGGCCCTCTAAGACTGCTGTTTGGCGTTACAACTATGAAACTCATCAGCGTCATGTGAAAGAAAATTCAATCTGGTGGGGAAAAGATGGTACAAATAGCACTCCAGCTTTTAAAAGATTTCTTAGTACAGTTGATGATACAACGACACCTCAGTCTGTTTGGCTCTGGCAAGAGGTAGGTCATAATCAAGATGCTAAAAGAGAAGTAATGAAGTTAAATCCAGATTCGCCGTTTTCCACCCCTAAACCTGAAAAGCTTATTCAACGAATAATTCATATCGCTTCAAACGAAGGTGACTTAGTGCTCGATTCATTTCTTGGGTCTGCTACTACCTCCGCTGTTGCTATGAAAATGAATCGTAGGTTCATCGGCATCGAGCTTGGTGAACATGCAGTTACACACGCCCAACCACGCTTAAAAGAAGTAGCTGATGGTGAGCAAGGTGGTATTTCAGAAGACGTCAACTGGAAAGGTGGTAGTGGCTTCAAATTCTACCGCTTAGGTGAAGTCATCTTTAATGAGAACGGTTCGTTAAGAGAAGGCATCAGCTTTGATGTGCTTGCGGCGCATATTTGGTATGGTGATACTCGGCAAGCGCTACAGCAGTCAGCTAAATCACCACTACTTGGCGTGCACAATGGCGTGGCTTATTACTTACTTTATAACGGTATTTTAGGCGATAAACGTCCTAACGGTGGCAACGTACTCACATCAAAAGTGCTGTCTATACTACCACCACACCCTGAAGACCCAGAAAATGGTAAAAAAGTCATCTATGGTGAGACGAGCCGAATGGGAGAAGCCCGCCTCAAAAGTGAAAATATTATATTTAAGCAAATACCATACGATGTGAAAGGAAGATAAGCGATGTTTGAACTAAAGAGCTATCAGCAAGGTGCACTTGATACCCTTACGAGTTTTTTTCAGCGTTGCCGTATGGATGGTGACATCGACACAGCATTTCAGCAAACACTACAAGATAATAACTTTGTAGAAACCCCTTATCGTGCTTACTCTTTCGATGATACGCCTTATGTCTGTATTCGCATTCCGACAGGTGGCGGCAAGACTGTACTAGGTGCTTATGCAGTATCTACAGCGGCGACTCATTATCTATCGCAAGATTTCCCTATTGTGTTATGGCTAGTACCGACTACTACCATTCAGCAGCAGACCGTTTCGGCGCTCAAGAGCAATCCAGACTATACCGACCATTTAAACTGCGCCTTTGCTAATCAAGTCAGTGTCTACGATATCGCTGATGTCAATCAAATCCGTGCGCAAGATATTGGCAATAAAACAATCATAGTCGTCTCTACCATTGCCAATTTACGAGTAGCTAAGACGTCTGATCGCAAGGTCTATCAGTATCATGAAGACTTTGAACCGCATTTTGCCAAATTAAGTCGTCAGCATCCCTTTTATGACAAGCTTGAGACCGTCAGCGAAGACGATGTTTCTGAAAATGGTTTGACCGTCAATGATATAGGTAAGATAAAGTACTCTTTTGCCAACCTATTGGCGCTATACAACCCTCTAGTCATCGTTGATGAAGCCCATAATGCTAGGACGTCATTAACCTTTGACACCCTGAAACGTGTACATCCTGCGGCTATTATTGAGTTTACTGCCACTCCTAATACCTCAACCACTAATGGTAGTAATATTTTATATCATGTCTCAGCGGCACAGCTCAAAGCTGAAGAGATGATCAAGCTACCTATCATTTTGACCGAGCATATTAATGGCTGGGAAGAAGCGGTACGTGATGCGGTATTAACACGTGATAGATTAGCGCTTAAAGCGCAAAAAGATATCGACTATATACGTCCTATCGTCCTACTGCAGGCAGAGAATAAGAACGGCAAAGTAACGGTTGAAGTACTTAAAAAGTGTCTGATTGAAGATCATAATATTACTGAGGATAAAATTGCAGTAGCTACAGGGACGCAGCGAGAGCTAGATGGTATCGATCTTTTTGACCCTAACTGTCCTATCGAGTACATCATTACTATAGAAGCTTTGAAAGAAGGCTGGGATTGCTCATTTGCCTATGTGTTCTGTTCAGTTAAACAGGTGTCCTCTAGCAAAGATGCTGAGCAGCTATTGGGACGTGTATTGCGGATGCCTTATGCAAAACGCCGCGTGATAGAAGATCTAAATAGAGCTTATGCTCATTTGGCAACCACAAGTTTGGCGCAAGCGGCAAAAGAGCTGACAGATAAACTTATCTCAATGGGTTTTGAAGAGTTAGAAGTTGCCACGTTCCTTCGACAGCAAGATGCCAATCAAGGTGATTTATTTGGTCAGGTAGATAAAGATGACGCTGTAAACTCGAGACCTAAGTTGACACCACCTTCTCTGATGGTTGAGGTACAGGATACGATAGATACCACCGAGTTATCAGAAGAAGAACGCAGTAGCATTAAAATATCTGAGATAGATGGTCGCCAAGTGGTCACAGTTACGGGTAAAGTCTCAGAGCCATTGAAAAAAGCAATTACCAAAGTGGCGGTCGAAAATAAAAAAGAGATTGAGACTTCAGTTGATAGGCATAACCTCAGTGTACATGCAGCTTTGTCACCAGCAGAGAACGGAGTGAAATTTACCCCGCTACCAAGACTGTGTGTCATGGTTCAGGGTGAGCTTGAACTGGTTGAGAAAGAAGTATTCTTGGATGTATCAGGTTGGAATCTACTAGATTACCCAGCCAAGCTCGACTACCAGCCTACTGAAGAGACGACAAGTTTCCTAGTCGATGTAGAAGGCAAAAAAGTTAAATATAACCTTGCTCATGAGTCACAAACTTTAAACCTAAACCTAGCTAATACCGAAGTAACCCAAGATGAGCTTATAGGCTGGCTAGACCATGAATGCCGTCAAAGTGATGTAACTCAGCGTGAAATGACGAGTTTCTTAACCAAGGTAATCAACCAATTATTGCAAATACCGTCATTGACACTCACTACCCTCATACGTAATAAATATCCACTTGCTCGCTCTATACAGGAGCTGGTATCTGCTTATAGACAGCAAGCAATGACTAAAGGATATCAGCAAACTTTATTCGCAAGCGATGCTGAAGTACTCACAACATATGACTTTAGTTACGAGTTTAAAGCAGATAATTATCCAACACGACCACCTTATTATTCAGGTAGTTATGCGTTTGACAAACATTATTATCCGCAAATCGAAGACATGAAATCTTCAGGTGAAGAGTTCGACTGTGCTCAGACTATCGATTTACTACCTCAAGTGAAGCATTGGGTAAGAAACCTAGTCAGACGTGGGGAAGCGTCGTTCAGCTTACCACTGGCACATACCAACTTTTATCCTGATTTTATCGTTGAATTGCGGGACGGTCGTATCTTGGTGGTTGAGTATAAAGGCAAGCCTTACGAAACCAATGATGATTCAGCAGAGAAACGTATGGTAGGCGAACTTTGGGCAAGTCATAGCCAAGGTCAATGCTTATTCTTAATGGCGGTTAAAAAAGACGATAAAGGTCAAGACGTGCGGCAGCAGATACTTAGTTTAATTAATTAAACTAAATGCAATCCCTGTGCTTCGTATTATGCTTAATCTATAAATACCTTTATATTATTAAGTCTTATTTGAATAATATAAAAACAATAAGCCAGATAGTTCAACTATCTGGCTTTTGATTTGTCGAATAACTATCTACCAACTGTAAGCTGCCCGCCAGAAAAACTAATACATGATTCGCAGAACCAAGATGATTGTTTTCTGATATAAGGTATATCCGCTGGTACATCAAGTTGATAAGGCCGTCCACAGTACTCACAGTGCACATCATCTAAGTAAGCTTGGCACTCCGCTAATACACCAAACAAAATATGATAATCAACACTATACTGTCTACAGAGCGTTTCTATATGCTCTACATACCGTCCATTATGCCCGTATGCCCAATAGTCTTCACATAGTTGTATGTCGGACTGATCTGCATTGGCGCTAAAAATAAGTTTTAAGCTCATGGTTATCTCCAAACCAAATAGTTAACGTTGATCACAACGAATAAGGAATATCGTAGTGATTCATAATGTCCAAAAATTTGGTCTCAAGGTTCGTTAATGCATAATGATTTAGCGCTAACCCCTCATTGAGCTCACGTTGAACCCATATCCTAACCGCTTCATCATTGTAGAAAAGGGGGTTAACGCCTAGCATTTTTGCTAACTGCGAGCCCTGTTGTATTTGCAGGTTTACCATAAGCTTGGTAGATAGCGATATCGCTTCGGCGCTTAACCAGATTGAAGCATGCGGCGATTTAATAAATGTCTTCATGTATAACCTCCTGTAGATTAATATTTCTTTCTGTTAGTCGTAATGACTTCCTACAGATTGAATTATACATACATTTGAGCTGATGCAACTCAAAATAACCTTCTGTAGAGTTTTTTATTACTTAATAGAACATTTAACTCATTTGAGAAACTATATTGTTGCGTATTATTTGGTGTAATAACTGATAAGCGCAGCACTATCTTGAATTTTAAAAGGAGGAAAGTTTATTCTTCTTCCTTAACTAGCTCATAAAGGTCGCCCACTTCAATATCCAAATATAAGCATAGCTTTTCTACTACCTCTAGATCCACTCTGGTCGCTTCTTCGTTATACATACGTGTGATTGTGCCTCTGTTGACATCTGTATCTCTAGACACATCGGCAATCTTAAGTCTTTTTTCACCCATAATTCTAGATAAATTACATTTCACCATAACCTCCTCCATAATAAAATAACCTACTGTAGATAAAGATGTCTTGCAAAAGATGATTTTTAGTGTAAATTATGTTCTATAGCAGGTCATAAAGCTATTAGATAATAACACTTTAATCTTTAGTAAGGATTTTACTATGAGTTATACCTATTTAACAACCGAAGAGCTGTCACAACGTATTAAATATGACAGCAAGACAATACGCAATCAACTTAAGGATGCGGTATTCATTGAGGGCATTCATTACATCAAACCATTTGGAGGTAGAAAAATCCTTTTCATATGGCAAAAGATTGAAGAGTTAATGCTGACAGGCTACGACGATAACATTCCATTTGCAGCGGGAGCGTAATCATGGCGAGTATCAATAGCCGTAATGGCAACCTATATGTAGATTTTCGATACATAGGCCAACGTTGTAGAGAGCAAACTTTACTTGCAGACACTAAGCCTAATCGAAAGCGTCTAGAAAATTTTGTTAGTAAAATGCAAGCAGAGATTCAATTAGGTAGTTTTCGCTATGAAAACTATTTTCCGCAAAGTAAAAAGCTTGAGCAGTTTCAAAGCTTAGAGCTTATGAGGTCAACAAATAGTCATAAGGATTCAAGCTCAGGCTTTGATAGTTTTAGCAAAGTTTGGTTAGAGGAAAAAAAGCCGGAATGGCGGGACTCTCAAATAAGTAATGTGGAAGATATATTTAGAATTTACTTAATTCCTCATTTTGGTAATGTACCGCTCAATACCATTAGCAAAGCCAAAATCATGACTTTTCGAGGCAAGTTAGTCGAAGATGGTAATAACGGAAGAACTTTATCAGCGTCTCGCATTAATCATATCATGACGCCATTACGTATGGTGCTGACCGAAGCCTCTGAGCGTTTTGATTTTGACAGCCCTTGGAAGAATATAAAACCACTCAGTGAGCCTAAAAGTAATGTCAGTCCTTTTGATCTAGATGAGGTCATGCTCATTATCAATAACGTGAGAGCAGATTATAAGCCTTACTATATCGTACGATTTTTTACAGGTATGCGTACAGGTGAGATTGATGGCTTGCCTTGGAAAAATATAGATTTTGAACGCCGACAAATCATCGTTGATCAGGCAGTCGTCAATGGTGTCATAGGCGAAACTAAAACCTCAGGTTCGAATCGTATCATTCAGATGAACCAACTGGTTTATGATGCATTAATTGGTCAGCGGAAACTAACTAAACATCTAAGTGAGTTCGTGTTCTGCACAAAAGCGGGTACACCTTTGAATCATCGTAATGTGACAAAGCGAGTTTGGTATCCGTTATTACGATACTTAGAGCTTGATAAGCGTAATCCTTACCAAAGTAGACATACGGCTGCAACTCTTTGGCTTGCTGCTGGTGAGTCGCCTGAATGGATTGCTGCTCAAATGGGTCATAGCAACACAAAAATGCTATTCACAGTGTATTCTCGCTATGTGCCAAACCTAACTCGTCAAGACGGAAGTGCTTTAGATAAGCTACTGATAGCACGAGGAATATTACAAAATGTATGAAAAAGCCTATGTTTAACAAAAAGACATCCGAATAGATGTCTTTTTTCAATTTTATCACTGGATGCTTTATATAAATGGAGCTACAGTTAAGGAAATGGTTCGTAATGGTTATAGAATAATGGCTGATAAAAATAATATCTCTAATAATATTAAGAATTGGTTAAAGGTTAATATCCTTGATTTTGCCAATATTGGAGAGGTAGCAAGCTTAATAGTTGAGCTAGAATTTTTAAAAGATACTTTGCCTGAACAATTTAGATTAGAGTTGAACAATGAATATCGATCATTGGCTGAGTGGATAGAAACAGTAGAGGTTGAAGGCTCTCTAATGGAGTTAAAGAAGTCACAAATATATGAAAAAGGCATCGATCATCAAGTGTTTTTAGAAAAATTTAAAGAGCGTCGTCTTTATCTGAAAGATCTTTATCTTATTACCTTTTTAGTCCATCGAGCAGACTCATCTAAGATAAATACTATTCGTGCTCTTTATTTTTTCTTGTGTCTAAGGATGGTTGAGCTAACGGATTATGACAGTCGAGTTGAGACGACACTTGATGAATGCAGATTTTTAACCAATAAAACCCGTGAATTTCTGATTCCTTTCTTACCGGACTTAACAGAAATGGATAGCTTGGAAGATGTGCAGGAAAATCTTACTGAAGCTCAAGAAAGCGATAACTATACCAGATGGTTTAATAGCTCTCCTGATACCTTTGAGTCAGAAATAAAAAGATATAAAAGCAAGTTGCTGAATAAAAATACATTATTTCCTTCTAGCGATGCTAAAAATGATATTAATGAGCGTATAGCCCAATATCTTTACGAGTATATTCTACCGATTGAAAATTACTTCAAAAATGTTTCTGGTATTACTCGAATAACCAGCACTACTTATCAAGTTGTTAGTGGTCCCTCATATTATGACGATACGACAGGAAATACGTTCAGTGACTTAGTAAATATCTTTGAATCTACAAGCAATACAGATGCTTTTGAAGCTGATGAACGCCAAGATAATGAGCAGGAATCCTTTGAGCAAGTAACTATAGATAATCCAAGTAACTATTATTTAGATCTGGTAAAAGCAGAAGGCCAATCAAACAGTCGTCGAAAAAATGCTATGAACCAGATGACTGATGTTAATACGGCACATGAAGATGAAATAAAAAGATTGGTCGAATATATAGCTAGCAAACTAAGCAAACTTGATTTTTTATCTATTGGTAAAGAGTACGAATATGAGCATGAGTATGAAGAGGGAAAGTTTAAATTCGATATATCTGATCAATCCGCACTATATCTATACATGCTCTTACTGACAGGTATTCATGACATATATACTTCTGAGCAGTTAAAGCTTGGATCTAACGGTTATCGCTACCAGCTCACGTTTTGTCCAGCACGTAGCCATATCGATGATGACTGGGATAAATCGTTATGTGCCTATAAATCAAATAAATTGAATAAGCCAGACAAGCTATATGTTTTTATGCCGTATCCGTTAGGTGCGATGCACATTGAAATGGTTGAAAGTATTGATGATAAAATGAAAGACTCTATTCATGAAGAAGCAAAAGAGGATCTCCGTAAACTCAATAAAGAGTTTGGAATAAGACTGAGTATAAATAAGGTTAAAAACTATTTGCCTCACTATTTAGCTCAGACCAATATAGATAAAGCGCTTATAGAAGTATTGACTAACTGTGCTGTTCATCACCTCTCAGCCCTACCTTATTATAATGTCAGTCAATATGATTTATTTCGATGCCAACGCGATTATATGGATCACTTAATAGTGCTACTTGAAAATAAGTATGAGCCAAATCAAACTAAACTATATATGCTTTTTGAACTACCCGATGAAACATTAACAGATTATTGGGATAAGACTATAGGGAGTGCATTAGCTGTTAATGAATTTAGACTAGAAGAGATTGTGGTTAAACTAAGACAAAAAGTGGAAGCCGCCACTGCAAATTTAAAATTAAGTAGCTTGAATTCATTGGTTTGTCTTCATAACAGCTTTATGGACTATCTATATATTTTGATGTCTGTTGCAAGTGGTTATCGACCTGTTAATGAGCCATTTGGCAGGTTGTCAGATATAGATACCAGAACTGGAGTCTACTTTATTAGCGATAAGGAAATGCAAGATGACACTATTGGCAGATTAATCTACCTACCACACACCGTATGTCAGCAAATCAATGAGTATGAAAAATTTATTAAAAGTAATGGCATTCTCTTTAATAAATTAGGAAGTAATATTAGTCAAATATACATGGATATTTTAGATAGCCGTATTGGACTGATAAATTATCTAAAATTAGATGAGATAACTAATACAGTTATTCAGTTGAAGTTAAACAAAGTATTCATAAAAGAGCGTATGTCACAATATATATCACTACCTCTTAATTGGCATCGACATTTTATACGCTCGCTCAAAAATATACACATCGGCAAATATTCATACAACTCAGACTTCAATGAAAGACCCATTGGATATGACGTTATTAGTGCTTGGATGGGACATTCTGATGAACTAGGATTCAGCTTTTACGACCCTTTTAGCGGTTTGAAACGATCTGAACTTAGAGGGTTTACAAATACACTAGATGAGCTTATCAACGGTATTGGCTTTACAGTCATTCAATTGGAGCGCTAAAGATGGCACGTCAAAAATCTGGTATTAAGATACGAGAAGAAAAACGAGATAAACTAGAAGAAAAGCGCTTTTCGTTAGCTTGCAAACTAATAGACAAACACATCGACCTGACAAAAATTGTAGCATCTGAAGATAAACAGCGATCGTTTGACTTGATGTGGCTAAAGTTTGATACTAATTTGTCCGCTAATAAATATTTTAAAGATGTTAAAAAATATTCTGCCTCATATAATCACGCCGTAAAATACTGTCAGAGTCGAATAGAAGATGAAAATATTGATATGGGTTTTCCTAAACTTATCATTCAATCATCTCGTGCCAAATCTTTTCGTACACAAGAATGGTTTAATGACGGTAAGCGCGTGCTAGATTTTTATTTAAACTGGGTTAAAGATTTAGAAACTAAAAAAACTGTTGATATAACTGTAAGTGATATCTTATTCACTCTCATCTTTCACAGTGCAATCCTAAAGGCTCCTGTACTACAGGAGATATTGGATCAAGTAATTGGGAAACGTTTAAAAATCGAACAAATTTCAGGTTTGCCAACCATCACTGTGATCGTTAAGGACAAGGCTTATCATACAAATACTTATAAAGCGTCAGAAGCGGTTCATCAAGCACAGGTTTTTATTTCTCCACTATCAGCTCATATTATCCAGTCTTATAACAAAGAGCAGAAAAATACTGTGATAGAACGCAGTAAGAATCTCACAATATATAAAAGATATCAAAGCATACAACTCACACAAGCAAACCAAGGTAATGAAATAGAACTTGGTTTGAAACGTTTTTTGATAGGTGCGGTCTATGTGCTAGAAAATTATTTTTTCTTCGATCTCCCTGAACATACTTGGTATATTATAACGGGTAAAGAGAATACCTATAGCATGGCAACTTCCAATTGGCAGTCTCTGATCTATAATATTCAACATAATGAGAATCAGAAACAAGAAGAATTTAATAGCGTTTTGACTAACATGGACAGTAATAGTCATGTAGAAAGTAGTCCTCGCTTAGTAGTGGAGATAGCGAAGTTACTTAGGAAAGACGTTAAAGACAATAATGCCAAATTATCTGAAAAGAAATTAATTAAAGAGCTAGATGAAATTTATAATCGATTAAAAAGTGATCAAAGCTCTTTACAAGAAAAGGCAATAGTTGGCTGGCTATTATTGAAAGCACGTACCTGTAAAGTAAGCAGTGTTCAAACCTATAGTAATACCATCACTAGTCGCTGGCTAGCACTTACTCAAGACGCAAACCTACAAAGTTATCAGGAAGAAGATTTTATAACGCTATACAGTGAGATGATTGAACTCAGTAAGACCACGAAAGCAAAGAATTCAGTCGCTACATTAATTAATGAAATACACCAATACATGGTTAAACACTACCATACAAAACCTATAGCTCCATTGATTACAAGCGATAAACCCCATCATAAAGTTGGTTATATATCAGAGCAGATGTTCCAAGCTATCCTTGATAAGATTGATAGCCTTACTACAAATATAGATGAAAAACAGGCTTTGAGCTTAGCGTTAATATTAGGACATCGGTGCGGGCTGAGAATTGGTGAAATAGTTAAAATAAGATTGAATGATGTAGCCGAAACTCAGAATTATCTAGAGATTAGAAATAATAAGTTTGGAAACAATAAAAGCCTCTCTGCTTTACGTCGTGTATTACTTGCACAACTATTAACAGAGTCTGATATTAAGTTAATTAAGCGTGTTTACATCAAACGTTCAGGCGATAAAGGTCAAACGCTTATAGCCAGCCAAGATGGCATGTCTTACAACGCTCAAACAATATCAAGAATGCTTACACATCTTATAAAAGAGGTTACTGGCTTAAGCTATCTTACTACACATCATCTACGCCATAGTTGTCTAACTAATTTTCAGTTAATGTCATTTTTATACGATAAAGACTATCAATTTAATGGCTATCCAGGTGCAACGTTTTTAAAAGGCTTGCTACCCTACGAATCAGCTCAAGCTGCTAGCATCGTCAATCATTTCGAAACGAATCTTGCATACAAGAAAATATATGCTTTGGCAGGAATAGCAGGCCACGCTACCCCTAGTACAACATTTTCATCATATGTACATTTTACGGACATTCAGGTGGGATTATTATTATGGCAGACCAATTTTAAACTAGCTATGAAGCACAATCAGATACTAAAAATACCGAGAAGACAAAAATTTGAAACTGAAAATATGCATTTAAGACTAAATGAATATCTCATTGATAAGCTTAAACTGCCTTATTTTCCGAAACCTATGCACAGTAAAATACTTAATGATGGTTTTGATGAAAAAATTGTAAAAGTTAAGAAATATTCTTTCGATGAAGTACATCAAGTTCTTGAAGCTTATACTCAGAAAGGTGATTATGAGAACCTCATGCATATCTATGATGTCAGTCAAGAAACTGTTGAAACATGGCATCATAATGCAAAGCGACTAAGAGACGATTCAAAGTTTCAAACTAGGAAAGGTAACCCTAGGTTGTTTGATATCAATAATAAAGGAGGCTTATTACCTGTTAAAGATAGATATGATGATGATAGAAAAATCATGATGCAAATGACGGAAAAATTTCGTAGCCTTTACTTAGAGAGTGAGGACAAAAAACATATCCATCAATTTATATATCATACACTTACTCACTCTCAATATAATAAAAACTTTATTATATTTAACTGCGCAGTAGACCTCTATAACTATCTTCAAGTTATTCGTAAACTAGTCTATAAAAAAGATATTCGACTCAGATACTACAACTATGCGCAAGCTGCCGAACAAGATCAGGATGCTTGGGACAATGCTTTAAAAGATATACCTATTTCGCAGAGAAGAAATATGGATAATGAGCAAGAAGAAAGCTTTTGTCAAAATCAAAAGCAGATCCGAGTAGAGCTATCACTCGCTAGTCAAACCGAAGTTACAAGAATTCAAAATAGAGCAAACTCTGTTATACCTATAAGGCAGTGGAATGTTAGGACAATACAAATATTTAGCCACTATGTATTTATTATGATGGGTGACAGAATTAATAAGGAAGTAGCGTAATATGAAACTATCTGCTAAAACAATTAGTTTAAATAGCAACTCAACCGTAAAACTCCATCCTTTAGCCAGTAGGCTTCATCAAGTACTGATCAAAGCCTATATTAGTAGTGATAAGAGTACCTACCTCAAAAACGTACCTAACTATTTTGGCAGCAGAGTTGAGATACCTATTCATAATATTTCTGTCATATTTAAAGACGGTTCATACGAAATAATCGGGGGCTGTTTTTCTCCTATATTTGATCTAAATGATATTTCTAATGAAAATACTGTGATTCTAAGTTATACAACATCTCAAGGCCATGATACAAAGAATAAAACTGATGAACAGGTAAAGAGAGTAAAAAAAAGAATTCAAGATAAGTTTGACCAAGACGTAATAGACTTTATATATATGGATTATATTAGGGCGATTTCTATTCTCTCACTTTCAAAACCAGGTGTCATGTATTCAGAAATTAGAGAGTTATCACAGGCTAAAAGCAAATATAGTAGTGCTGTTTGGAACGAAATATTTGGTAATGAAGATGAATCGCCAATAAACTATCTTAGTCAGAAAGATTTTTCAATGCTTATTGGTAAGACTCGGGGTACTGTGAATAATCATAACAAACTTAAAGGTTTCACATACCAAGCAAAGGATTCCTGAATTACTGCCAGATGTATTATTAATGGATACATTGCTACAATCTTTAGTAATATTAAAATAGATCTCTTGCATAAGTCATTGCTAGCCCTTGATACTCTGTTAGCGGAGGTCAATAAAACGGTACTTTTGCAAGAGATCTAATAATGAGGTCTTTTGAACATACCTAAGTTCAGGTTAGAACAGAGCTATCAGATGAATCGTTATTGATCAAATGGACAATTTAAAGATAAAGAAGGTCACTTTTAAAATGTATTTTTGTGTTCCACTTTATGAGTTAACGAACGATATACATTGAATATAAAATGATTTTTTATCAGTGCATAACTGGTGTCCCTTGCGTGTTAAAAGCAAAAGCTTTATTACTAAAATTACCAATCATTACCGCCTCAATCACTGGTTTAACCGTATCATCTAAAGCTTCAACCTCAATGATAAAGTCTGCACCAGGACCCCCTTTATTTTCTTCTTTTTCAACGATATAGTTGAGGGTTGCCATAGGTGGCAGCTTAATTGAGTTCTTGATATATGACTTTATTAGCTCTCCGTTAGTACCGTAATAATCAATTTTATTGATATAAAGCGATTTGTTTAATGTGGTGTTACGAATACTCAAAGTCGCTGATAGCAATACTTTTTGATTGTACCTATCAATATAAATGTCTGAATAAATGGGCACATAAAAGGTTTGTTTATAACTTAATTGACGGGAATCGACGGTAGAGGTTGTTTCAAGCTCTTTAATAGGATCTTTATTATCTTCTGAAAATACTATATTGGGATCTTTTATTGATTTATCACAACCTGATAACAGCATCAATATAGCAATGGCTATGGCGGACATACTGAGCTTGTTCATGATGTTTCCCTCTTTTTTTGCATCTTACCATCAGCTTAATATTCTAGTTAGGAGACTAAATACATTCATGTATTGTCAGTCTTTAGGGATATGTAGCTTGTAGCCGACACCGATTTCGGTTAAGAAGAAATTTGGTCGAGAAGGATTATCTTCTAGTTTCTGGCGTAAATTTGACATAAATATGCGAACATAATGTTCTTGATGATTATGACCTTTACCCCAAACTTCATTAAGCAGTTGTTTATGGGTCAGTACTTTTTCCGCATAACGGATCAGGACAGTCAGCAAGCGATACTCAATAGGTGTTAAATGGACGTCTTTACCATTTTTCTTGACTTGTCTCTGCGTCAGATCGATGCTGACATTGCCAAGCTCTATCTGACTAGGTGCTTCGTAGCCAACCTGCCAGCGGCGCATATGTGCATTAACACGCGCAACCAATTCGCCCATACTAAAAGGTTTCACTAAATAATCATCTGCACCTAAATTGAGCGCTTTTATTTTATCCTGTTCATCACTGCGAGCTGATAATACTAAAATAGGTAATGAGGACCACGTCCTAATATCTGCAATGACGTCACAGCCATCACCGTCAGGTAAGCCAAGATCTAATATAAGTAAATCAGGACGGCGCGTTGCAGCTTCTATTAAGCCCCTGTGCGAGCTATCAGCGATATAAACTTGATAGCCTTCTTGCTCCATCGCTGTTTTAATAAATCGCGCAATATGGGCTTCATCTTCGATAATTAGTATGGTCTTCATTAGTGTGTTTTTCGCTATTAGTATTAACCTTATGATATAGCACTTATCGTGCTAAGTTTGCTGAATCAATGTTTGGGCTGCTTGCTATAAAGTCGTCACTCAATAAATCTTGTTCAGGCAAAGGTTGCCAAGGTAGCGTTATAATAAATTGTGCACCGTGAGGTTGTATATTATTAGCGCTTAACGTGCCACCCAGATGCTCAACTAAATCTCTACTCAAAGCTAAGCCTAAACCCAATCCCGTTGTAGTACCTTCCGAATTCCCTCGAGTAAAGCGCTCAAATATTTGCGTCTCCATACCTACAGGTAGACCTTCTCCTGTGTCTGTCACCGTTATCAGGTATTGCCGATTATTATCAAGCATTGTTTTGATGCAAATACAGGCATTGTCTAGGGTATAATTGATTGCATTGGTTATTAAGTTATTTAAAATACGCGACAAAATCAATTCGTCGGTATAAATAAAGTCAATATTATGGGGAATGTCTATTTCTATCTGGCGCTCTTTTAAATAGTGCTCAAGCTGACGGATATTACTACCAACGATTTCTTCTAAGCTCACCCATTGCTTGTTTAGTTTCATGCCGCCAGACTGTAGCGAGACGTAATCTAAAATATTAATGACTAAACGCTGAATGACGTTTGCTTGCTGCTCAATATCGACTGCCAGTTGCTTCTGCTCACTTGCCGTTAAACTCTGGATAGCAAGAGAAGACGCTAAACCAGATAATACCGTTATTGGCGTTCGGATATCATGAGACAGCGCTGATAATAGCGTCCCACGCAGCCTTTCTGATTCTACCTTTATAAGTGCGGTTTGAGCCACTTTTGCATAATATACCCTCTCCAAGGCTAGCGTTATTTGGGCAATAGCCACATCAAGCGTTCGTTGTTGTTCGGGTTGATTAAAACTCTCACTATCTGTCGGCATTAACGCTAGTACACCAAGCACTTTACTGGAAGTCGAAAGCGCTCGATAGTGCATCGTGTTAGCGTTGAGTGTATTTGTGCCTAATCCAGCGCTCTCATTGTGATCAAGCACCCACCGAGTCACTACCCAATTGAACTCTGCAGGTATGCTACTATCTGTCATAACAACGAGTTTATTGTCCGCATCTGGCATCACTATGATTGCAGTGCTAGCAATATGCTGTGTTAGCCATGCTGCAGCTTGGCTGATGATGTCATTGTTTTTACGAGCAGCACTTAGGCTTTGAGCAAGATAGCTCATGGATATTGCCTGCTGTTCACGTTTACGGGCAGCTTGTGCCTGAAATCGCAGGCCAACTGCTAGGTTGTTAATGATTAAAGAGACGATAAGCATAACGGCAAAGGTAACTAAGTATTGAACGTCACTAACATTAAATGACAGCTTAGGTTCAACAAAAAATAAATCAAAGCTCAGTACGCTCAAAAATGCAGCCAATATGCCGGGAGCGCGTCCAAAGCGTACCGAGATAAAGACAATTACTAATAAGTACAGCATGACCACGTTGGCTAAATCAAACCAGCGTGTCAGGGCAACTAGGGTAACAGTTACTAATCCGCATCCCAAAACTGCCATAAGATAGCCATTACGGTTATCTACCGATGATAATTCTGCCACGTTCCAAGACGGTAATTGACGCTCATTAATAGTTTTGCTTAACTGCTTAGTTTGATTAACCAATATCAAATCTAAATTAACGTCTTGCTGTGAGATGAGCTTGACCAGCGACTGACCCCAGTGATACGGTCTAGAGCGGTTAGCATGGTTTTGTCCAATAATAATACGGCCAATATTGAATTGATGGGCATAGCTGGTCAAACCCTCTGCCACGGTAATGGCACTAATCACTTCGGTTTTTGCACCCAAATCATCCGCTAAACGCAATGCCTCCAAAACTTTCTGCTTATTATTAACTGAACGATTTAAACCGCGTGGTGTATCGACATGTACCACATACCACTGTGAATGTAGACTACTGGCCAGCCTAGCAGCATGACGAATGAGGCGTTCGCTGTGCGCCCCCGTACTGATTCCTACCAATAGCTGATCTGCGGTATTCCAAATAGGTGAAATTCGAGCTTGGTTACGATAATCTTGCATATCTGCATCGACCAAGTCTGCGGTTCGGCGTAATGCCAGCTCTCGCAGCGCGATCAAATTACCTTTACGAAAGAAGTTATTAATAGCGTGTTTGGCTTGGCTTGGAATGTATACTTTACCTTCGTGAAGACGCGCCAATAATTCATCTGCCGGTAAATCAACCAATACCACTTCATTTGCCTGATCAAAAAACCAGTCGGGCAAGGTTTCTTGAACCACCACTCCGGTAATTTGATTGACAACATCATTTAAGCTTTCTAAATGCTGAACGTTTAGTGTCGTGTAAACACTGATACCTGCTTTTAGTAACTCTTCAACATCATGCCAACGTTTAGGATGGCGAGACCCTGCGATGTTACTATGTGCCAGCTCATCAACCAGCAAAATATCTGGATGACTGGCGAGAGCGGCATCAATGTCAAACTCTTGTAACATCTGTCCATGATATTCAATCTCGCGTAGCGGCAATACTGATAGCCCTTGTACCAGTGCTGCTGTCTCACTGCGACCATGTGTCTCTACAATACCAACCAATACATTACGTCCATGCGCTTGTGCTTGGTGTGCAGAGGTCAGCATGTCATACGTTTTACCAACCCCGGCCGACGCTCCAAAAAATATCTTTAATTTACCTCTATTGACCGTATACTCTTGCTGCTTGATTTGCTGCAATAACGCATCTGGGCTAGGGCGGTTAGTATTCATTATGACCCTCGATAGCTCTTAAATAAAAGTAAATTAAAGTGGCGGCTTTTGGTTAATCCGTTAGTGTTGTTTAATACTGTCTTACTATTTAACTGGGAGAGTAGATATCTGGTCTAAAGCTAAGTTAACGGCCAGCACATTGACACGCGGCTCTCCAAAGATATTAAACTGCTTACTATCGGTATTATCGTCGATTGCTTTTTGTACTTGTTCAGCACTTATTCCGCGTATGTTTGCCACTCTATTTGCTTGCCACTGGGCAGCCGCAGGTGAGATATGTGGATCCAAGCCACTTCCCGACATGGTTACCAAATCAATCGGAATCGGCGCTTTATTCTGTGGATCAGCAGCCTTAAGCTTTTGCACTTGCGCCTCAACATTGCTGGCAAGTTCAGGATTTAAAGGTCCCAAATTACTACCTGAAGATTGGGTGGCATCATAACCGTCACCAGCAGCAGAAGGTCGTGTCCATATATATTGTGGTTGATCAAACTGTTGGCCGATAAGCGCAGAGCCAACTAATTGTCCCTCTTTTTCTATTAAGCTACCATTTGCCTGATTGGGCATAGTCACTTGCCCGACGCCCGTCATTAGTAATGGATAGCATAAACCTAAAATGATACCTAATAATATAAATAGCAATATAGCAGGTTTGAGCATTGGCATATGAGTAGCAGCGTCATCTAATGCGTTGCTGCTATCTGTTGCATCTTGCACTGATGGCTTAGTGTTGGTATCTGGGTGAGAATGAGTGTGCATAGTAATATTCCTTGTGAATGGTTAGACCAGGTGCAATACGTTAATGAGCATATCGATAAGTTTAATACCCACAAACGGTAGCAGTAGTCCGCCCAATCCATATATCAAGAGGTTCCGGCGCAATAGGTTAATAGCAGAGTCTGGACGATACTTTACCCCTCGCAGCGCTAGTGGAATTAGACATACAATGATTAAAGCATTAAAA
Source organism: Psychrobacter sp. NPDC064578 (assembly GCF_044901245.1). NCBI lineage: Bacteria > Pseudomonadati > Pseudomonadota > Gammaproteobacteria > Moraxellales > Moraxellaceae > Psychrobacter > Psychrobacter sp. NPDC064578. Next base: position 299,654 of record NZ_JBJDPI010000002.1, read on the forward strand.
ATAACCGCTGATAAAATAGCGCTCTTTGGGCTGCCCAAATGCATAATATTTAAGACGTTTAGAGCAGGATAAGTACCAGCAAAAGCTGCTGGAATAATCGCAAAGTATTTAGCGACGTCATTAGCCAAACTAAAAGTCGTCAGCGCCCCACGGGTCATCAGCATCTGCTTGCCGGTTTGCACCACTTCAATAAGCTTGGTCGGATTTGAGTCCAAATCCACCATGTTTGCCGCTTCTTTGGCCGCTTGAGTCCCACTATTCATAGCAACGGCAACATCAGCTTGAGCAAGTGCTGGCGCGTCATTGGTACCATCACCAGTCATTGCCACTAGCTTACCTTGGCGTTGGTAACTGCGAATCAATTCAAGTTTTTGTTCTGGTGTGGCCTCCGCCATAAAGTCATCAACCCCAGCTTCAGCAGCGATAGCAGCAGCCGTTAAAGGATTGTCCCCAGTAATCATCACGGTAGTAATACCGATTTTTCGCAGTTCAGCAAAGCGCTCTTTGATACCAGATTTAACCACGTCTTTGAGCTCAATAACGCCTAATATCTGCTGACCATCTGCCACCAGCAGTGGTGTACTACCGCGGCGAGCCACTTCTTCTACTTGTTGCTCCAAGTTACTCGGTAGTGTGCCACCTTGTTCTGTCACCCAATTTACAATGGCGTCATAAGCGCCCTTACGGATGCGGCGTTGCTCAATATTGGTACCACTCATTCGAGTTTGTGCGGTAAATTCGATGGTTTCAAATGGCTTTGATTTCCAGATATTCTCATCAATATCAAAACGGCTTTGGGCCAGTTTGACGATACTGCGACCTTCGGGTGTCTCATCGGTTAGCGAGCTAATCAATGCCACTTCAGCCAGCAAGTGCTCGTTAATACCATTCGATGGCAGGAATAACGAAGCTTGACGGTTACCGTAAGTAATAGTGCCGGTCTTATCGAGCAATAGCACATCAACGTCGCCAGCAGCTTCTACCGCCCGTCCAGAGGTCGCAATGACATTGGCTTGCATCATACGGCTCATACCTGCTACGCCGATAGCCGACAATAAACCGCCAATCGTTGTTGGAATAAGGCAGACCAGTAATGCGACTAAAATAACAATAGAGATGGGTTCGCCTTGACCTGATGCGAGCACTGCAAACTGAGAGAATGGCAACAGGGTGACGCAAACCATTAGAAATATCAGGGTTAATGCAATAAGCAAAATAGTCAGTGCAATCTCATTGGGCGTTTTAGTACGTTTGGCACCTTCTACCAAGGCAATCATACGATCCAAAAATCCTTGCCCCGGCGCTTGGGTGATACGAATAATCAGCCAGTCAGACAAGACTTTAGTACCGCCGGTGACCGCGTTAAAATCACCGCCACTTTCACGGATTACAGGAGCGGATTCACCAGTAATGGCTGATTCATCGACTGAAGCAAGTCCTTCTATCACCTCACCATCCGCTGGAATGATTTCTCCCATTTGCACTAATACAATATCATCTTGATTAAGCTCAGTCGCCTGCACCATAGTAGCGGCGGATAATCGCTCGCTACCAGCAAGCTTACGCGCTTGCACATCTTGACGTGCCTGCTTAAGACTCGATGCTTGCGCTTTACTGCGACCTTCTGCCAAGGCTTCAGCAAAATTGGCAAACAATAAGGTAAACCATAGCCAAAAGGTAATTAACAAAGTAAAGAGTAGTCCCGTTTGACCTTGGATTAACATGTTAATGGCTAATATGGTCGTCAACCATGAGCCGATATAAACGACGAACATCACGGGATTACGCCACTGAACGCGAGGATCAAGCTTGAGTAGCGCATCTTTTAGCGCCGGTTTAATCAACGCCGGATCTAGGAGGTCTTGGGAAGGTTTTTCGGGTAAATCAGAGTTATCAGGCTCTTGCTGAGGGGGCACATCTAAGTCTTTATTATTAGCATCTATTGAAACATTCATGGTCTTTATTCCTAACATAATCATAAAAAGGGAGCAATTCACCACTAAAAAGGTAAGTGTCTATTTATCAAATTATCAAATCTATCGACTTTGGCAAATTTGCTGAAGTCTAGACAAATAGGCAGCGGCTAACCTTTCATCATCCATATATGCTCTACAATAGGTCCAAGCGCTAACGCAGGAATGAAAGTCAATGCGCCAATCATCAGCACAGTTCCGACTAATAGACCCACAAATAATGGCGTGGTCGTCGGTAAAGTACCGCTATTGACTTCAAGTCTTGGTTTTTTCGCCAACGATCCTGCCAAAGCCAGTACTGGAATGATGACCCCAAAACGCCCAACCACCATCGCAAGCCCAAGCATGGAGTTATAAAAGACCGAATTGGCCCCCAACCCTGCAAAAGCAGAACCATTATTATTGGCAGCAGAGCTAAAGGCATACAGCACTTCACTGAAACCATGGGCGCTAGGATTAAAAATCCCTGCTTGACCATTCGTAGTCATCACACTAATCGCCGTTCCCATTAGCACCATAGTGGGTGCTGCAAGTAATGCTAATACAACCATTTTCATCTCAAATGGTTCAATCTTTTTACCAAGATATTCTGGTGTCCGTCCAATCATGAGTCCTGATACGAATACCGCCAATATTGCAAAGAGCAACATGCCGTACAGTCCGGCTCCGACACCGCCAAATACCACTTCACCTAACTGCATCTGCAACATCAAACCAAAGCCGCCCATGGGCGTAAATGAGTCATGCATCGCATTTACCGCACCACATGATGCTGCAGTAGTAATAGTGGCAAATAACGATGAAGCCACAATACCAAAGCGCACTTCTTTACCTTCCATATTGCCATTGACATCAGCAGCGGTTAGCCCTGACACTTGTGACGTTAACCAAGGATTACCAGTAAGCTCGCTGCTCACCGTTAATGAATACATACCGACAAACAATACGGTCATGGCTGCTAATATCGCCACCCCTTGCTTCAGGTTGCCGCTCATCTTACCGAGACAAAAACACAGTGAAGTAGGAATAAGAAAAATAGCGAGCATCTGAATTAAATTAGAAAAAGGCGTTGGATTTTCAAACGGGTGGGCAGAGTTGGCGTTAAAGAAACCACCGCCGTTAGTACCTAACATTTTAATCGCTTCTTGTGACGCGACTGGTCCTAAGGCGATGGTTTGGGTATCACCTTGAAGGGTTTGCACGTCCATATAGGTTGATAAGGTTTGTACAACACCTTGACTCATTAATAGAAGCGCGATGATTGTCGCTATCGGTAATAGGATATAAATATTACAGCGCCATAAATCGACCCACGCATTACCAAGGTGAGCGCTTTTCTTAAATATCAAGCCACGCATCAAGGCAAAAGCGACGGCAATACCTGTTGCTGCAGATAAAAAGTTTTGTAGCGACATACCCATCATTTGCGTTAGATAGCTCATCGTGCTTTCGCCACCATAAGCCTGCCAGTTGGTATTGGTCATAAAACTGATGGCCGTATTCATGGCCAAGTCCCAAGTAACTCCGGTCATCGCTTGCGGATTGAGCGGTAGATTGCCTTGCACCAGTTGCAATATAAATAGCGCCAAAAAGCCAATAACGTTGAATAAAACAATAGCGAGTGCATACTGTTTCCAATTCATCCCAGATGCAACATTACCTTTTGCATCCCGCCCAAGCATGCCAAGTGCCGTAAAACCACGAGATTCAAGACGAGATATCGGTGCTTGCATACGCTGCATGATATAACCGGATAAAAAATAGCCCAAAGTAAATAAAATGAGAAGATAAATAATCAACTGAGATAAAGCCTGGATGGTCATTAGAACGCCTCCGGTTTAATCAGTACGTATAGCAAATAGACAAATAAACCTAGGGCGATAAGCCCTGAAAATACTTCCATAGCACTCTCCTAACACCAAGATCAGTCAATTAATTGCCGCAAGATTACTAAGACCTTGCTGCTCATTGGATAATGTCATTAGTATGCTGAGAGAAGTATAAAAGTGTTATTAAGATAAATAGGCAGGATATAAAGAAAGTATAAAGATGAGAGTTAGCTAGTAGGTACGCAGATGTTAAGTTTGGATAACTGTCTTGCTTTAGCTAGGAACACTGAAGAGGTAACGACTAAAGACAACACTTATTTACTGGCAATGGAGGACACTTCTTTTTCTTGGGATGCGCATACAGAGATTCTGACCTTTGAAGAAAAACCGTATAAAATCGGAGATGAGCTTTATCTTGGTGGTACTGTATTTACTTATCCTAACGCGAATATTACCGATCAGATAAAGGTAAAATGGATAGATTATGGTTTGGATAAAGGGTGGCTTGGTGGTTGAACTGGATAGACCATTCCTTAAACTTTAGAAGCTAATTTTCCAGATATATCTAATAGATAATAATCTAAAAACGTTAATCTAAATAATAAACGCAAAAAAACATGTATAATTACTATGCTTTTTTCGAATTCTAATGTGCAATAATTAAACATTTTTAGTGACCAAAATATGGAATATAGCTCACGTAAAATGTCTTAAATTACGCCAAACGTCATAGATATTTATTGACTTAAGATATTGATATGTATGTTTTTATAGGTTAATATAACTTAATAACGATTTATAAAGTTTAGTGGTTCTAGCCTGTCACGCCGGGGGTCGCGGGTTCGAGTCCCGTCCGCTGCGCCATATTTAAAACGAGTTTAAACTTTCGAGTTTAAGCAAGTTTCGCCTCAAGTATTAGTTTACTTGAGGTTTTTTTGTGTCTATTAATTCTGCCATACCTCTATTCACTTGCCTCTCATATCATTTGTTCCAAACTACCCTACCAGCTCTTTTCACTACTCTGAATCGTAATAATTATTGCTAGTGGTTGAGCCTACCAGCTACTTCGACACATCTCCTTGTTTACAAAAATAATAAAGCTGACCATTTAGTCAGTTAATTTAATAAAATCATAAACTTAGGTAATATCAAATACTTAAAAGGCTTGATAGACCATTATTTTGAGCCAGCTTATGGTTGTTACTCATTATAAAACATGCTTAACTGTTTCAAAGTGTTAAGAATTATTGCGGATAATATAGCCAACAGAGCATTTTTATACTTTTGACAATACTTATATTGATAACATTTATCTTCATTATTTTAGACTGCTATCAAAAATTGACCGCGCTTCGTCCTTAGCAGCATTGACCCGTTTTGACAGGAAGTTAAAACGCGCTTCTGTCATATACCCAGCCTGCTAGGATGACCCACTCTATATAAAGGAATATTACTGTGCGTTATCACTTGTTTGTAAACCTGCCACTGGCTAGCCAATTATGTAGAACCAATATTCAGAAAAAACTGTTTTTTAGTAGCTCATTAACCACCGCTTTAGCCGCGATCGTTGCCTTGGGTACGATGAGCAGCAGCCATGCAAAGGTGCTTTTCACCGATACCAGTCTTTCGGTACTATATGGTAATGACTATGAGCTGGTAGAAGACGGAGAATTGACGACCATCACTCTGGAGCACGCATCTACCCACAGTTGGGGCGGCGTATTTTTCTTCGTCGATCGTCATCAAGGCGCAAATGATATTGAAAACAATAGATTTAAAGAAACGTATGGTGAGTTTGCGCCCAAGCTTAAGCTTACAACTTTCGATGATAGCTTTATCAAACAGCTCAATCTAGCGGGGCAATATGAGTTTGGCTCGAACAGCAAAGGCTTTAGCCAAGACAACTATATGATAGGACTAGGGGCAGATTTGAATGTGCCTATTTCAGGTATGAAGTACGCCTCTGCTTCCCTATATCATGTCTTCAATGATAATACTGATGATGACCAGCAAATCACCTTAACTTACGGTTGGGAGAAAAACAATTTTGTGGTCGATGGTTATGTAGACTACTCTTTTAACAATGATGACTTAAAAAACCAACTACATATCAATCCGCAAATAAAGTATAACTTACAACCACTATTAGGCATTGATAATCGCTTAGAGGTCGGTATGGAATATAGTTACTGGAAAAATAAGTATGGCAGTGATACAACTCAAAATGTGCCTAGTGCTCTAGTGAAGTTTCATTTTTAACCGTCTAATTGGTTTGACGAATAGTTCTAAAACGGCTCTCAACTCTTTCTCAATAAAACAAATAGTCCTCATGCAAAATTGAAAGCTTGCATGAGGATTTTCATTTTATATTTGATAAATTAACCCTTAGGATTCCACTGATTTTCAAGCTGGATACGCATCCATACGGTTTGTAAGGCTGTTACGACATATAATTATTGGCTATTTATATCCGCTAAATCATCATCTTTAGCTGAATTTATTAATGTGTGTATTTCAAACTTATTCAGCATTTTTTTATTATAAAAGGGACAAAATATGGAATGTAACCACATACCCAGACAAGCATTGGGCTTCTTCCCCACTCCATTGATAGAGCTTAGCAGATTGAGTAAAGCGCTTGATGGCCCTACTATTTTTATGAAACGAGATGACAACACGGGACTGGCATTGGGTGGCAATAAAACCCGTAAGCTTGAATTTATTATGGGTGATGCCCTTGCTCAAGGTGCTGATTGCGTGATTACGGCAGGGGCCGCACAATCGAACCATTGTCGTCAAACTGCTGCCGCAGCGGCAAGCTTGGGACTTGACTGCCATTTAGTATTAGGTGGAGAAGAACCCGAACAAACAAGTGGCAATCTTTTATTAGACAAAATTTTTGGATCACATATTTACTGGGCAGGCGCCAATCGCAAAGGAGAAGACATTCCTAAAATCGTTGAGCAGTTAACAAAACAAGGCAAAAAACCATATGTCATACCCTATGGCGGCTCCAATGAGCTGGGTGCTTTAGCGTTTGTAGAAGCTTTTAAAGAGTTAGAATCGCAACGTGAAAGCATGAACCTATCATTTACTCATATCGTTTTTGCTTCTAGCTCTGGGGCAACACAAGCCGGTTTGATACTTGGCAAAAAAATACTCAATTCGCCCGCCCAAATCGTAGGTATCAATATCGATAAAGGTGAAACAGACAAAGTGCCTTTTGATCAGTATACCGTCGCGCTTGCCAATAGCACGGCCTCCCTTATCGGTGCCGATCATCAGTTTTCAGAAACCGATTTAACACTCAACTCTGATTATGTGGGCGAGGGCTATGGCGTGGTTGGTACATTAGAAAATGACGCCATTGCGATGACAGCTCAAACAGAAGGCATACTTTTAGATCCTGTCTATACGGGTCGTGCGATGGGCGGACTCATAGATATGATTAGGTCTGGCAAAATCAAGAAAACCGATCGTGTCTTATTTTGGCATACGGGCGGTGCACCAGCTTTATTTGCCTACTCAAGTGACTTAGATATGATGAAAAGAAATGGATAAATAAATTTTGACGCATTAACTCAAGCTATAGGTATTAACTGCAATCTTATGAGCGTTGATTCAGCCGGCTCACACTAGCAATCAACGCCACCATAATCACTCCCATAACGATGAGAATCCCAGACATCATGTGCGCTGCCTCGTAATTTAGCGCCTCTACTTGCTCATATATCGCAATCGAGACCACTTTAGTCTCATCGGATATACTACCCCCTATCATCAAAACCACGCCAAACTCACCAATAGTATGGGCAAAACTTATTAAGCTGCCGAGCACAATACCGACACGCGCTTGTGGCAGAGCGACTCTGAGAAACCGTTTGAAACGGCTTGGCTCCAATAAATGTGCCACTTCCATCACGCTTTGTGGAATACGTAAAAATTGGGCGTAGACAGGCTGAATATAAAAAGGCAATGAGTAAATAATCGAACCAATGACAAGACCTTCAAAGGTAAATATCAAGGGGCTGATATGATGTTCGCTAAGCCATTTACCAATACCGACACTAGGGCTTAACAGTAATAAAAGATAAAAGCCAATGACGGTAGGCGGCAAAACCAATGGCATGGCAATGATGCCCATAAGCAAGACTTTAAGACGTGCCACAACTTGCCTACGGCTAGGCTTAGCGAGCCAATAAGCCACAGGCGTTGCAAACAGTAATAAACAAATGGTAGTGACACCAGCAAGCTTAATACTTACCCAAAACGGACTAAGCATATCGGACATAAGAGACTGGTCTATCATAATGTCACTGCTCGTTGCCATTCGTTATGAGGATAAAGGATCTATTGTATCTAATATTAAAAGATTGAACAGACAAATATAATGCCAGCTCTTATAAATAGCGCGTTGATAAGTAAAGCACATTGATAAACAAACAGTGTAGCGTTTATCAGTCACAGTATCAGCCTTCTTGTGTCCATATTATTTATTAAAACCTGACAAGATTATGGTCTTTTGCAAAATAATCATAGCGTAAAATAAAAAAGCACCCTAATAAGGTGCTTTTTTATTGTATTCACTAAGCTCATCGTATTAACTATTACCGTCAAAAATGATGGTTAAAAAATTTCTTTTAACACGCTAATATTAGAATTAATACGAGTCAAAAAAAGTTCTATCAACCTGCTTCACCACGAAGCTAACGATGACGCACTACGCTGAGTAATAAAGCCGTCTGGAGTCTGACCATTGTCTGCTTGCCAGCGCTGGAACGCCAATCGAGTATTGGTACCAACGATACCGTCAGCGCCTTTGGTGTCATAGCCTGAGTTGGTCAAACGCTGCTGTAAATTTCGTACTTGAGCTGTGGATAATGGACGCTCATAACGCGGCCATGATTTCTGTAATCCGCCTTGCCCAGCAAGCGCTTTACCCAATAAGCTGACACCTAGCGCATAGCTCGATGAGTTATTATAAACTTTGATCACATCAAAGTTTGGACTGAGTAACAGTACAGGACCATCCTTGCCAGCTGGTAGCCACAGCTCCATTTCGGTATTGGCATCCAAATAAACATCAGCTATCGTATCAACACCCATCGCTGCCCATCTCGCGGCAGGCTGCTTACTACCAACCATGGAATAATCGAATGAGGCAGGAATGGTCGCTTCGTAAAATGGCGCTAGACCTCTAACCCAACCTGAGTTGCTCAAATAATTAGCGGTGGACGCCAGTGCATCGCCCGTTGCCCACGGATTACGATGACCATTACCATCGCCATCCACTCCGTGCTTCAGCCAAGTATCAGGGATAAACTGCGTCTGTCCCATGCCGCCTGCCCAAGAACCATCGAGCTGCGACCAAGACACATCACCGCGCTGCAATAGCGTCGCTAATGACAACAACTGAGTTTCGGCAAACTCTTGGCGACGACCATCATAAGCCAGACTCGCAAGTGAGCTTGGTATGCTGCTATTACCCGTCACCACGCCGTATGACGACTCCATGCCCCAAATGGCAGCGATTATTTCTGCATTGACACCGTACTGCGATTCTAATTGTGACAAAAATGCCCGTTGCTCGGCGAACTTACGCTTACCAGTACTCACACGCCCATCAGATACGGCAGAATCGACATATTCCCATGGCATCTTAGAAAACTCTGGCTGTCCTGAGTCAAGCGAGATGACTTGCTGATTTAAATAAGCAGTATCAAGTAGACGACGCACCGTCGCTGCATCATGGCCTGATGAAATCGCCCGCATAGAAAAATCCGACTTCCAATCAGAGAAGCTGTTATAGCTTGGCTTTGCCACTGGCTGCGGCTTGATGACAGGCTTCGGTGCTGGCTTCACTTGAATGGTTTGAGTTTGGGTAATCTGAACGTTGCCTTGACGCACGGGTTTGCTAGGTTTTTGCATCGCCTGTTGGCTGGTACACCCAACCATCACTAACGCAGGAAACAGGGCAAGATATTGTTTTTTTAACATCATAAAATTCTCAAGTATGAATAAGTAAAGCGACTCAAATAAACCGATTTAGTTAAGGTGGCTTTATTCAAGCGCTCTAAAATTCAAGCACTCTGAATAAAGCCACTAAACTCGCCAAATCAGTCACAACTTGGCAGCACGTTTAACGCCCCAGTACCGCACGTGGATCAATAGGATTGCCATTTAAGCGCACTTGGAACTCTAAGCCGACCTGATTGGTTTGGCCACTGTTACCCATGCTAGCAATGCGCTGACCGCGCTGTACAGCATCGCCTTCTTTGACCAGTAGCTGACTATTATGCGCATAAGCGGTGATGTAATTATCACTATGACGAATCATAATAAGATTGCCATACTCTGGCAGACCATCGCCCGAGTACAGTACCGTGCCAGATTGGCTAGCAAGTACGGGATCACCGACATTACCAGCAAACCACATACCCATCGTGCCCGCTGCCGCATCAAAGTTACGGGTCACTTGATTGCGACTTGGATATTCATAGCCTGACGTTGCGTTAGCCGTCACTTCGTATACAGGGCTTTGTGAGCTATTATTAGGTACGCTCGTTACAGGCGGTGTGTACGTTGGCTGTGTCGTTGTAGGCGCGTTATAACGATTGTTATCGGCTGGCGTACCTTGCCACAGCTTGAGCCATTGACCACTATAAATTGTATACTTGCTGTCCAAACCATTGAGCGAACCGATTTGACGGTAACTGAGACGATAGCGCTCAGCAATCTGGCTGACCGTATCGCCACGCTGTACGCGATGGTAGTTAGGAACGCCTTGTGCATTGGTAATAATCTTAGGTCCCGCTTGGTTGGCTGATTGGTAAGTAGGCTTGGTTGCACAGCCCACCATCGTTAACGTTGCTGCTGTTAAAGTACCTATCAATGCCACTGTTGCAAAGCGCGATCCAGCAATAAGCTTCTTCATACAAGATTTCCTATTCTTTATGTTACTCACAAACTCCTTGTGTTACTCACAAGCATTTTGCTAACTTTCATACCGTTTAGTATTTAGTATTTGGCAAATACCATTATCAATCACTCGATAGTAAACCATTTTCTAAGGCGTGTCTTCATTTTGAAAATGGTGATAGAGATGAGATAAATGGCAGCCAAACAAGAAAAATAGCGCAGATAATATCAAGATATTGACCAGCTGTTTGACGCATTTTGGCAGCGTAAATTTATAGCATTAACGCCGACAGCGTTTTGAGTGTGTCTGTTGGCGTATGATGCAGGCGCACTGGTGATAGACTAATATAACCCGCCGCTACCGCTTGATCATCCGTCATATCTGTTGCAGAGGATTGTAAATCTTCAGTTTCTAATGGCAACTCATGTGGGCGTTTACGTAGCGACAACCAATAAGCATCACGCCCACGTGGATCGACCACATGATGTACAGGACGCGCAATCTGACGGTGCCCTAACGCCGTTATTTTCCGACCTTTGATCTCATCAGCACTATCCACATCAGGAATATTAACGTTTAATACATGATAGGGCAAATTTTTGCAAGCATCTAATATCGGTTTTTCTATCAATAATTTAACAATTTCAGCTGCCGCCATTTGATAATGACTGGTCTGCTCTTGCCCTTCTCCATTGACGCCGCCGCCCACTAGGGAGGTCGCAATGGCAGGTATTCCAAAGAGCTGTGCGGTTAATGCAGCACCAAAGGTACCCGAAAATAAAACGTCTTGACCAAGATTGGCACCAGAATTAATGCCAGTAATCACACAATCAAAACGTGTATCAGGATACAACTCATGCAATGCCAAATGTACACAGTCCGCGGGCGAACCATTTACCGCTATAAAACCAGAATCCAATCGATGAGTATATAATGGCATCGATAAGCTCAAAGCACTCGCGCAGCCACTTTGCTCACTGTTTGGCGCAACCACTACCACCTCTGCAATAGCAGACAGGGCTTGATATAATGCCAATAACCCTGGTGCATAAACCCCATCATCATTACTAATTAAAAATTTCATTTTCACTCAATATACTCATTAATGACCGCCTGTCCACTTATGAACTTTAGCCGCATAAAATTGCTATAATCAGACCCGAAAATGGAGGTTAGATTCTTTAACGATACTTTTGATGCTTGCATTCACATTGGCTTTTTCTGCATACACAATATGTGATAAATGGCAGTTGGATTTGCTATAAAATAAAAAAAGCCAACACCACAATCCATATAAAGTGACACTATATTTATATGAGAAAATTGCTATAGCAAAACGCGGATGCCACCATAATTTTGGGCGATTATACCCTAATAATACGCTGACACGAACCCAGTCTGTGGGCAGAATCTATTCAATTTATAATTTTATCACGATGATATCTGCATCAATAACAGCAAAAAAAACTTGGCGTGACGTTACAATAGGCAACACCTTACAACAATACAAACTTATATTTTTATGCTGACGTAACTTATGAGTCTATGCTGCTGATATGTTGCTCAAAAAGAGCTTTGGCTCACAAGATATCTACACATAAATCAATATTTTATGTGACTTTTGTTTTTTTACCCATTAACATATCACCATTAAATAAAGATAAGCGAGTGTAATACTGCATGAAAAATCAATCGATATTATCTATAGCTTCTGTGATAGCAAAGACGGCGTCCAAAATTAGTCTTGCAGGACTGGTAACGTCTGTTGCCATGCTGTCTCAAGCATCCTTTGCGGCGAATAATCCTGCTACAACCATACCTCTAGATATGTCTGGCATCAATGTTACTAAGCATGAAATTGCGGTTATGCAAGTGCTATCAGAGATATGTCCACCGATGCTCAATGGCAAACAAAAACAGCGCTTTTATAAATCTTATAATGTGCAGCTTCACGAGTTGATGCCGTCTTTAGAAGATCCAAAAGCTGCGATTCAATATCTATCCACTCAGCAAGATTATCGCCAGATATTACAAGGCATTCGTAGCTGGACAATGGGCTTCTCTAAACAAGATAACAAAGCTCTATGCGAAGATTTGGCGAATGCTGAATACCAGTAGTGGATCATCATAATTAAGCTCAACAATTACAACATTATAATTGGCTTACTTATCAGAGATCCTATCGTCTCTCCTACAATAGCTATGCCCCAGCATTGATTCTAAATTGATAAAGTCAGCTATAATTAATGACAATAAATCATGGCATTATCTGTCTTGGAACGCTGATTATGGGCTATTTAGCGAAAACTTATAAGCTTGTTCATCAGGCTTGTAAGTAACAAAAAAGCTTACGATAATTCTGTTTATACCAACAGGATGACCGTAAGCTTTTTTATGACAGTCGAATTATTTCTATTCGAGGCACTATGGCGTTCCTAGTCTGAGCAAACGTTTACTTCTTACTACTCTTTCTTTTTAATCGGGTCTTTTTTTGCATTTATCGATTCCCCATCGGTTGGCATTTTGCTAAGATAAGGCGTTAATTTTATGTCTGTCGCTCAGCCATCACCACTCTTATTAATATATTGTTTTTAAACAGAATGTTTAAGACAGGCTACTTAAAATGATGCATAAGATTTAGTGCAAGGTACAAGCGGTAGATACATTTGGTTTCATGATGCGGTGTAACGATATATGACAGTAAAGCGTGTAAAAAATCAGCTGGTGCAGCTGGTAGTCGGTGTGAGTATCTCTATGAGTGCAGTGATGGCAAACGCAGCCATCCAGCCGCCTGAGATGGATAATACCGCCTATGTATTGATGGATTATAATACTGGTGAGATTTTGGCACAAAAGAACGCCAATGAGTCGCTACCGCCAGCGTCTTTGACAAAAATGATGACCAGTTACATCATTGAGCAGCGCTTAGCATCAGGCGACCTCAAAGAAGATGACCAAGTCATAATGAGTCCAAATGCTTGGTGTCGTGGTAGTAGCAGCCAGTCTTGCATGTATGTGCCGGTAAATAAATCTGCGAGCGTTATCGACATGCTACGCGGTATTATTATTCAATCAGGTAATGACGCTTCAAAAGCTATGGCAGAGCATATCGCTGGTAGCGAAGCCTCATTTGCTATCTTGATGAATGAGCAAGCAGAAAAGCTTGGTATGAAAAATACCCATTTCGTCAATTCTACTGGTATGCCTGACGAAGGGCATGAGGCATCAGCACTAGATTTGGCCAAATTGTCACGCGCTATTATCAAGAATAGCGGCGACTATTATGGTATTTATGCAGAAAAAGAGTTCACCTATAACGGCATTACTCAAGGTAACCGTAATGCTCTACTTGCAACCGATCCTACCGTCGATGGTTTAAAAACTGGCCACACTGATGCCGCAGGCTATTGCTTAGCGGCTTCAAGCAATCGTGATGGCATGCGCTTGATTTCTGTGATTATGGGAACAGAGAGCCAGCAAGCACGTGCCGATCAATCACGTGAGCTGCTCAACTGGGGCTTTGGCCACTTCACTACTGTCACCAAAGCACCTGCCGGACAATTCGTCAGCAAAGTTCCAGTCTGGTTCGGTGAAGCTGATGAAGTTGAGCTAGTCACTGCGGATAATTTGCAAATTCTAACCAGCAAAACGCAAAAAAATAAAATCACGACTGTGGTAGATATTCCTGAGAGCCTAGAAGCACCCATCAAAAAAGGTCAAGAAATTGGCAAAATGATGGCGGTTATTGATGGTAAAGCGGTGGCTTCAGTGCCTATTATAGCGACCAGTGATATCGAGCAATCAGGCTTTATGAGCCGCACTTGGCAGCGTGTCGTACGTTGGGCACAAAATCTGTTTTAGAGAATATTAGTAAAAACTATTTTTCAAGAACATTACTGACAAAAAAGACGCCTCAAAACTGGGCGTCTTTTTTATATCTTCATTTACCGCACAGATTTTATTATTGCTATTAAGTAGTGTCATCATCAAACTGTGATAAACACTGATTTACTAGAATCAGCAGGTTTGTTCTCGTTCATCATACTTTTCAGATTAAAAGCAAGCACTCTTGTCGAAAATACGATGTTCGAAACTATTTACAGTAAATGAGTAAATGAAAGGCAACGGATTACATTAAACGAGGTTAGGGCGGTAAGCGTGACAAATACTTTGACCTATTACGTCCATACCAACCAGCGCTTAAGCAAATCGCTTAATGCTTTATCTTTATAAGTGGCGCTATAACAGTAATCGACACCAGCTGCTTTCAAACCATGCTCAAAGCTATCTAACTGCTTCGCTCGATGTGGTGGATACCAATATACCAATAAAGCCCGATGTTCACTTTCAAATTGACGAATACGCTTGGCTAACGACTCAGCTTTACTTGGAAAAACATCTTCCGCAAACATCACCATATTCACCTGTTTTATACTCATCTCCTCTATAACCAGTGCTTCATGCTGACGATAAATGACCGTCGCGCCTAAACGCTCTAGCTCCTTCGCTAAAAACCCAACTTCATGATAATAATAGTAAATAACAGTCAATCCAGCCAATAAATGCTGCTGCCGAGACTGCTGTTTATTGGTCATCGATATGGTCAGCATGAATTGGGTGCCTGACCCTAACGTACTATCGACTTCTATAGTAGCGCCCATCAGCTGAGCCATTTGCTTGACGACTGGTAAACCAACACCTGAGCCTTCATATTGACGAGTTTGTGATGAATCCACTTGGAAAAACGGATTAAAAATATCATCGATATGAGTGCTATCGATACCAATACCTGTGTCTTTCACACTGATTTGCCAGCGATTGCTTTTATCAAAATGAGTCAATTGCGACGTAATAGTCACCTGCCCCGCTGGAGTAAACTTAATCGCATTACTCAGTAATATTGATAATATTTGTTTTATTTTTTCCGCATCCCCTTCCAGACCATAGTCTATATGATGAATACGGCTAATCAACTCTAGCCTTTTTTGCCGAGCAATAGGCTCATATTCTGCCAACAGATCGGCGATTAACTGCAGTGGATTGAACGCAATACAATTAATACTCATCTGACCTTTTTGTATTTGATTCAATTGGATAATATGATCAAGCGACGACACCAATTTATCACTACCGTCACTGATAATTTCAACCGCATCTTTTTGTTCTCTATTGAGGGTATCGTAATCTAACAGCTGTAAACCGCCTACGATAGCATTTAGCGAAGTTTTCAGCTCATGGGTGATCATGCTTTGAAAGTTATGCAGCTGCACATCGAGGGATACGTCTTTGTTGTGTAATTGCTGCTCAAAAATAGCAAGCGCCTCATAACCTTGTTGGACTTTCTGTAAACGATCAAACAATACAGCCAAAGTTTGCTTGATTTGTACCAGTTCCTGAAATTCAAAAAGCTGTGGAATCACTGGTAACTGCTCAAGCTCTGGGTTTTTCACAACGATGTGACAGACTTCTTTCAAAGCTTCAATATCTCTGATTGGCCATTTGAGTTTGCGCAGAATGTACAATACCCAAAGTACCGTCAATATCGTGGTGATAAGCCATAGCAATATATTGCTTCGAAACCAATGTGAACGCAGGGTGTTCACATCTAAAGTGAGATTAATATATCCAACTAACGCGCTATTTTTATTGGCCTCACTAGACGCTGACGATTCTTGCTCACCATTTGATAAAGTTGTGGACGATTGCTGACTGCTGTTTAACGTATCTAGCGCGCTATCATCACTGATATCGTCACTGGTAACGGGATAATTGAAGCTGACAGTATCTGCAAATAAGGCATTCTTCCAATCATCTCTGGATTGATTAACTTCATTAATAGGTTTGGGTGTTGAATAAAATAAAATACTTCTAATGCTGGGTTCACTTTCTAACAAGAATCTCACTTGCTCAGCCACGATATCAGCACCATCGGCTGTCGATGCGCTGGTGGTCAACATGGTAGCCAATTGCTGGATATGCTGACGCTTCTCTTTATAGTGGTATAACAAACCATAAACGATAGACATCAAGAAGCCTGCCAACACAGCCAAAATGATGGCTTGTACGACAGAACGCCAAATAAGCGTAGAGATGGTTTGAGAGGGACGGTTGTTCATATTACTTAACTGAGTTAAGAAAACTTTTGATTATAGTACAGGTATTTTGTAGGAGTAGTGAGGGAAATATCACATGTTAATAAAACTTAACAACGTATTAATATATCATGATGACCGATATAATCATCATGATATGGCACATTACAGAGAAGCATGAACAATAGAATAAAACAGTCTTTATTTACAACAACAATATAAAGACCATCATCATTTTGCTAAATTAACGCTTTTTATCTTTATTGGTGAATTTCTGCTTATCTTTGGTAGTAAATTTCTGTGCCCGATTACGCTCGCGTTGGCGCAACTGTTGCGTCTTCGCTTTGGTTGGTGTATCGCTCTTGTTGGCATATGGGTTGTCATTTTGTTTAAGAACAACGTTGAGCGGCGTGCCTTCGAGCTTAAATACTTGACGGAATTGGTTTTCAAGATAACGCTGATAGCTCTTAGGTAGCGCGCTGGTTTGGTTACCATGAATGACAATCACGGGCGGATTGTGACCACCGATGTGAGCAAAACGTAGTTTAATACGGCGACCAGCAACCGTTGGTGGTGGATTGGCTGTCACTGCATCTTGCAGAATCTGAGTCAAACGATTGGTTGACACTTCAAACATCGAAGATTTATAAGCACGCAAGATAGACGGGTATAGATTACCCACACCCGTACCATGTAGCGCTGAGATTAGATGCACTTTTACATAAGGGATAAAGTTAAAGCGGCGATCCATCTCAATCTTGATATAATTTTTCTGATCAGCAGTCAGACCATCCCACTTATTAATCGCAACAACTAGAGCACGACCCGCATCAAGCGCATAGCCAATCATATGCAAGTCTTGATCAACGATACCTTCATGCGCATCAATAACAATAACGGTTACGTTAGAATCTTCGATTGCTTGTAGGGTTTTAATGACCGAGAATTTTTCTACTTTTTCATCAATTCTACCGCGGCGGCGCACACCAGCAGTATCGATTAAGACGTAGTCCTTACCTTCGCGTGTATAAGGAATATAAATACTGTCACGCGTGGTACCGGGCATATCAAAAACCACTACTCGGTCTTCACCCAATAGACGATTGACTAGCGTCGATTTACCAACGTTTGGACGACCTATGATCGCTAGCTTCAAACCTTTTGGCTCTACAACATTCTCTTGCTCAGGCATATCAGCCGTCAATATTTCAAGCAAATTACCGACACCGCGACCATGACTTGCTGCCATCGGATATGGCTCACCCAATCCTAATGCATAAAACTCGGCAGGTGCAGCGTCGTGAGCACCATCGACTTTATTGGCAACCACATAGACTGGTTTGCCAAGGGTGTGCAAAAACTTACCAATCTCAGCATCTGCGCCGATCATACCAGCACGAGCATCCACCACAAATACGATGATGTCTGCTTCATGAATCGCTGTATGCGATTGCTCAGACATATAATCATCAATGTTGCCGCTACCGTCATCCGCCTCACCAATACCACCAGTGTCTACAACGATAAAAGATTTGTCTTCATAGGTCGCATCACCGTACTGACGATCACGAGTCAGTCCTGACAAATCAGCAACCAATGCCTGCCGACTTTTTGTGAACTGATTAAATAAGGTAGATTTACCGACGTTTGGACGACCAATTAAGGCGACCACAGGCTTGATACTCATGGGTTACTCTCAGTGAAAGGCACAATGGCGGGCAGTACAGTTATTCTTATAACCAGTGATATAACAGTAGTCGTGAATAAGCTGCTCTTGACCGCAAATTAAAATGAATGATAAAACAATAGCAAAAATAATAGTCAGCTATTTTACAATTAGCAAGTGGTACATAGGATGACTAAATGATAAATAAATAATATATATGGATAACACCTACAGCGCATCGGTCGCATAGAGTACGCGAAAGCCTGTATTTAAACAAGCAATTTACACAAGGCACTAAACGCTGACGAAGCAGCGTTTGTGTTTTCTAAAATTGCAATCAACCCGTTGGCTTAACGATAATATCAAACATACTATCTAAGTAAGCATTAACCGATAAAAAGCTTAGCGGGCTAATTGCCAAATAGCAACTTGTCCTGATGTGCTCTGTGTCATCAAGCGGCTGCCTTGTACTTGCAAGCTACTCAAAGCACCCTTAGTTTGTACACGGCTAACGATTTTACCGCTAGCTGGATCAAATAAGTGTACCATGCCGTCAAAATCACCCACGGCAATATAATTGCCAATCATTACAGGATTGGTTAAATGACGATAAGCCAGCTCTTCACTTTCCCAAAGAACCTCACCATTACTGCGATTATAGGCAACCACTTTGCCCTCTAAGCTGGTACCAATCACTTGCTGGTTATTTACAGCAAGTGACTTTAAGCTGGCAAGCTCGTTGACAAACATGACTTGACGCGAAGCCAAATCAATACCTAATAACTGACCACTATAACTGATGGCAAATAGCTGGTTTTTATCGACGATCGGCGTACCATCGACATCACTCATGCGCTCAACTTCACTACTACCAGTGCCAACGCCAACACGTCTTGACCACTGCGGTAAACCACTATCAGTCGTCACCGCATGTAAACGACCATCAGCAGTCGCCAATAATGCCGTTTTGCTATCTAATAACGTTGGCGCCGCACTACCGCGCACACTGATGGCTGGCACTTGTGTGGCAAACTGCCAGACTGACTGACCTGTCTGTAGTGACAAGCCATGTAAAAAGCCATCGTTCGCTGATAGAATGACACGGTTATTGGTAATTAAAGCGGGTGTCAATACTGATCCTGATAGCTGCTTTTGCCAGCGTTTTGCGCCAGTCACACTATCAAATGCCATCACTTGACCACCGCGTGTGCTAATAATCGCTGTTTGGCTTAAAGCATCTAGAGCAACGCCGCCCGTGATTTGATCGCCAACGTTGATCGACCATAAACGTTCGCCTGCACTGTTAAAGCCGGTCAAGTCCCCACCGCGCGATGCAGTGACGATTTGTCCATTGACATAACCTACTTGCAAGTCTAATGGATCTTTCTTACTGGCTTTTTTATTGCCAATATCTGTGCTAAAAACCGGTTGCAACACACTGATAGGCTCAGCAATCTGTACCAGCTTGACTGGATCATTGACGACGGGTTTAATACCGCGATTACACCCAATCACTGCAGTGCTCATCACTGCCAATACTGCCACATGCATCACCGTCGATTTGATGGTTTTAGCTTTTGATATCTTGCTAGAGCGAATAGATTGAGTCATTATGAGTTCTCACTACAAATAAATTATTATTAATTAGTAAATTGGTTATCAGTAAGTATAAGATCGGCGATTAGTATTCATCAAGCACATTCAATGAGTGCTGATGGTCTATCCGATGCTGTTTTACTGCACCACTTAGCTTGTAGAACGGTTATAGATACGCGCTATTGACTAGCAATTATCAGACATTAGGTAGAACGCAAACGCTATTATTGGTTAACAGCGCTTGTCACTGTACAATTATTGCGCAACCTCGGCAGCAGCATTTTCTTCCACCAAGGGCTGTGCAGGATTACTTGACTCTTGAATCAGACTGACTGGTTCGTCGATAGGCTCAGGTACGATGCCCAGACTCTCCATCTTTAATGCCAATACTGCACGCGTCTCTTGACGGCTGCGTAACAACTCCCAAGCATTATTATAAGACTTGATCGCTGAGTCTTTATTATCTTGTGCCAAATAAATATCCCCTAACAACTCTTGTTGGCTGGCTTCAAATGAGCTTGGCATATCATTGTTGGCTTCTGCTAATGCAGCATCCGCATCGCCTGCCGCTAGTAACGTTGTCGCATAGCGCAAACGAGTAATTGCCTGTAAGCCTGCATCACCTAAATCAATGGCCAATGCTTTTTTGAGGGTTTCACTTGCTTCGGTAAATTCATTATTATCTACTTGCTGACGCGCTTTAATCATCAGTGCCTGCCAAGCGTAAACCGACTCACCATGCTTGCTGACTAGCGCATCAATATCTTTATTTAGCTGGATGCGACTTTGGGCAAGTGCTGCTTGTGCTTCTGCTTCCAAATCAGGGTTTTGTGAGGCCAAACTGACTTCTTCATTCAACCGCTGAATGTCTGCGTAATGATCTGCTGCAACGGTGTCTACGCGCGCATGGTTGTCCTGCCAATATGTCCAACCAAAATAAGCGGCCAGTGCCAACAAAATCGCAGTGACAATATAGCTGCCATACTGCTTTAACGCTTGCATTGAATTGTCTGCATTCGGCGAATTGGGTGTCAGAGCCATATATGTTTACCTGATAAAATTGTTATGAAATTGCTAATGCTAAAACCGCAATCGATTACTGACGGATAAAATTTTCTTTGCTCGACAGCCAATCTGTCGCAACCGTCTGTTGTTCGCCCGTCTGCATGTCTTTAACGCTGAGGGTATTATCATCCAGCTCTTGCTGTGCAATAATAACGGTCAATGCAGCACCTGACTTATCGGCTTTCTTCATTTGCGCTTTTAGGCTCGTCGCACTCGCCATTTTCACCCGAATATCTGGGCGACTATAGCGTAGGCGCTGGGCATAGCCAATACCCGCACTATAAACTTCTGGATGTGCAACCACGAAAACATCACAAGCTGGAACATCAGCAATTGGCGCAACCGCTTCCATTAATAGTAATAAACGCTCAAGCCCCATGGCAAATCCAACAGCAGGCTCAGATTTTACTGGCTTATTACCATCAGTACCGATGGATTTTAACTGCCCGATCAGACCATCATAACGGCCGCCAGCACAAACAGTCGCTTGGCTACCAAGCTTGTCAGTCACCCACTCAAAAACCGTTTTGTTATAATAATCGAGACCGCGTACTAAGTGCGGATTGATCTCAAAATTGATACCAAGCTCAGTCAGATACGTTTGCACTTGTTCAAAGTGTGCCACGCTCTCTTCACCTAAAAAGTCAGCAAGCTTAGGCGCGTCTACCAATAGAGCTTGGGTGCTTGCTTCTTTGCTGTCTAAAATACGTAGCGGATTGGTGGTCAAGCGGCGCTTGCTGTCTTCATCCAGCTGATCTTTTTTATCGGTTAAATAAGCAACCAATGCTTCGCGATAAGCATAACGCTCATCAATTTCACCCAGACTGTTTAGCTCTAAACGCATCTCATCTTTTAGACCCAGCTCTTGCCACATCAGATGGGTCATGGCGATCAGCTCAGCGTCAGCGTCTGGTAAGGCACTACCAAAGCTTTCAACACCTATTTGATGAAACTGACGATAACGGCCTTTTTGTGGACGCTCATAGCGAAACATCGGACCGATATACCATAATTTAGGCGTATCACCGCGCAGCAAGTTATGCTCAATCACAGCACGTACTGCACCTGCTGTACCTTCGGGGCGTAGAGCCAACGGCGTTGGTGGCTCAGATTTATCGGTAAAGCTATACATCTCTTTTTCGACAATATCAGTCGCGCCGCCAATGGCACGCGCAAACAAATCGGTTTGCTCAACGATTGGCAAGCGAATATGCTCAAAGCCGTATCTGCCCAGTACTTCAGCCAATATCGCTTCTAAATGCAGCCATTTTGCGGACTGATCAGGCAAAATATCATTAAACCCTTTTATAGCTTTAATCATGGTACGGTCGTATCCTTAAAAATTTTAACAAGTGTCTCTTTTATTTTTTGCTCATAATAGTGTTTTATTTTACGCGGATAATCTCATTTTCGCGTTTTTTAGCCAAATCTTCGGCATGTGCGCGTACCATGCCTTCTATTTCATCGACCAAATTGTCGGTATCGATAAGATGGCTTTTTTCACCCATACGATATACCAAGGATCTTGGTGCGGCACCAACAATGCCAATATCGGCCTCTTTCGCTTCACCAGGACCATTTACTTTACAGCCGATCACAGACAGATTCATCGGTTCACGAATGTCTTCTAAGCGCGACTCTAAAGCCGTCATAACTCGAATCACATCAAACTCTTGGCGCGAGCAGCTTGGGCACGCAATAAAGTTGACACCATTAGAACGTATATTGAGCGATTTTAAAATATCAAAGCCGATTTTAATTTCTTCTTCAGGCTCTGCCGCCAGTGAGATACGGATGGTATCACCGATGCCATCTAATAATAAACCGCCAAGTGCAATCGCGGATTTAACTGCGCCCGTACGATAAACGCCTGCCTCGGTGACGCCTAAATGCAGCGGATTATCAATTTGGGCAGAAATCAGGCGATACGCATCCAAGGTCAAAAACACATTACTAGCTTTGACTGATACTTTGTACTGATCAAAATTTAGACGCTCTAATATATCGATATGGCGCATGGCTGATTCAAGCATCGCCTCGCCAGTTGGCTCGGTATATTTGCGCTGAATGTCTTTTTCGAGCGAGCCTGCATTGACACCGATACGAATAGGGATGTTGTAATGTTTGGCACAGGCGACCACTTCACGTACTTTGGCGTCGCTACCGATGTTACCTGGATTAATACGCAGACAGTCAGCCCCTGCTTCGGCAACTGCTAACGCAATTTTGTGGTCGAAATGCACATCTGCAATCAAAGGCACGCTGACCAGCTTACGAATTTCGCCAAAAGCTTTGACCGTATCCATCGTTGGCGTCGACACCCGCATCAAATCCGCACCAGCTTCAACGCAGCGTTCGATTTGAGCGACAGTTGCTGCCACATCGCAAGTATCTGTATTGGTCATACTCTGCACACTAATCGGCGCATCACCACCAATCGCGACATCACCGACATATATTTTCTTGGTAAGGCGACGGTTAATAGGCGTTGACATAGACAAACCCTTCAGTTAAAGCGAAAAAACGCAGAAAAAATACACTTATAATAGCTTGCAGATAGCAACTTTTAAAAATAAATCTTGTACAGCAGTCGATAAGACTAGCATTCAAAATTAGCCGCTTTAAAAATTAAGGCGCTAACTCAAAATTGGCTTGCTTATCCGTTGCATAAGTATTTAGCGCAACCGCTTCTTGGTTAAGCATTATGCTGACATTATCGACATTATCAATTTGTACATTAAACGGCGGCGTACCTGACAGTTTATAATCCCCAGATGTCTGCGAGCCACTCATTAGACTACTACCAGAGGCATCAGTAATACTCACGACGGCGGTATCCGTCAGTTTGACATCTAAAGACGCTGGACTTGCATCGCCGCCCAAGTTTAGAGCAGAGCCAGAGGCACCAACGCCCATCTCATCAGTATTGATTGCCGCCCCTTGCGCTTGCTCTATCGCTGAGACGTCTTCGACCGTCGATACTGGCTGCTCGGTATTCTCTTTACTTGCATTACTCACCATGCGAAATAAGAAAATCGCTAAAATAATGACACCAATAACGGCGATGATCAGTAGTGGGTTAAAACGAATTCGATTGTGCGTATCACGTTGCAACGTTCCCATTGGACGCAGTGGCGTATCCGTGTTATTCACTGACTTGGCTTTCAGCTCCGTAGGATAAGCGGCATCAAAGCTGGTCGCTATTTTTACAGGATCCAAACCCAAAAACTTAGCATAATTGATGGCAAACCCACGGGCAAAAGCAGCTTGCGGCATCTCCGAAAAATTTTCATTTTCAAGCGCTTGCAAATGACGCTTTAAAATAAATAACTCGGCAGCTACCTCGTCTAAGCTGATTTGCTTATTTTTACGGGCTTGCTGCAACACGGCACCAAATGATCCCTGAGCGTTAGATTGAGTGTTTAATGATGGGGTGGTCATTTCCATGGTGCCTCTGGATTGTTAAGCCAAGTCTTAAGTTGTTTTGCTTCATCACTTAAAGGATAAGCGGATAAAAGCTGCTGTGCCAATTGCTGGCGCGTCGTTATGTTATTTTGTGCAGCGGCCAATTTGATACCTTGTAATAGCAAGCGCGGGCTAATGCCCTGCCCTTGCACCAGTATCAAGGTTTCATCATAAAGCCTTTGAGCCTGTGGAACACGTTGCTGCTCAAGCAATAAGTCGACCAACTCGATATGGGCAATAATACTATTACGATTGCCATCAAGTGCCCGTAAAAATGCTTTAGCAGCCGCACTGCGATCCCCTAGCTGTAAGTAAGTGCGCCCTAGATTCTCTAGCGCACCAATACGACCTTCGTAACCTAATGCTGAACCCGCAATCTCAAACTGCTCTGCCGCCTCACGATAGCGCTTCATTTGTGACAAATAAACGCCATAGTTATTGTGGGCTTGCTCAAAATCTTTATCAAGCGTGATCGCTTTTTTAAAATACTGATCGGCTTTTTCGAGATTGAGTCGACTGCCCTCTTGCTGCAGCAAAACGCCCATCATATCATAGGCTGGCGCGTAACGGCTATCGGCAGCAAAGGCTTTTTCGAGTTGACGCTGAGCGGTATCAAGCTCATTTTTGCGGATATATTGCGCGGCAAGTGAAGTGCGCACGCGAGCAATTTCTTGTTGATCTAAGTTACGATTGTCATTGGGTCGCGTAGACGTTTGATAAGCCGCGATGTTTGTCAAGTCATTGGTCGGCGTGCTTTGACAACCAGTGAGCAGCAACCCTACCAATGCCGTCACTAATACCGTACGCTTCGATATCGCTATTGGGTCAGTAGCCACTTGTCCATTCGCTGTACTCAATCGCTTATAAGTCTGAGAAAATATTTTTTGATAATTGAACTGACAAGAATTTCTAGAAGTCATCATAGCCGCCATCATAAAACTGTGATTCAATGCGTTCGATCCTCGAGGCATCAGTTTAATAGATTTAGCCCGCATAAGTACAATTTAGTTGTCATTAATTGCTGTGCACATCCAAACTAATCGTTATTGCTACATTTTTATTACCATTGCGACAGATAAAAGACAAATACGATGCTACATCGAAAATGTCTATTCACCATTTATATGACCATCATACTAAACACTTTCACGATCCTTGATGCTTTGCTGCCACGCGGCTGAACGACGCGTTCTATCAGCCACTTGCCCAACCAATTGACCACATGCCGCATCAATATCATCACCGCGTGTTTGACGTATGGTACAAACAAAACCTGCTTCACTTAATATGTTGCTAAAGGCATGAATTCGATTATTACTCGACTTATCATAATTTGCATGAGGGAACGGGTTGAACGGTATCAAGTTAATCTTACTTGGTAAATCGCCCAATAATGCGACCAATTGCTCAGCATGCTCATTACTATCATTGACACCATCTAGCATCACATATTCAATAGTCACGTGTTTTTTGTGGCGCGGATTTACTTCAAAAACGTAATTTCTCGCTGCCGCCATGAGCTGCTCTAATGGATATTTTTTATTGATCGGCACTAATTCATTACGCAGCTCGTCATTTGGTGCATGCAATGAAATCGCTAAAGCCACGTCAAGCTCCTGTGCCAACTCGTACATTTTTGGAACGACGCCTGAAGTCGACAAAGTAACGCGGCGCTTTGATAAACCATAAGCATGGTCACTGAGCATCAATTCCATTGAGCTGACAACGGGACGATAGTTTAATAACGGCTCGCCCATACCCATCATGACGACGTTGGTGACGTTGTTTTCCCATAAACTATGATCGACATTTTCTAAACTGTCATTTTCATCGGTCATATAAGAGGCATTTGCCACCCATAATTGTCCAAGAATCTCAGCCGCCGTCAAATCGCGCTCAAAGCCCTGCTTACCCGTACTACAAAAGCTACAGTCGAGCGCACAGCCCACTTGCGAAGAAATACACAAGGTTTTACGACCGTTTAATTTACTATCATCTGCGGGAATCAGTACCGTCTCAACCAACGAGCCGCCAGTGACTTCAAAGACCCATTTACGCGTGCCGTCATCACTGTATTGACGATGAATCACTTTTGGCGGAATGACGCAGGCATTGGCTGATAATTTATCACGCAAAGATTTACTCAGATTGGTCATTTGCTCAAAATCAGTGACACCCTGCTGATATATCCACTTGATGACTTGCGTCGAGCGAAACGGCTTTTCGCCAATACTCTTAAAGTATTCCGCCAGCTGCGCTTGTGTCATACCTAGTAGATTGGTTTTCGCCTGCGCCTCGTCTACTAATTTTATACTCTTAGTAGTCTTAGCAGGGACATGTTGGACGTCAGTTTGAATAGGAGTTTGAGCAGTTGACATAATAAATAACCTTTTTGCATCTACTGGTATGAGCGATGCAATTGTTGAGATGGGTGTTGCTAGTCGTACTCAATATATGAGTGCATAAGCAATCCGTTATGAGCGCATTTTTTACCAAAAACTGAAAGTAATATGCTGATAAAGGATTGATAACGCTATATAAAACCAATAATGAGGGAGAAAAGTTAAAATTTCAACACTAAAATTTCAACACATAGTCAGACTATTATAATAGCTAAAACGGCTTATACCAAAAGATATAAGCCGTCTTGCCACACTAATAATTTATAGTCAATTTTATAAGCTATTAGTGCATAGTGAATCAAATATAGAGCTGGTACAAGGAAGACAAGCGCCAATTGTACATTGAGTACATTAAGCGAGTCTGACACCGTAACAGACTATATTTGGTTTACTATATTAACGCGTACGTGCACACACTTCTTCTTCATTGAAGAAGTAGCTGATTTCACGTGCTGCTGATTCAGCTGAATCTGAACCATGAACGGCGTTTTCATCGATGCTACTAGCGAAGTCAGCACGGATAGTGCCTTCAGCGGCGTCTTTTGGGTTAGTAGCGCCCATGATATCGCGATGCTTAGCGATCGCATTTTCGCCTTCTAATACAGATACCAATACTGGGCCTGAAGTCATAAATGACACTAGATCGTTGTAGAATGGACGCTCAGCGTGCTCAGCGTAAAAACCGCCCGCTTTTTTATCATCAAGTTGCATCATTTTAGCGGCAACAATTTTTAGACCTGATTTTTCAAAGCGA
The DNA here is from genome assembly GCF_044901245.1 of Psychrobacter sp. NPDC064578. Lineage (NCBI taxonomy): Bacteria > Pseudomonadati > Pseudomonadota > Gammaproteobacteria > Moraxellales > Moraxellaceae > Psychrobacter > Psychrobacter sp. NPDC064578. The sequence goes on from NZ_JBJDPI010000002.1 coordinate 327,415, forward strand.
TCGTAGATAGCGCCGATGTTGTTGCCAGCTACTGCGTCAGGTTTGATGATAGATAAAGTACGTTCGTTAGCCATGAAAAGCTCCTAATAAATAATGAATTCGATAAAAATGAGATGGTAAATACTTTGTTTTATCTTTGGCCGCAATGTTGACTTAGGCATATTTAAATAACTCATGGTCTATCAATGCGATAATATGAGCGCCAACACAGGATTGCTGCCTATTATAATGATTAGCGCTATAAATGATAGGGTTAATTTATGACCGCATCTTGCATAAAAGTAAATTTATTACCATAGCTTATCTTAAGACAAAGTGAGCATTCATCAATAGCAGATTCTTGCCCTATGTATCTCATCGCTAACTATCTTTGTCATTGATGGGCATAAAACCAACTTGGCGGAAACTCTATGTAAGTGTTACCAACAAAAATCCCTCAGCATATAATGCTAAGGGATTTTATTAATACGCAGCTATGAAGGTCACTGCTTTCAAGCAATACTAAAAAACAACTACTCGCCTAAGCGGCTGTCGCGGCAACTGCCAGCGCTACATTCACGCACACGATCATTTAAGAAGTTCACTCGCTCAGTTGTCACCCGAGTCGCACAGCCCATATTGACAAAAAATCCTTCATCATTATTATAACTACATTGGTCATTACGCTCGCGTATCCACGCCAATTGTCCACGTTTGAGTTTGGATTTTTGCTGGCTATTTAACTGCTTAGCCAATTTTGCATAAGAATTATTCAGCTCTTTATCCGCTTCTAAATATACTTTCGTTAAGCAATATAAATCATCAAAATCATTGTTGGGTTTATCACAGTTTTGCGCGCCCCATGACAGCATAGGAAACATAAAAGCCGCAGACGTTAGCAGCGCTAAAGCTGTTTTGCCTATAGAGTGCTTGATAATAGTCGCTTTCATCACGTTTTCCTTTTTATATATTGATAAAATTACATTTATTTATAACATAATATACCAATTAAACCAGAATAATGTTAGCAACTCTCTCCTTTATGCTATTTTTTCTTATCTCAATTTATTCAATTACCAAATATCTTGATTTTTTATCGTTAGAAATTAATAGTGATTAACACTTTTTATCATTTGGCATTAATAATAGTTCACATAATAGAAAATGATGAGACATTACTCACAAGATAATACTCATAAAAAAAATCCCAATGCTCAGCACTGGGATTTTTTATGAACGCTTAAACTAATTAAATTTTACGATAAGAAACTAAGCGTCGTATGGGTCGCGCAATACGATTGTCTCTTCGCGATCAGGACCGGTTGAGATAATATCAACTGGGCAACCAATCAACGCTTCGATACGTTTGATATATTTTTTCGCATTTTCTGGAAGTTCATCATAGTTAGTGATACCAACGGTTGACTCACTCCACCCTTGCATCGTCTCATACTTAGGCGTGACTGACTCATAGAATTCAGCATCATGTGCACCTGCACACTCAGTCTCAGGCAGGTTATAACCCACACCAATTAGTAGCTCTTCAAGACCATCTAATACGTCAAGCTTAGTTAAGCAGATACCTGACATAGAGTTCAGTACCACTGCACGGCGTAATGCTTCCGCATCGAACCAACCACAGCGACGCGCACGACCAGTGGTCGCACCAAATTCATGACCGACTTTAGCCAAATGCGCACCAACATCATCAAATAGCTCAGTTGGGAATGGACCACTACCGACACGGGTAGTATAAGCTTTAGTGATACCAAGTACGTAATCTAAGTACAATGGACCGATACCTGTACCAGTCGATACGCCGCCAGCAGTTACGCTTGAGCTGGTCACAAACGGATATGTACCATGATCGATATCAAGCAATGTACCTTGCGCGCCTTCAAACATCAGGTTCTTGCCAGCCAGACGCAATTGATTAAGGTCTTCGGTTACATCAGTAACCATACCTTTAATTTCTTCTTTCCACTCTTGGCAAAGCTTAAGTGTCTCATCAAAATCAATCGCTTCAACTTTATAATACTGCGTCAATTGAAAGTTATGATATTCGATTAAGTTGCGTAGTTTTTCTTCTAAATCATCACGGAACAAGTCAGCAAGCTTGATGGCACGGCGCGCCACTTTGTCTTCATAAGCAGGTCCAATACCACGACCTGTCGTACCGATTTTTCCAGTACCGCGCTTAGCTTCGCGTGCTTGGTCAAGTGCCACATGATACGGCATGATAAGTGGGCAGTTTGGAGAGATACGCAGACGCTCACGTACAGGTACGTTGTTGTCTTCTAGCTCTTTCATCTCTTTTAATAATGCGTCAGGTGCTAACACCACGCCGTTACCGATAAAGCAGGTAACGCCTTCACGTAAAATACCTGATGGGATTAAATGTAGGATGGTGGTTTTGCCATCGACAACTAACGTGTGACCAGCGTTATGTCCGCCTTGAAAACGTGCAACTGCTGAAGCTTTTTCGGTTAGTAAATCGACGATTTTACCTTTACCTTCATCGCCCCATTGGCTACCCAAAACTACGACATTCTTACCCATAATCAATCCTTACCTTTATGTATTGAGGTGTGTGCAATAACGGTTTAAAACCTGTAATAACTTTCGTTATCTTGATTTTAAAAACGTTAAAAAATGGTAATAATACTAATCTTAATATTAAAAACTAATGCTTAAATACTCTGTAACTGCCAATGATTATCTATAAAGCTCAAAAGATGCGTCATATCAGAGGGACGATCTTCTGCATTCAATGGCATGGTGACGCGATAGCCTTGCTCACGTAAACTCTCAACCTGCTGTAGCAGTATCTGTCTCTGTTCTTGGTTCGCACTGCTCAATGCTTCATAGTCGACCAATACGATGATTGGTGCCTCAAGCTGCGTGTGTGCAAGCAAACGACTGACATCCATACTAAAGCCCGTGGCTTCACGTGGCTGATTGATCGCTAACTGGTTGCCGCTTTGCATACCATCGAAACGACCGCCACGTACCAGAGGTTGCGTCTCACTATTGATATAGCCGTTGAACACAATACCCGTGTGGTAATGATAGCCTGATAGTTCCGTCACATCGATACTCACAGGGCATTGCCACTGGTCTTGTAAATGTGTTTTTAAGCGTTGTAATTCATTGATAGCAGTTGCGACTTGCGTGTCCTGCTGTGCAGTCTCTGACAATCTCGCCAATAGATTGGTAATATCATGACCAAAACGTGCCAATGCATAAAAATCATCACCCATTGACAATAACTGGCAGACACGCTTTAGCTCTGGTAGATTTTTATTGGCATATAAATGCATGAGTTGCTCAGTGTTATTATCAGACAACGCTGCCAACTCAGCCAAGCGTTTGAATATCGCCACATGACCCAAGTCTATATGTAGTGCAGCACTCATATTTAGCTTATTTATCATGCCAAACAACACATCTATCAGCTCAATATCTGCGGCAAGTGAAGCACAGCCAAATATTTCAGCACCGAGCTGCAAAGGCGTACGTGAGCCAAACAGCCCTGATGGCAAGGTATGAATCACATCACCTGCATAGCAATAACGCGCAATACCTGTACCGCCCCAATGCGCATCAATACGCAAAATCTGCGGGGTAATATCCGCACGCAGACCCATCAAGCGACCCGTTAGCTGATCGATAATCTTGAAAGTTTGACGCTTTAAATCTTCTGAGGCGCCACTCAACAATGACTCAGTAAATTCAATCATCGGTGGATTGACCAACTGATAACCATGACCAATAAGCTGCTGAGTCAGCTGATACCTAAGCACTTCTTGCTTACGCGCATCTTCGAACAGCACATCCACCACCCCATCAGGCAACAACCAGCTATTAGCAACGTCGCTGGCAAGGTTGTTTAAATATGGCATGCTAGTAGAGGTAGCAGTGTTTTCAGCAGGCTGAGCCGCCGCTTCATTAGTCGTATTTAACTGGGCAAGTTTTGCAGAATCAGAACTGACAGACACAATAAATCCTTGTTTGGCGTATCGCTTACCAAAAACGCGGTACTGATGCGGTACTTAAAGGTTATATTTACAATTGCATTGACGCCATGCATTTTTATTTTTAACGCGCAACATCATTGACCCAATTATTTATAAACAAACTAGGTAGTCGCAAAAGGGTGAGTAATAAGTATAATTTAGAATGATAAGACGAGTATCTTTATGCGCTAATAAACGGCGTTAAATAATCAAGGCACTTTATGCTTTATTTTAGCATAGCAGCCAAGGTTCGCCTAGTGACAATTAGCCACAATTACTATCTAATTACGTCTTATCAGCACTTAATCTATGAAGGTTATCTGTAGACTATATAAGTAATCGTTGACTCAAAAATGATTCCCATCATTTTATATCATAAAGAAAATAATGAGCAAAGTGAGAACAACGCCTTCGATACCGACTCATGGTACACTAAGCCATATTTTTATCTCGGAAGCCTTATGTCATCTGATTACCACCCAAACCCTGCCAACAATCAAGCCAATGTCTTAGGTACGGCACTTGCCAGCTGCTGCTTTGACCCTATTACCGGTTATTACCGCAACGGCTTTTGTCATACTGGCAACCATGACGTTGGTCAACACACCGTATGCGCCAAGATGACCAGCGAGTTTTTGAACTTTTCTGCCAGTCGCGGCAATGATTTGATTACGCCGCTACCTGAGTATGGATTTTCTGGTCTTAAGCCTGGTGATTATTGGTGCATTTGCGCGTTACGCTGGGTTGAAGCTTTGGACTTTGATATTGCCCCGCAAATCAAACTAGAAGCTTGCCATGAAAGCTTATTGAGCTTGGTCGATATTGATACTTTGAAAAGTTACGCCCTTTAATAACGATCATTATTAACAACAATCATTATAAGTTCTGAATGTGACACGTTTTTTACTTTATAAAGGGAGGGTGTATGGAAAATAATAACGACCAGTTGATAAAAAAAACCGCGCGTATTGCACCTAACTCTAATATCAATCGTATTTACGCCGATATGAATGATGAACATCTCTATCTAGACAATGATGACAGCTATATCTATGGCGATGCTGATACCACCACTGAGGACACCATCGAGACCATGACGGTCTACGATCCTGACTCTGAACGCTATGAGGATATTGACTCTTCCAGTGCCGATGAAGTCGTCAATTGCTACGCTTACTCACGTAAGACGGGTGAAAATCTCTATAAAGTGGCGCTAAACGATGTTAGTCGTGCATTAAATAATAATGGTCAGTTTATTTGGCTTGGTCTCTATGATCCAAGCCTAGAAACCATGGTCAAAGTCAAAGAAGCCTTTGGGCTACATGAGTTGGCAATCGAAGATGCTTTCGCCGATCACCAGCGTGCCAAAGTCGAGAACTACGACAATGACATGGTGTTTGTGGTATTGCGTACCGCTAAGCTTGAGGACAATGTCATTCGCTATGGCACCACCGCGATATTTATGGGCAAAAACTACCTGATTACCATCCGTAATGGTCCATCAAACTCCTACGCACCTGTCCGTGAGCATTGTCATCGTCGCCCTGAAAAGCTGCGTATGGGACCGATATTTGTACTGCATGCTATTCTCGATTTTATCGTGGATAATTATATGCCGATTACCGATCGTTTAGGTCGCTATTTGCGTGAGCAAGAACGTTACGTGTTTACCTATGAGTTTGATAAAGGTACATTAAAAAACCTTTATGAGCTCAAATCGCAACTCGTACATATGCGGGCGATTATTTTACCAGTACAGGATATCTGTAGTTTTTTTATCAATCATAAAAAAAGCGAGATGGTCTCTGGGTTTTCTCAGGCCGCTAAGCCCTACTTCCGCGACGTCAATGACCATTTGCTACACTCATTAGACGCCATTAATGGTCTGAATGAGATGCTGAGTGTGGTCATGAATACCTATATGGCCATGGTTAATATGGGACAGAACGAGGTGGTGCGTAAGCTTGCTGCTTGGGCAGGTATTTTAGCTGTACCGACGGCCATTGCAGGTATCTATGGGATGAACTTTGATTTTATGCCCGAGCTGCATTGGCAATATTCCTACTTTGTCATCATGCTCATCATTGGGTCATTATGTGGCTATTTATATTACAATTTTAAAAGGCTTAAATGGTTATAACCAAAATTTATAGTTGATGTTTCATTGATAGTCAGCGTTCAGCTTTTAAAAACAGCATCCTTCATGGTGCTGTTTTTCCACTTTATTATTGATAATAATTCTTATTTGTAATACTATTCACATTTATTATTGCTAAACTCTTGCCGCCATTTCTATTATTCCAACGCCACCATGTACGATTGACTCAGTCAATAGCACAAACCCTACAACCGTCGGATTTGTATGGGACGGTTTTGTTATTTTACGGCTGGCGTACTGACATATTGTCAATTTGCATCTATCGAGGTTTTTATGCGTTTATCCCGTCTTACTCAAGCTGTCGCGGTCGTTACCGCAGCCTTGATTCTTACTGCTTGTGGCAATGATTCCGATACAGCCACTGCTATCATCGATGGGACACCGCCACTACTAACCACTGATAGCAACTTTACTGATGGCTATAGCGCGGTTGCCGCGGTATTTGTCTCAGGACAAGTACAAGATAGCAGCGGCGTCAAATCATTGACTTATATGCATAATAACGAATCAGCCCAAGCACTAACGCTAGATGCTGATGGTTATTTTGATGATCGTATTTTATTAACGCTAGGTAGCAATACCATTGTCTTAGAAGCCACAGACAATGCCGGTAATATCATGCGCTCAACCAAAACCCTCTACGTAGGCGATACCATAGCGGCAGGTGGTTCGCATACCGCTGCCCTGCGTGATGGTCAGCTATATGGTTGGGGTCGCAACAACTATGGCCAGACAGGACTCGGCCTGACCACAAAAATCAGCGATATTATGGGACATCCAGACACGCCGATGCTGATGAACAGCGCACCAAAAGATTTGTTATCTATTGGCTTTAATCAAAATCATTCACTCGCTATTGCTCAAAATGGTCAAGTTTATAGTTGGGGCGAAGACAAATACGGGCAGCTGGGTCGCGGTGATGGGGGTCGTAATGACTGTAGCAAGACTGCAGACTGTCGTTTGGATATCAGCGCGATCGAAGGTATCGAAAATGCCGTCATGGTCGCACCCGGCTATAGCCATAACTTGGTATTGACCGAAGAGGGTACGGTTTGGGGCTTTGGTGCCAATGGACACGGTCAACTTGGTAATAATACCAGCACCGATAGCAGCACCCCTGTCAAAGTTGACTTTTCAGCAGCCACAGAGGCAGGACATATCGTGCAGGTAGTTGTCAGTGGCAATAGCTCTTATGCCTTAGATGACAAAGGTCAGGTTTGGGGTTGGGGCAGCGATGCTTACGCCAATCTTGGCAAAGGCAAAGTCTGTAACACTACAACCAACTGTATCAACGTCAATGCAACCCCTGTACGTATTCATGTCATTAATGAAACGATTAATAACGCCATCAATGCTAAGACAGATGACGCCACTCAAAAAGCTGACGACCAACCCGCTATAGATGCAGAAAAAGTGACCCAATTGACGGCTGGCAAAGACCATATCTTAGCATTGACCAATAAAGACGCAGTGTATGGCTGGGGGTTAAATGCCACTAGTCAATTGGGCTACAATGGTGAGACATTTAATGGCAGCGAAAAGGCATGGGCAGATGTCATTACCTCACCGACCAAACTGCCTTGGTTTACAGATAAAGAAGTTCGCCGCGTCTATGCCAATGGCAATGCCAGCTATGCGTTACTGGACAATGTCGCCACTAATAATGGCTTATCAACAACGGATGGTATTCTCTATGCATGGGGCATGTTTGGGGAGACAAATGGCGCAGGCAAGACCATTTACAACGACCTAGATGAACCAACCAATAAGCTGCCGAATCTAAAGAATATCGATAATATGGCCATGGGTGCCATGCATCTGATTGCTCATGAAAAATCGTTTGATCAAGATAATAATACGCTGAAAGCTGGTCATTTATTTACGTGGGGCTGGAGCTTTGAAGGCTCACTCGGCAACAAAGACACCACTCATATTTGGATGTATAACAACCCTATCCCAGTTGCTTTACCTAGTCAGCTATAAGTGTTTTAAGCATGACGAAGCGAACAGTGCATAGTTGGTTGAATTTCCTATTATAAAATTCTCAAACAAGCAGCCTCGTTTGTGCTGCTTGTTTGAGTCAATACGCCTAACTATTGCGCGGTACCTTATCGCATAATCCTCAGGATATCCTCAATTAAATCGACAGCCCTCTAAATAAGCTGACGATGAAGATACATCCTAGCCCATTATATTTTAGCCATTTCAGGTCAGCCCATGTTTTTACGATCAAACTCGTCAACCATATCAAATTCTTCATTGTATACATCACCTCCTATCATACGTAACACACTACTCAGTGTAAGTATCGCGCTGCTGCTCACTGCTTGTGGTGGCTCAGATGATTCAAATAATTCCAGTAATGATGGCAATACTAATGCACCCAACCCACCCACTATTCCTGACACTCCAGAAATCGATACCAACTGGCAGCCAGCAGGTGGCAGTGCTACGATTGCCGCCAGTGGATCACAGCCTTTTTTGCAAATCATGCCCAATCTACCGAGCAGCGCTTTAGGCGGGGTATCACCTGGACGTGAGTTATTTATCACCGAGTGGACACCAGCAAATGAGGGTCGCGTACTGTTCGATGGTGTGGGGCCACTGTTAAATGCCAATGCCTGTACCCAATGCCATAGCGCTGAAGGTCGCAAACCTATTTATGCAGCCAATGGTCAGCTGAGTGATGCAATTTTATTCCGGTTGGGTAATAAGCAAGGCCTGCCACATGCTTATTACGGTGAACAAATGCAGCATCAAAGTATTGCCACAAGTATCAATCCCGAAGGGAGCATACGCTACGCAGCAATGCCCAGTCAAAATGATAAACCTGCTGGCATACAGTTTAGCTTTACTCCAACTGACCCTAATCAACCCTTAGGAAATACAGCGATTAGCGGACGTATCTCACCGCAATTGGTCGGCATGGGCTTGCTCGACCTGATTCCTGAAGCGAATATCATTGCGGCAGCTGATCCTGATGATAACAATCAAGACGGTATCAGTGGCCGCGTACATTGGGTACAAGATGGCAAACAGCAGCGCATTGGCCGCTTTGGATGGAAGGCGATTAACTCAAGCCTGCGTACACAAAACGCCAATGCCATGTCGCAAGATATGGGTTTGACCACTTCGGTATTTATGGATCCTAACTGTACGGTAAATCAGCCTATTTGTTGGACAGCAGCGAATGGCGGCTCTCCAGAAGTCTCAGACAGCAGTCTAGACGCTGTGACCGATTTTATGACCGCCCTTGCCGTACCTGAAAGGCGAATAGACGATTTATCAGATTTTAATAAAGGAGCGCAACTGTTTGCACAAGTCGGCTGTGCTGGCTGTCATACACCCAAGCAAAAAACAGGCAATAGTGAGCGCTTCCCGCTCCTATCACAGCAAAACATTTATCCTTATACTGATTTATTACTGCATGACATGGGTGCTGGACTAGATGACAGCGTGAAGGAGAAAAATGCAGAAAGCCTTGAGTGGCGTACACCGCCATTGTGGGGAATTGGCATTGTGGCACGTGATCCAGAAGCGCGGTTTTTGCATGATGGTCGTGCCAGCAGCTTGACTGAAGCGATACTCTGGCATGGTGGTGAAGCAGAAAGTACAAAGACGCGCTTTACACAGTTATCCGCCACGCAAAAACAAACATTAATGACCTTCTTAAAGGGCATTTAACGCTCAAACAATAAAATGTGAGATTTAAGAAAGCAAAAAAAGGGCTACCAGTGGTAACCCTTTTTTATGCTGCTATTTAATAGTTATTCACGGCGATGCTTGGTATGACTATCAGGCGCTTGAGCATTATCAGGTAACAGCGCTTTAATCGTTAAGTTTGCATGCTGTTTATCTAGATTGTCCTCTGGACGGCCAAACGTTTTTGCTGTCCAAGTTAATACAACGATAGAACCGCTCAATAGCATAATGGCCACAGAAATTGTCGCCAGCAGCCATAAATGAAAATAGTCTGAGACCGCCTGTACATCGACCACCAAATGTCGTGATAAAGCAGTAATCGCGATAAATATCAAAAACTGTACCGGCAGACGGTGGGTTTTAAAATAAATCCCTATCATCGCCAGCAGCTCAAGGTAAATAAACAACATCAATATGTCTTTTAAATCCGCTGAGCCTTTTTGAACAATACCAACGAACTCTTTGCCAGCGGTCCAAACGACAACCACACTGATTAGAAATAAAATAACGTAATGACAGACATCGACAAACTCTCTACCGATACCTTGTAGTCGCTCATGAACACCTACGTTTTTTTTAGCCATGTTTAGGTCCTATCAACTGAGATGTGGTTGATTTAGCCTGAGTACATATTACCTCAGGTCCCTTATTTATCGGCAATCAGTATTCGTATGACTCTCTTGCTAGACGATATTCAAACCGGCAGATTTTTCAGCAGCATCAACCGTTTGGCGAATGAGGGTATTAATGGTCATTGGACCCACGCCGCCCGGTACAGGCGTATAAGCACTGGCGATGTTTTCAACACCTTGCAACTCGATATCACCGACGCCGCCATTATCCGTTGGATGAAAGCCTGCATCGATAACCACAGCGCCCGCTTTGATCCAATTAGCTTTGATCAGTTCAGGCACGCCCACTGCCCCAACCACGATATCCGCACGCTTAATATGCGACTCTAAATCCTGCGTTCTTGAATGGCAAATCGTCACCGTGCAGTTGGCATTCAATAGCATCATCGCCATTGGTTTACCCAAGATGGCACTGCGACCTACAACTACGGCTTCCTTACCAGCAAGCTCGATATTATAATGCTCTAATAAGTGCATGATGCCTTGTGGGGTACATGAACCATAAGCAGATTGCTGCATCGCCATACGACCAAAGCCAAGGCAGGTCACACCATCAACGTCTTTTGCCAAGTCAATCTGCTCAAAGCAAGCACGCTCATCAATATGCGCAGGCACTGGATGCTGCAGCAAAATACCATGGACGTCTGGATTGCTATTGAGTTCATCTATTTTTGCCATCAGCTCTTCAGTGGTCGTCGCACTTGGCATCTCAACGCGTATAGAATCCATGCCGACACGTTTACAAGCATTACCTTTCATACGTACATAAGTCGCAGAAGCGGGATCGTCGCCGACCAATATCGTCGCTAAGCTTGGGGTACGTCCTGTTTTAGCTTTAATAGCGTCTACACGGGTACTCAGTTGCTGTTCTATTTGTTTAGCAAGTGCTTTACCGTCCAAAACGGTAGCAGATCCTTGGGCAGTTGACGTAATAGACATAAGAACTCCAATAGAGGGTGCGATAAAAAAAGAAAGACAGCGCCCGCAACTACTTGCATGCCTGTCTTATGCTTGATCAATGTATGATTAAGACTGATATTGTACCTGTCTGGGCTAAAAAATCCTAGCGTGAGATAAGACTTGGATACTTATAAGTTTCTATCACTCGCCAATCTAGCAATATCATGTCATTACCGATGCAACCTTGACAACCTTTACCGTTTTATAAGAAAGTCTACTCACAAATAAAAGCCAATAGCCGCAACACCTTATAAATAATCAACACGCCTTAATAAGCGATATTCTCACATTACTGAATCATTGAAGCAAATACGCGATCGATTGCATCTACCGTTTGCGCGATTTCGGCAGTGGTTAAGGTAGGATGAACCAAAAACATTAAGCTGGTCTCTCCCAACTGTTTTGCTATTGGCAGTCTGTTTTCTGGACGCAAGCCTGTATCATCGAATGCTTTTTCTAAATATACCTCTGAGGCAGACCCTGAATAGCAAGGCACGCCCAGCGTATTTATTTCTTCAATGATGCGATCACGCGTCCATCCGTCAGCTAGGTTATTTGGTTGCACATAAACATACAATTTATAATAGGCATGATTAGAGTTTGGAAAATGAGAAGCTTGCTCTAATGTCGGCACCGATAGATAGCCTTTTTCTTCCCATTTAGCACATGCCTCTAATATTGCTTGAGCATTAGCACGGCGCTTCGCTATCCAATCACTCATATGTGCCAATTGAATACGCCCAATCACGCCTTGAATCTCGGTCATGCGCCAGTTGGTGCCAAAGCTCTCATGTAGCCAATTATAGCCGGGCTGCTGCTCGGTCTCATAGACCGCCGCATAGCTTTTGCCATGATCTTTATACGCCCACATTTTTCGCCATAGCTGCTCGTCATCGGTGGTGACCATGCCGCCCTCGCCGCCTGTGGTCATAATCTTATCTTGGCAAAAACTCCACGCGCCAATATGACCGATACTACCAACACCACGACCTTTGTAGCGTGCACCATGCGCTTGTGCACAGTCTTCAATGACATATAAATGATGCTGATCTGCCAGTGCCATGATGCCATCCATATCACAGGGCCAACCTGCCAAATGCACACAGACGATGCCTTTGGTTTTGTCCGTCAATACCGCCGCTATCGACTCTGGAGTGATATTCCCTGTCGCCTCGTCAACATCCGCAAAAATGGGCGTCGCGCCTGCATTAATCACTGAGGAAATACTGGCAATAAAAGTGCGCGGCGTCACGATAACTTCATCATCCACACCTATACCGAGTGCCTGCAATGCCGCGTCCAATGCCAAAGTTCCGTTACCCAATGCAATCGCATATTTGCTACCCGCCCAATCAGCGAACTCCTCTTCAAACTGACGGCATTCTTGCCCTGTCCAATAATTGACCTTGTTGGATAACAATACTTGACTGACCGCATCCGCTTCTTGCTGAGTAAAACTAGGCCAAGGTGAAAAAGGAGTATTTAGCATGCGTTCCTCATCAAAGCGTGTTTTTATCGACGCTATTACCTGTGAATTTACTCATGGTCGCTTCACCATCAGCACTAATGCCATCTTTGATAATGACTTTTTTTACTGTTTCAATCAAAATCTTAATATCTAACCATAATGACTGATGATTGACATACCATGTGTCGAGCATAAATTTTTCATGCCAACCAATCGCATTGCGACCATTAACTTGTGCATATCCCGTAATACCCGGACGTACACGGTGGCGACGCGCTTGCTCATCATTATATAGCGGCAGATATTCCATTAATAGTGGTCGCGGCCCCACCAAACTCATATCGCCTTTAATCACATTCCATAGTTCAGGCAGCTCATCGAGACTGCTATTACGCAAGGTCTTACCAAATGCCGTCAAACGCTCATCATCCTCTAAAGGATTACCCTCTGTATCGATCGCATCTTTCATTGAGCGAAACTTAATCATCTCAAACGGCTTGCCATTTAGACCAGGGCGAGTTTGTTTAAATATCACTGGTGAGCCTAAGTTTTTTTTGACTTTATAAGCCGTAATAGCATAAACAGGAGATAGTATTACCAAGGCAGCCGTAGCAGCCGTGATGTCAAATAGTCGCTTTATCATTTTGTAGCCCGCCTTTTGTCGTTTACGCGGTCATCCCTATTACGTAAATAAAAACTTAAATAACTTTGCCACAATTGCTTGCGTTCAAAATTTGCAATGGCCCAGTCTCTTGCATCAGGATATCTCTTTTCAAATTCCTTATCAGTAGCAGCAGCACTGATCGCTTCGGCGACAGACGACATATCCTTAAAATTAAATTTTCGACCACTGACCCCTTCTTTGACACTATCCTTTACACCAACGACATCATAAGCAAAAGTTGGAACAGCGCAACTTGCTGCTTCAATAGCGACACTGCCAAACCCTTCACGATAGCTCAAAAATAAATGTAAATCAGCACACTGAAAGACCTCGTGTACATTTGGGTTGGCTGGTATATATACACCTCTATTATCTTTGACAACTTTTTCAACGACTACTGTTCCTACGTCGTCTTCACAGTCTCCTATGAACATAAAGTAGACGTTTTCTGCTCTTAGTTTTTCGGATATATACTCAATATCTTTGAAGCCTTTATCATCACAAACTCGTCCTACCACGCAAATCACAAAGGTATTTTCAGGTATCTTGTACTTCTTTCTTAATACCTCTTTTTCTAGCTGAGCCATAGGTTGCAGCAAATCAGTATCGATGCCGTTAAATGAGCCATTATCAATGACAGTTGCCTTACTTTTTTTGAGGATATTTTCTGCTAAGCATACGCTGAGCAAAGACTCAGAAACAAATAAAACCTCGTGAGATAAGCCAAAGCTTAATATATCCAGACCCTGAAACACCCTCTTTTTTAAACCTGAAAAATTCTCATAGGCTCTACCCACGCTAAAAGCAATTCGTCTCTTTTGCAATGTAACAGCACTTGCTATACTCCCTAACAACAAGGCTTTAGGTGTTAAATAAACCACCACATCAAAACGATTCGATAGCATATAACGGGTTAAAAGCGCGAGTGACTGAGCATCTTTAAACAAAGAAGGCTTACGCTGAAAATTTAAATTAATCACCTTGCCTATTTTGCGCTCACCTAAAATATCTAGCTGCTGTTTATCGCCACCGCAGATTAAGGTGATATCAACATCCGCGTGATCTCTAATGTATTCAAGCTGATCGCGATATAGCACATTAAATGACACCGCATCTGTCATTAGAAAGCATATCTTTAATGTCATTTCAGCACCTCAGTATTTTTTATATATTATTTTATCAGTGACGTTTTATAAAAAATATCATTTAGTACAAATACTATTTACTACTGACTGATGATGATTTCTTAGCGTGTCAGATATTGTTAATTTATTTCTTTTATTGGCTATCTTTTGTAACAATCCTATCGAATCTAAAAAATTGACCGTTGTCAGTTTTGCTGATAATTTCAAAGAACCTAAATAACTGTTTCCCTTATATTCACAGTACGTTTTAAAACTGTCTTTATATGATCTGGTTATTTTAGATAACGATAAATTCCCTTCTTCTCTATAATAGTATAATAAATCAGGCAATACCGCTAAATTTAAATCTTGATTTGAGATAGCTCTACACCACAAATCGTAATCTTCAGACCTTGGATAATTTTCATTATATTTATTTCGTTCGTACCAACTCTTTTTTGCCAAAACAGCAGCATGTACAATAGGATAAGCAGCGGCTATTTCTTTAAATTCTGTATAAATTTGATCGACATGACGGCAACCATAAACCTTATTAAAATTATCAATAGACACGACACCTGTAGAAACCAAATCATAATCTGTATTTCTCTCTAAAAAAATTAATTGAATCGCCAGTCTATCTGGATGAATGAGATCATCGGCATCCATGCGTGCTATATAATCATAATTAGCTTCTTCAATAAGCTGATTTAATCGAGCAGGCAGTTTTTTATTTATGCCATCAGCAATGACCTTTATTCTATGGTCAGACTCTTCAAAACGCTTGGCGATGGCCAATGACGCATCAGTAGAACCATCATCAATTAATATAAGCTCCCATAACTCATGCGTTTGAGCCAATATGGATTTGATAGCATCTTCCAAGTACGCTTCAGCATTATAAATGGGAATACCAATAGATATATATGTCTGATTTTTCATTAGAAAACCTCAAATATCGGATTGATAATATACGGACTCAAGTTACTAAATCTCGATGTCGTCAAGACAAAATACATGAGAAAAATAATGATACTCGCTATATATAAATAAATATTATTAATCCTTTTTAAAATCATAGGCAGTATCAAAACCAATGTCCATGTAAAATACGCAAGCAGCCTTTGAGGACCTGAAGGACTGGTGCCCAACATCGCTAACGGTATGATAAAAACCACGCCTGATGCATAAAATGTTATTAATTTTTGAAAATCCTTATCTTTAATTTTATACAGATAACTGACCAAGATGATTAAAATCATGATAGCTGTATAAAAACCAAGCGTTAAAAATCCGCCTGCTTCATCGGATGCTTTCGCATAGCCCTCATATCTATCATTAGTAGAAGAAATATAAGCGACCAACACCCCACTTACTAATAGCGACCCTAAGAACGTTGCCAAAATCTTATACAAGGGCTTTATTCTTAAATTGACGATAAAATAAAATAGAATCATAAATAATGCGGTTACATGGAACAATGAAGCAATTGCACAAATCAGCAGGTATGGAATAAATCGTTTTTCTAACAGATAAGGAATGGCCAAGGTAAA
The DNA here is from genome assembly GCF_044901245.1 of Psychrobacter sp. NPDC064578. NCBI lineage: Bacteria > Pseudomonadati > Pseudomonadota > Gammaproteobacteria > Moraxellales > Moraxellaceae > Psychrobacter > Psychrobacter sp. NPDC064578. Next base: position 343,671 of record NZ_JBJDPI010000002.1, read on the forward strand.
GATTGCCATTGCCAATCCTTGACGCAGTCCATTAAAAGAAAAAGTATAAACGCCTAACGTAATAAATAAAAATACGGAAAACCAATAATTTACGCTGTATTTTTTAATCACTCTAAGATAGCAATAGACAATAATTAAACTGGTAATAACAAGCAGCCAAAAATAATGAGTGGTCATACGTAATAACGCATACTCTAATAACTGATAACCGAACTCAATGTCTTCGTTGAACCTAAAGTACTCGGCATTCAATTGACTATTGAAATTTCTCGTATAGTTTCCTGTATCCGTACCGACTCGGTAGCTACGAAGGCCTGCAAACAATGTCAATATAATTAGCGGCAGCCAAAAAGACGTACGATTGAGAGATTTTTTCTCCAGTACGATCCAAAAAACAACAAGGCTAAGAACCAGCAGGTATGGAAGCATTTAACCCTCTATAAAAGTAAATGTCGTCAATCTTATATAAATCGGATATAGTGGCAGGTTTACACCGTCTAGTATCTTTTGTACCGTCCAGTACCTATATAACTATAGCCTTCCTATCCACCTCGCTTTTTTCTCATTCCGTCCAAACTACCTTGAAACGACTATAGATAAGAAGCAACCACTTTGTCACATATTCAAGTACTTTTGCATTAGTATTTGCGCATTGGTAGCAGCACTAAATCCATATAAATTCAGCGCTGCGGTTATGTCTTTTTCATTGGGCTTTGGCTGTTTAGGCGCTAATAAGTAATCAACCCAATCCTTGGCTGAGTGAATCGGTAAAAACTGTACTAATCCAAGTCCTAAATCTACTTCAGGCGATACTTGGTCAGAAACCAACGCCTTTAACCCAACTGTTTGGCTCTCGACCAAGACGACAGGGAAACCCTCGTGCAACGAAGGCATGATCATATAGTCGGCGCTGGCCATTAATTCTGTGATATCCGTACGCATCCCCAAAAACTTGACTGTATCTAGGAGTGACTTATCTGCTACTTGTTGCCTGAGCCTTGCCTCCAATGAACCTTGTCCGACAATATACAAGGTAAAGGCGATCTGACATTGTTTTAACTGCTCAGCGATCTCTAAAGAAAACTGATGGTTTTTAACCTCATTTAGACGACCAACTTGGATGATTTTTAGCCCCTCATCGCCAAATTCTTGCTCGATATACTGTCTTGATTGGTTAGCGACTGTCATCATCTGCTGTATGTCAACAGCATTGGGCAGTAGCCACACATCTTTTATGCTGCCAAATAGGTAATTTGCCGCTTGTTCACCGCAACTCATTTTATCCGTGGCCAATTTACGATTGGTAATGAACGCCCACTGTTCATATATTTTTTTAACAATATTGGTTTTACCATTACTGGTACTATGAGAATGTGAAATGCGATACGGCACGCCAGCACCTTTAGCAGCCAACAGATGAAAAGCATTGTTTAATAGCATATGAGCATGAACGATTTGATAGTCAGGGTGTTGTTTAAGGAAGTTTTTAAGCTTCCACATACGCGCTAATGAATGATCCGCTAAAATCGGTATAATCCTACCGCCCAGCGCTATTATTTCAGCATCATAGTCACCGACCTCGTCGGTAAAAGTGATAAAATCAAACTGAATCTGGCTATGATCTATATGACGATATAGATTCATAAGCATGGTCTCTGCCCCAGCCCGATCCATTTTTCCCACGATGTGTAGCACTCTCTGAATAGTCATCTCTTTACCTATTAAGAAGCCATAAAACCAAACGTATTTTTCAAAACTATTCTGAATCTGTTTTCTCTTGACCTTTAACCCTTGCTCTTTTGTCTAGCGCTTGACGAAGCACCTGTAACATCAGCAAGGCAAATTGCGTCGGCATACGTACTATATTACTAATCATCATATTTCTTACGGTCAAATCGCTCTTATAACCCTTTAGTCGTAACGTTTTATCTGCTTTTTTAGCTTGTGCCAATGCAGCTGCTAAATAGTCATTATCTATACGAGTAAGGATACTCCAATGACTTTGTTTAATTTTATTGGCGAGTGTTTTTTTAACCTCATCCGCTTGATAGTCCTCTACTAAATTGATGACTTCTGCGTGGATAACGAAAAGGTCTAATAGTTTTTTATCTGTTGACCCTGTGATCGACGTGCCACGCTGTCTGTATAGATAAAAATCAATGGGCAGGTGATACTTAATATTAGTAGCTAAGCCAATATGCCAATGAAAAGGCCAGTCTTCGTAGTACAGACCCACTGGGAACTGTAACGAGGCAGACCACACTACGCTAGATTTAATAAATTTGAGCCATGCAAAATGCGGTAAGCTAAAATATGAGCCGTCTATTTTGGTTGCCTCAAATGCTAAATTGCTAGCGGGATACGGCAGATCTGTCTCTGCGATGCCCTCTTTGAACGGTGTAAAGCCATACGTCACGACCTCTGCATTCGTGGTGAGCGTACAATCCACACACGCTGCCACCAAACGAGTGTCTATAATGTCATCAGAATCAACGAACATCATGTATTTGCCTATCGCAGACTTGATACCAGTATTACGAGCCGCAGAAAGACCACTGTTTTTATGATGCTGAATGACTTTGATGCGTTCATCTATGAGATGTGACGCGAGTGCTTGTTTTGAATCATCAGTGGAGCAATCTTCTACAACGATAATTTCAATATTCTGATAAGTCTGCTGCTTGATGGATGCCAAGCAAGCATCGATATATGACGCAACGTTATACACTGGTACGATGATACTCACTAATGGCGTTTCGATAGTCGTCATATCGCTACCAGCGCTTTTTTTAGGTCATCATACTCAGATATATCAACTGGCGACTCATCCATCGTACCGTGAGGCAGGGACAGAAGGCTATCGATGAATGTTGCAATATCAGCAATCTCTTCTAATTCTAAAAACACCAGCCTTGGATGACCGCCTAACCAGTCCAACTGCGTCTGTCTTATCTTATGATTGGAGTTCGGGAGTACCAAGCACGGCGTACCCGATAGCAAACATAAAATCATGCCGTGCAGCCGGTCAGTCACGACCAATTTTGCAGCACGAAACTGACTAAGCTTGTCAGTCAGTAATTTTGTGCGATGTGCCTCATCGAGTTGCGAACCACCAGCATGTGTATCGGTCTTTTCAATCTGATAGCCAGTATCTGCTAAGGCTTTGTCTATCATGGCATATTGCTCAGCTGATAATGCGGCTTCTTTGTCATCTCGTAAGCAGCGCAAAATACCTGAAGGCGCTAAGCAATCTGTCGTACCCAGCACTGTTGCATTAGCGCTCATCACAATATCTGGTACGAGACCAATATGCACATTACTGTACTCAGCAAAAAGCTCGATGAGTTTTGCCGCTGTTATCGACTCTCTGGCAAAAACATGTATATCTGGATGCTTGGCGTAGACGTTTACAATACGCTGCAAGGCACGTTTAGATTGAATAGAATCATTCCAATCTAGTGTCTGAGGAAAACAAACGATACGATTGGCAGGAAATGACTTGATGACTAATTGGCGCAGCTCCTCAATATCAGGATACGTGCCACCCATATTACCGCCGCCAATGATAGTGACGATATCCGTCTCTTTTATTTGCTGTTTAATTGAATTGAGTACAAATCTGGTTTGACTGATAGCCACACTAATAACGTCATAATCCGTCAGCACACGTTGCAAATACTGCTTTTGCGCGTGAGAAATAGCAATATCACCAATATTGCCATAGTCAGCGGCAAGAAAAATAAAGCACCGTTTACCAGTTGGTAACGGTAAACCTCTCGCCCCCATATAAGCGGCTAAGTGTTTTTTTAGTTTGAGTGGTATGAGCTTTTTTATAGCAGCAATATTCATTTTTAATGCTCCCTTATTCGTTTCTCATTAACAGCTTCTTCACCCACATACGACGCCTTGAGCCAACAGGAAACAATCTATTCAAGTTAGGGGGCGGTTTACGTTTGAGTGCTTTTTCAATGTATGGCAGCCATTCAAGACCTCTACCCGTTTTAATCATCTCATGACGAATTAACTTCCAATCTATGCTGACAGCCCTGCCCTTTAGAGCCATTGGTTTAAAAAGTGATGAGTCCATGGGCTCGCTAAAACATTGAGGGTTATCTATACCTGCAACCAAAAAATTGAGACGCGTCCTAACACATTTCTCACAGCGACCACAGTTGCTATCATGCTTATCTCCAACCCAACAGACACGTAAATTCTCTATACCCAATGGCCATTCTGCAAGCGCTTGAAGCTTCTCTGACCGACTAAAACCTGCACCATCATGAATGAGTCTAAAGTCGCCAGAACTTAGCAGCGGGTCAGTGATTGGGTGTGAGCCCCAAGGACTAATTAATACATCATAAGAATCACCACTACCAATGAGTCCAATGCCTGCATATCGTTTTAAGCCACATAAGACCGAAGCGATAGCAGCAGCATGATAGTCTTCCCAGTTGATATCCCAAAGTCCCCGAATATTTGTTTTCACAATGACCAAATCGATATTGATATCTGCAAGTACTTTTGTCGCTGTTTTTGCCGCACCAGCAAATCCTTCCGTATCATCTAACGGTATGTCAAAGCCATGCACGAAAACCCCTGCTTTAATATTTCGTGTGGCGTATCCTGCTCTGCCTGTCGCATGACGATAAGCGGTAAACTGAGCATCAACGCCACCAGAAAATGCAGCGATAGCACCATCTACTTGTACGTCGCTCTCTCTAATACGATCAACTTGTATATCAATCAAAAAATAACGCTCTGGTAACCACTTATTCCAAACATACTGTAGCTCTGTCAGGTTGGCTAATAGCTCATGCGACACGCTACCATGCACATGAATGGCTGCACGCATCTGCATCGCGGGCAACAATGTGGCCAGTAAATAAGCATCACAATCATCGTCTTCTGGCATTGGCAAGTTCGCTGGATATACAAACCACAATGCCTTCTCAGTCATTTGCCCGTTAGCTGTTGTCTGTTGCAGCAAACAACAGCGCTTTTGACCCTTCTCGTCACTGCGTAAAGGCTGAGGCAACAAATCAATATTAAGCATATTTTTTCACCTTTGCTTTAGACCAAGACAGTTGAAGAAAAACCAGCGTCATAACATACCAACGCCGTGAAAAACATAAAATCAATACACGAATGCCGCGTGCTGGATGTCGTTGATAATAATGCGGCAAACAGTTCTGATAAACAAAAGACTGGCGTATTTTAACTAGCTCTGCACGACGCTTTTTCATATCGATATGCGCCAAATTATTAAGTAAATATGGCAGCATATGCTCGACATAACTACGAGCAAAGTCCGATAATAGCACTTGCTTCTCAGTAGCACTGATCGACCAATCATGTATCTTGACTCTGGCTGTATAGTCCGCTTCAATGGACTCCAAAAGCCCTGATTTATATTGTGAGCTTGTTATAGAGGTCGCATTTTCATAGTAGTTGTATGGGCAGTCTGGCAGCACCGATAAACGATTCGCTTTGCTTAGACATGCGATATTAAAAATACCATCCTCACCAAATTTGACGTCGCTATCAAAGCGCAGATCTGCGATTAAATTTTTACTATACACCTTGGTGCAGGCGTACCAATATATATGTCTATTCTCTGTCACTCTCAGTTGTAGCATTTCGATATCTTGCCGTGAGTATTCTGCCGCACTATTAGGACGCTCAATAACAGAACCATCCAGCATCATGCGTTTATGACCAAATGCCAACATCTCGACATCTCGATCTACAGCTTGTTCAAAAACAAAATCAAAATACCAATCATCAATGGTATCATCCGCGTCTATAAAAACGATGTAATTGCCGGTTGCGATATCGAGCCCAGTGTTACGAGCCTCTGCCACGCCTGCATTTTTTTGAGATTTCACCGTAATCCATGACCTAGCACTCGCCCAGCTATGCAATAGGCTAGCAGTATGATCTTTAGAGCCATCGTCAATGACTATCAGCTCAATGTCGTAACTCTTTTTCGCAACGTCAATACTGTTGATGCAACGATCAATAGTAGCAGCGGCATTAAATGCAGCGATAATGACTGAAATCATAGTGAGCCTCTCAAGTTGAGACTTCTCATACATATCCTTTGTGACATTCAAAGCAGTCAAAAAACGTACCTACTGCTCCACTTCATCGATATGAACAAGACGCCGAAAAGCGACATAAATGATAGATAAACTGAGCAAAACCCCAACAAATGAGAAAAGGGCAATGGCTATCATATCTGACTCAAAAACGTAAAAACCTACATACAGCGCTGCAGCACGAAATACCACTGCAAACACTTCTCGAATCAAAAGGAATCGCTGTAAACGTAATGCTGGCAATGCTGCAGTACTCGCACCAGACACTAAACTGGTCAAAAGCCAAATAGACAGCCACTGCGAATAACTACCTGCTAATGCCCACTCTGCACCGAACACTAAAGAAAAAAGATAATCACCAAAAATGAACACCGTACCGAATGGCACAATACCAACCACCAATAAAATCAACGTCACTTTTAATAAAAATTGATAAGCCTCAGGTGAATTTGCTGTGATGGCACGCGTAATTTTTGGATAGAAAACCTCTCCAACCGCCTGACCTAACAGCATCGCGGGTGCACCAAGTACAAGGACAGCCAACGAATACTGCCCTGCAGAAGAGGCACTAAATAATGACGCTAACAAGATAGTTGGCAACCCCACTGAAGCCGCATTCAGGATACTTTGTGGCATACAATATATCGCAAAATCACGCTGCGATATGGCGGCATGTCGAATACCCTTAGTACCAAACCAATGACGGACATTTAATACACCTACTCTAGGTACACGAAGCATCTGCATGATAAAGTTTGTGAGCTGCCCTGCTATCGTCAATAAAATAAGTAACATCCCTGAAGGTGCTAGCATACCGCCTATCAGCTTACTACTATCTGTCACAAACTTGCTTTCCACATAAGCCCGAGCTTTCGCTTTAAATAAGCCCACTCTAATAGCAGACTGATCAGCGACAGAAAGAAAGGCACCGACTAATAGCGTTAATGGTATGAGATATAGCATGTTTGGCGTGCTTTCCATACCCATCCAACTTGCCAAATAAAACTTGCCGACATAAACAACAATGAATGAGAAAACGGCTATCACCAGACTAAGTAATATAGACAATCGAGCAATTGCCGCAGCATCCTCGTCACTGTCTGGCATCACGATTGCATTTGCATAACCCATAGTGGCAATCGGCGTAATAATGCTGACGATAGCAGTAAAGGCAGCAGCAATACCGAAATCCTCAGGTCTGTATAATCTGGTGAGAAATGGCATAAAAATCATGGCGATGGCCTGCCCAGCAGCAATACCGCCACCGACCATGACCACATCTCGCACAAAGTGACTGGTTTTCAACCTGTTTATTGTGCTCTGTATCGATGAAAATACTTCAGAGCTCATGACATATTGTCCAATTTAGTGACTCACAGAACTTATAAGGAATTTATGACAGCGCGCCTCTCTCTATTAACCCATTTCATCTGTCAGTGTGGTATCTACTTTCTCTACCTCGACATCTTTATCAGATCCTTCTCGGTAACCTTCGACAAAAAACTTAAACTGGGTTTTCAGCCAGACCACATCCTGCTGCTTTGCTTTTTCTGCAAATTCAAATAAAATGTTTTCGATATCTTGCAAAGGAAAGCTGTGCTCCATTGCTTGCATAATCAATGGATGAAAAGTAGGTTCGATATTGTCTTCACCAATGATTAACTCCTCGTAAAGCTTTTCACCCGGTCTCAAGCCAGTAAATACGATTTCGATATCGCCATTGGGATTGCTATCATCTTTTAGCTCACAACCTGTCAAACGAATCATACGTTTTGCCAGATCAACAATTTTGACGGGCGCGCCCATATCAAGCACAAACACTTCACCACCGAATGCCATCGCACCTGCCTGAATAACCAAACTGGCCGCTTCTGGAATCGTCATAAAATAGCGCGTGATGTCTGGATGAGTGATGGTGATCGGACCGCCTTGCTCAATCTGTTTGGTAAATAACGGCACCACGGAGCCTGATGACCCTAAAACATTGCCAAAACGCACCATGCTAAAACAAGTCTGACTGTTACTTTGGCTCAATCCTTGGCAGACCAACTCAGCCAAGCGTTTGGACGCTCCCATGACATTGGTAGGTCGCACGGCTTTGTCAGTAGAAATCAGCACAAAAGTCTCAACGCGAGCCTGTATCGCAGCACGGGCGCAATGGTAGGTGCCTTTAGTATTATTGATGGTACCCTCAAAGGGATTGGACTCAACAATAGGTACATGCTTATAGGCGGCAGCGTGATAAATCGTTTTTATATGGTTTTTTTCGAATATATTGATTAATTTTTTTTCGTTACTGACACTGCCGATGATGCTAATAATCTCAATATTTTGATAATCAGCATTCGCTGTTTTTAGATTACCAAGTTCTTGATCTATGGTGTATAAAGCATACTCAGACTGTTCATATAGCACCAAGCATTTAGGCTTATTTTTGATGATTTGCCGACACAGCTCACTACCGATTGAACCACCTGCCCCAGTAACGAGAACGTTTTTACCCGTGATGTTTTTTTGTAGCAACTCCGCAACAGGTTCGACCGTTTCTCGTTCGAGCACATCTAGTATGTCAACGGGTCGTATATGACTGACGGTTACTATCTCATCAGCAAGCTCACGTAAGCTTGGCAAGTCTTTTATCTTAACGGAGATACCTGACAGACTGTCCATAATTTGTTTTTTACGACCACGGCTCATAGAGGGCATGGCTAAAATCACCTGCGCCACATTGAGTTTTTCTATCAACCACGGAAGCGCGTGAGCTGCATATATTTGTTTGCCATGTAAATAGGCCCCAGTAAGCTGCGGGTCATCATCGATATACGCCACCACATTGTACTGATAAGAATGCCTCAAACTTTCTAGCAACTCTCTACCAGCTTCTCCTGCACCATAGATAATCACATTGTCACAACAGGCATTTGGACGACGGTTTTGACCTGTACCCTGTAGACGTTTCAGTAACGCGCGGATCATGAGCCTACTATTCCACAGCCAAATAAAAAATAAAAATAAAAATATAACGGGGGCTGAGCGCGGTATCGTCGCCGATGGACTCAAATAAATGATGACTTGATAAACAATAATAAGTAAAAAAAACAGTTGCAGCACACGACCCATCACTGCATCAAAAAACCCTCGAGAGGCGCTGCGATAAAAACCAATAAGATATAAGCTAGCAACCGGCACGAATGCATAAAAAGCCAATGCTGCAAGACTGATATGAGAAGCCACATAGCCTTGTCGTAGCATCAATGCCAATAATAGGCAAAAGATCGACATGGCGAAATCTATACTAAATAAGAGGGTGCTTTTAGTCAGGCGTGGTAATGACAATAAATACAGAGCCACACGCTTCGACCATTGATTAAAACCACTGGACGATTGATAAGCATTGTTTGACTCTGTTTTTATAAACATAATATCCACCCAATTAAGTTGGTTTGCTTATAAGCGACAACCACGCAAACTAGCGGTTATCTCCATAGGCATAATGATAGTGATAGCTATATTTATCCATAAGACCCTGCTGTACATCATTGAGAATAATGCCATCTACTTGTACATTGGCTTTATTCATTTGCTTGATCGCATAAACCAGCTGCCCTTCTATTGAATGATTAAACTTCGTAACGATGAGTACTTTGTCTGCATGTTGCGCAAGTACCATAGCATCTGACGCCGCCAATATCGGGGGTGAGTCGATGACAATATAATCGTATTGAGTTTTTAATTCTGCCATCAAATGATTGAATTTTTCGCCCATCAATAAGGAGGTAGGATTATGCGGCTGCCGTCCGCGCGGTATGAAATCAATCAACTCCATACCAGTGGGATGAATAAAGCTTTCGACCCCTAAGCTAGAAACCTCACTGTCTGATCGAGTACCATCAATCGGAGAAAAATGCTTTTTATCCTGCAACAAATAATCGGCAAGACCATCATGTTGGCTCATATTAAACATTTTATGCAGCTCACCTAAGCGCATGTCACCATCGATGACCAAGACTTTTTTGTTGAGCTGGGCAAATACCTCTGATAAATTGGCAGCGATAAACGACTTGCCGACACCAGGGCTCTCCCCAGTAATCAATATGACTTGCGCGGGCTGCCCGACCGCTGTTCCCATTGGCATACCAAACATCAAATTGGTTCTTAAGCTTTTGATCGCCTCATAACTCAAACTACTGTGATCAACATGAGCGAGCATGCGAGGGGTGGTACTCTTCTTTTTACTCAACCTCGACAGTAAGGGTGAGCGTGGAATCGTTGCAATGACAGGGATACCCGTAGTGGTTTCTAAATGCTCTGGATCTTTTACGACATTTCTAATAAGATTCTTCAAGAGCACCAGCATCACCCCAAACATCATGCCTATCAATGTGGTCAGCATCAGGATTTGTAGTTTATTTGGTGCAATGGCATTAAAGGTACTGGTCGGTGAATCGATAATACGGGCATAGCCGATTTGACCAGCCTTGACGATTTTAAGTTGCTCATAATTTTTGAGCAGCGTCAGATAGATTTCTCGATTGATGGCAGTATCTTCTGATAGCTTTAGAAACTCTCGCTGTATTTCAGGTAGACCTGCAATGGTATTATCTATCTCTCTTGTTCTATTATTGAGCACTTTGAGCTGTTCATTAATTTGAATGACCAGTGGATGTTCTTCGGTATAATAAGTGGTTAAGTCTGCTTTTTTTAGTTTAAGCTCATTGAGCTGCTCATCGATGCGAGACTTCTCATTCAATAACAACTCGGCTTCTTTACCCACATCAATCGTGCCATATTTTTTACGAAAGTCATTAAACAGTGCTTCAGAAGTCTCTAATTTTTCTTTTAATAGAGGGATCTGCGTTTCCATAAAGGCAAGTGTTTTAGTCGTTTCTTCAGAACCGCGAGATTGATTTTGATCGACGTAAGATCGGACGATCTGATTGAGTATAGTCGTGATTTGCTCTTGGTTGGGACCCGTCATCGACAGCTGAATGATCCCCGTTTTTTGACCTTTTTCTTCAACGGATAAGGCGCTGTTGATAGCGTCAGTCGCAGCCTTTATCGTCTGCTTACTAATATTAATTGGGTAACCATCAGCAGGTAACTCTGTGACAGTGATATTAATCTGACCGTCCAACCCTTTGAACTGATGCGCCTGACCAAGCTGACCTTTGAATTCATCAAACCCATTGCTCAAAACAAACCCTGTAGCAGATTTTGTTAGTGTAAAAGATTGGTTTAAGTAAGCTGGTGATACATCAAATTGGCGGACTTTTACTATGCCATTTTCGGTATCAAGTGACACATCATCCGGTGTGTTTAATTGCGTGTGAGTACGATTGCTTTTTATTCTATCAAGATGACCAATATTGGGATCTGTTAGCTTAATACGTAGGTGCAATAGCTCAACCACTGGCTCCAATATCATACGTGATCTTATCAGCTCTGCTTCTGTCTCCGCTTTGCTGACTTCTGCACCGACCAAATCTGAGATACTCTCGCCAAGCGCCTCTATTCCTTGAGTATTTTCTTCAATCTGTATCAGCGCATCTGATTTATAGATGGGATTCACATAGCGGGTATACAAAAGCCCTAGTAAAAGCCCCAATATCGCCATGAGAGCAATGATTTTCCAACCACGTAACAATACTAAAACCAGCGCCATTAAATCGATGTCGTCATTGTTTTTTTCACCCGTAGACGTTGATAGGTCTTTTGAATCCATATTATTCATAACCATATACTCATCGCTCAATGTTGATCGTTTAATAGCATTCGCTGAACTTCAACGCTCTAATCGATGGCGCGTCGCTAATCTTGTCAGTCCATTGTTCAAGACTATCGATAATATCTTGTCTACTCTTCTCAAATGCTGAGTCATCCTGCTGATAAGGGTCAGCAATATCTTTATCAAGCCAATGCCCTATTCGAAAGGTTTTTCCGCGACAGTGCGGCCACTGATTTTTAATCCATTTGGTTTGGCTGGTTGTCATCGTCAAAATTAAATCTGACTGACTGACTAATGCTTCATCAATTTGCTCGGCGATATGAGCACTGATGTCTATATTATGAGTGGCCATCAATGCAACCGCTTTGGCATCAGCTGCGTGACCTACGAGCGCTGACAAACCAGCAGAGTCGATGTGTTTTTCTGGGTAATATGCCGTTAATATGGCAGCGGCCATCGGGCTGCGGCATATATTGCCAACACAAACAACCAAGATCTGATCAAACGCTCCCATGACTGACTCCTATATCCCTGAAATCACATTGATTGCTGATGTTGAAGGCAATATGGCGCTAATAATACGGTTCCAGCGCGCCAAGCCAGTTGGATCAACATAAAGGATGTCATTGGCTTGCATGTCAAAACGACTGGCCAAGGCAAAACTTGTGATGCTCTGCATGTCGACATAATAAATATTGGTGTATTGATACTTTGGATTATCCCGAACGATATATACTTTGGCCGCATTGGCCGTATTAGAATTCAATCCATTTGACTCACCCAGTACATGCGCTAGGCTCAGCCCTTGCTCAGGAATAGCAACGGGCTCAATTTTGCCAAACTCTCCTAATACATAGACCTTATTGCGGCTTTGGCTATTGACATGAATAGCATCGCCGTCTTGTAAGTATATTTGATTGGCAGACAGCCCCATTTGATTCAATGATTGGATACCGAGCTTGTAACTTTTGCCTTGACGGTTTAATACGATATGGTTTGAATCACCCGTATCAGTCGTACCACCCGCCATAGAAATAGCACCATATACTGAGATGGGCACATCTGCGATAACAAACTCACCAGACTGCTTGACCTCACCATCCACAAAAAACTTACTACCACGGTAGTTGATGATTTTGACCTGAGGATCTGAGTATTTGAGATAGCGTTGAAGCTTGCTTTGCAAAGTGGCAGTGAACTGCGGCACACTGAGACCGCTGGCTTTGACTCTCCCTATTAAGGGGAATTGTATAAACCCTTGCTGGTCAACAGTCAGACTAGACGTTGAGGCATTAATATCTGGATAATTGGTCAGGATAATATTGAGAACATCCCCTTTAGCAATGCCATAGCTGACACGCCCAGATGTTTTTACTAAATGATATAAATCTCGATCAAGGATGACGGCTTCTTTAGCTGGTAGATTAGCCAAACTCAAAGGTTGAATATAGAATTGTAGACCGTTTTCTGCAGTAAATGTCCCTGACTTAGGTAATTTTCCAGACTGAAGTCCTGAATTTATTGTGCAACTACTGAGCAATACTGTCAGCAATAAGCAAGACGCACTCGCTATTAAGGAGCGCTTTTGTACAGAAATGAAATATTTATAAACCATAACAGTTACTCATATTTATATTCGTGAATCAAAAATAAGTGCCTTGCTGCTGTCAATATATTCATAAAAAAGGATGTATTTATTGAATATACACCTAAACTATACATAACGCAATATTTATAAACATTGATGTAAGAACAATTTTTTTAGTTAATTTATTTTACGTAAACCCTTTTCAAAAAAGGCGTATAGCGCATATCGATAAAAACAAAAAGACAGAAAAATCTAAATCTAAAGACATATTCAAAGGAGTTAGCGGTATTTTTTAGGGTTCATGCTGCCGAAAATAGAAATTTGGTGTTGGTTATGTTGCTTAACTAATCTTAATAATATTCAAAGAAATCACTATTTTATTAAAAAATAAATATAAGCATTTGTATGTAAATATCTTACTTTTATCCCAACTTAACCAACTTTTATTTTAGAAATCTCTTTTAATTTAGCAAACTTTCTTTTATTAATATAAAACGATAAATTGATACCGTTTGTAGAGGCTCGTTTGCGTGCTAAAGTCATCAAAATAGCGTAGAATAGTCAATCCAATTTTTTACATTGAGAAATGTAAACCCACCGACTCAAGGACATGATTATGAAAGATGAAAAATTACAGAAAGCCCTCGCCCGTATGGGTCTTGGCTCACGCCGTCAAATGGAAGAAGTCATAAAATCAGGGCGTGTTACTGTTAATAACGGACCTGCGACCATTGGTGATCGCGTCGAGCAAGGCGATGAGATTCGCGTTGATGGTCGTCAGATTAAATACACCTCTGAAAACGAGAAGCGTCGCCGTGTTATCGCTTACTACAAGCCTGAAGGCGAAGTCTGCTCTGCTAAAGATCCAGAAGGTCGTCCAACCGTTTTTGAGCGTTTACCAAAACTGACTCATGATCGCTGGGTGATGGTTGGTCGCTTGGACATCAATTCAACTGGGCTATTATTGTTTACCAATGATGGTGAGATGGCGCATCGCTTGATGCATCCGTCTGGCGAAGTCACTCGTGAATATGCGGTACGTGTATTGGGTGAAGTCACGCCTGAGATCGCTCGTGCGCTAACGGCTGGCGTTATGCTAGAAGATGGCCTTGCAAAGTTCGAAGATATCAAAGACGGTGGTGGTGAAGGCGTCAACAAGTGGTATCACGTCCAACTAAAAGAAGGTCGTAATCGCGAAGTACGTCGTTTGTTTGAATCACAAGGCCTGAAAGTAAGCCGTCTACTACGCACGCGCTATGGCACGATTGCTCTACCAAAAGAGCTACGTACTGGTCGTTTCTTAGAACTCGACAGAAAAGACATCAATACGTTGACCGATCTAGTGAGCTTGCGTCCTCGTTATGGTACGGGTCTGCATGGCGCAGCGAAAGAGAAGCAAGAGCGTATCAGAAGCAAGCCGCTTAAAGCGCGTCGCGCTACTGACAGTCGTAGCGATAGCCGCAGTGGTAGCGACAATCGCAACAGCAGTGCAAAACCTAAAAGCAGTGCTAGCCCTGCCAGCCGTGGTACACGCAATACTCGTGACCGCAACGATAAGCGCTAAGTGATACCAAACCCAAAAAATACGATTAGCTGTGTCAAACTCGTTTAGTCTACCATTCGTAGTACTTGCACTTGTTTTCCTTGCTACTCTAATTTTTGTGAATGGTATCGTTTTAAAGTGACGCATAAAAAAGCTGCCAGTGATGAATAATCATTAGCAGCTTTTTTGTGGGTCATTTATAGCAAGTCGTGATAAATCTCATAATCTAGGCTTAGCTATCATGACTATTGATGTAGTTTTTCATGATTCGTAATTCCTGCAACTGCTGCGTGTCCATTTGCGCCAGTAACTTATCTAAACGCTGCTCAATATTATTTAACACGCTCTGTAATAACTCATTGGCTTCCGCTTCATTGTCATTACTTATATTATCGGTGCTTATATTTGTTAAATGATAATGACTGGATAAAATTTCTGGAAGCCGAGTATGCAGCATCTTATTCAATACAAACTGCTGCTCTGTTACCGCAGGCGTTTTATGCTGAGCTTGTAGTGATTTTTGATACGCTTGATAGCGGGTTACTTTTTCATCGATACGTTTTAATTGACGCAGCTGTGGCTCTGACAAATTTTTCAGGTGTTTTTTATGTAAATTTAGCTGCTGCCAACTGAGTTTGGACAATGACAACGGTGCATCATAATCCTGATAAGTGAGTACACCTGGCGAAATACCGACCGCTTTGTGTAGCGCATGCCAGCCTTTTTTACCCAAATAAAAGGTGGTGACGGTCGTTACAATGCCAATGCCTATTAAGATGCTCATATACCCTTACTCTTCATCGTTTAATCACACCACTTTGCCTTTACAGTTTAATATTCTCAGCACTCACATTCTTACCAGTTGCGCCAGTTGGATTTTCAATCGCTTTAATTTCTATATTAGCACTATTGACACTACTAACATTGCTATCGAGCTTTTGCATATCTGTCGCAGTAGCAGGATTATTAAAGCGTTTTTGTAGATAGCGGTTGGTCGCCAGCAGCTTTTGACCATCTTGATGATAAGAGGCATTCAATAAATCATCAAACTGAGTATTAATGGTACGTAATACATCTAATAGCGCTTCTTTTCCAGTCACATTAGAGTGCTTGATTTTGGTCGTGTCAGCGCGCGCGCCATCCCCCACATCTAAGTCGTGCAAGCGGCGATAGTCAGTCACAGCAAGTGGCACATGTCTGTCCATTAAATTTTGAATCATAATGTAGGTTTCATTGACCGTGTCTGTATCGTCTATCTTGCCATCATTATTGGTATCGCCATAAATGACCCGCAGCTTCTCCCCTTTTTCATTGATTTGGTCAAGTGCTGTTTTGACTTCAACAGGCAAGATTTTTTCGGGGATGTAACCCAATTGCGGCATCGCTTTGTACTCAAGCATTTTAGGCGCAGTCATTTTTTTGATACCACGATACCCCAGATATAACCCAGCGACTGGTAACACTCCATATAAAATGAACATGACGAACATCGCAGTAACTTGAGTCATTAGAGTATCCTAATTGTTGAATAAAATGGCTTGGCTAAATGGCTTGGTAAATTTCTTATTATTCTAAATAAGATAGATAGTTATTATTAAACAAAAAAATAAGGCTCTATTAAAGCCCTATATTGTTATGCATTGCGTCGCTTGTGTGAAAACCATGTTAGGACGTGTCCCCAATTTAATCAAAGCTCTGAATTATGTTAATTTTATAATGACAATCAACAGCCATTAACTTTTTGTCCGGCTTTTGACATAACGGTGCGTTGAAGCCAAACGATTCATCACCGTTTGATGCAGCTCATCTAACAATTCATCAAGCTTATAATCAATTTCTAAAAACAAATCCGTCAGCATGTCACCTGCCGTCATTTTTCCTTGCACCATATTGTTTTTGGTACGGTGCGGGCTAAAACGCTGTAATTGCTCATAATGATGGAGGGCTTCTGGAACGCTCTCTGACACCAGCTTATCGATGACAAATTGGCGTTCATTATGTTGCTGTTGTTGCTGCTCATTGAGCTCACTGCTCCACTCACGATAGCGTTTTAACTTACCATTGATACGGTCTAGTATCGCAACCGCCTCGATGGGCATGGCGTTTAGGGTGGCTTCATCGACCACATCAACAAGCTCAGTCATAATCGGGCAGCGTCCATGTTTGAGATACCACAAGGTATCGGGGTCAAAAGGCGGTCTATTGGTCGGGTGCATCTGAGCGCGATTGGACAGGTAGCGATCAGTCAATGGTGTCGGCGTTCTGATATCACTCACTTGCGCCAAAGCATCACAAATACGTTCGCTGCGCTCAGGCGGCGTCAGTACAGAACGCTGACTGACAGCTTGATCGTTTTTATCATTGTTTTTACTATTATTATCAGTCACCTCTATATCTTGACTGATAGCCATCTCCTGAGCATTTTTGGCTGCTAGCGTTGGCAGGTCATCTTGAGCTTGCCCAAATGACTTTAGCATTCTTGTCAGACTTACCACCATGACCTACCTTGCCCCTCGTCCCGTGCACGCTTATTGCGCTCGTATTGCATAGATTTATCCAATAGCGTATCTTAACAGCTTTTTACCGCGCTGCCAGTAAGCAAAATGTCAACACCTCTTATCCGCCCCCTGCTAAGCACACTATTATGAATGCGACCGACTACACCTCTGGATTCTTACTTGGGCTATCGCTCATCATCGCGATTGGCTCACAAAACGCCTTTGTACTCAAACAAGGACTCAAACGCGAGCACATATTTTTTGTCTGCTTATTTTGCGCGGTCAGTGATGCGCTGTTAATCTCTGCTGGCGTTGGCGGTTTTGGCGCGGTCACGGCGCAATATCCGCAAGTGGTCAATATAGCAAAATTCGCTGGCGTTGTATTCTTGCTGGGCTATGGATTGCAGAGCTTATATGCCAGTGTGCGCGTCACACATGCACTCACCGTCGAGGGACAAGTCGTCACTAGCTTAAAAAAAGCCCTGTTATTATGTTTTGGCTTTACTTGGCTCAACCCACACGTCTACTTAGACACATTGGTACTCGTTGGCATGGTTTCAACGGGTGCTAGTAGTAAGCTGGCATTTGCAGTTGGCGCAGTCAGCGCCTCATTCTTTTTCTTTTTTGCGTTGGGTTATGGGGCGCGATTACTCAAACCATTATTTGCCAAACCAAAAGCGTGGAATATACTCGATGCTTTGGTAGGGATACTCATGCTGTATTTGGCGTGGCATCTGTACCAAAGTTAAAAACAACGATAAAGGCAAAAATAGGTGATAGGCTAAACCATTAACACAGCCCCTACATATTAATATAAGAATAAAAAAAGCCAAACACATTGTATAAATGCGTTTGGCTTTTTGGAATCTGACACTTTTACTATTTACGATACTTTTTTACGCTTTTTAGGCTTAACGAAGGTTAAGTTCAAAAAATGCTCAAGCGAGTCATCAAGGACGTCCAACCAAGGCTCTGGCAACTCAGGCGATAGCGTGCCTGTTAACGTAGAGCGATACGCCTTTTCTCTAAAGGTCATAATATTATCGGCTTTATCTTTTTGCCACTCTTTTAAGATTTCACCCTGTTTTTCAACTGCAAATTCTGGATAATCGGTCGCATTGGTTAAATCACGAATATAAGCGGCTTGAAAGTCGATTGAATCGCTGACCGTCACGCACTTCGCGTAAGTTGCCAACCACTTTTTCTCATCTGCTTCACGGTGTACCAATTCAGGCAATTCGATATCGCCCATCATCACATCACGTGCATACCATGCTTGAGCGTCAAACATATTAAAGGTGAAATACTGATCCTGCATACCTAAATAAATGAGCTTTGGGTTTGGCTGCCAGAAAATCCCTTTGTGCAAGTTGGCTGGATATAAGCAGTTATGCGTTTGCAGACGTAATTCATCGGGCATAAAGGGGAAATGAAACAGGTAACCAGTACACATAATAATGGCATCAAATTTTTGGCTGCTACCATCGGCAAAATGCGCCACATCTTCTTCAAAATGGGTGACCAAAGGTACTTCTTTGATGCCCTCTGGCCAATCATAGCCGAGTGCTTGCGTGCGATAGCTGATAGTGACTGATTTGGTGCCATACTTATAGCACTGCGTGCCAATGTCTTCGGCTGAATAACTACTGCCGATGAGCAAAATATCTTCGTCTTTGAACTCTAAGGCGTCACGAAAATCATGCGCGTGCAGAATGCGACCGGGGAAAGCTTCTAACCCTTCAAAGTAAGGCATGTTGGGCGTGGAGAAATGACCCGTCGCCACGACGACATAATCAAACTCTTCCACTTCTTGCTCATTGGTTTTATGATTCATCACCGTCACGGTGAATTTTTGCGTCTCATCATCAAATGCCACCCAACGTACTGGGCATTCAAAGCGGATGTGTTTTTGAATATCTTGTTTATCGATACGCCCCATAATGTAATCTTTTAGGACTTCACGCGGTGGGTATGAAGGGATCGCTTCACCAAAATGCTCATCAAACGAATAATCAGCAAATTCTAAGCACTCTTTGGGACCATTGGACCACAAATAACGGTACATACTACCGTGAACAGGCTCACCATTTCTGTCTAATCCTGTGCGCCAGCTATAGTTCCACATGCCACCAATAGCGTTTTGCTTTTCATAACAAACTATCTCAGGTAAGTTTTTTGCGCCAGCCAAACGAGCCGCTTCAAAAGCGCGTAATTGTGCTAAACCACTTGGACCTGCACCTAAAATAGCAATTCTTTTATTACTCAAGACTAACTCCTATGATAATAGTTGTCTGTCCACTGTAACATATTTTTATGAATGGTGTTTTTTCGAATACTTTTGGTGATTAATTAGCCATAGCTTAAGACATGACTATTCTCCAAAAATGACTTCTAACCGAATCTTTGGTGTTTAAATTTGATATGAGTTAGCACATGCTTTTCATTAAGGCGTATTAAACATTCATAAATCGGCACTGTCAGTGCTAAGGTTGAATACTCAACACGCCCATTAAGGAATAAGCCAAAAAATTGACTGACAAACATAAGGTAGTAGCGTTATTACACTAAATCAGGAAATAAAGTGCGTAAGCCATTGACGATAATTTCGATAGAAACTGCCGCCAATAACATCCCCATAATTCGGCTCATGATGTTCAATCCAGTATCACCCAGCAAGCGACTGATACGACCTGCCGCCATCAATGCTAGATAACAAAACAGACTGATAAATAAACCAGCAATCAATATGGCAGATACTTGCAAAATACCAGAGACTTGTGAAGAATAAATAATCACCGTCGAGATACCACCTGGTCCAATCATCATTGGAATAGCGATAGGCACAACTGCTGCAGCCATGGTGGGCGGCGCGTCTTGCACATGGTCAACATCGAAGTTTTCTTGATCGGGCTTCACGGGATTACCGTCGCCATTCATCATATTAAGAGCAATCAAAAACACCAAGATGCCACCTGCCAGCTGAAACGAGCCGATAGAAATACCAAGTGCTTTTAGTAATGTCTCGCCTGCTACCGTAAAGAAACTAATAGTGATAAAAATCGTCAAACAAGCAACACGCGCCACTTTACGTCGATTATTCATCGAATAACCACGGGTCAAATCCAAAAATAACGTCAAAGCGCTAAAGGGATTAATCAGTACCATAAAGGCTAAGATTATCTTGATGATTTCAGTATTCACTGAGCGCTCGCTTGTCTATTAGTCAAATCGGGCAAAAAGATAAGGTCATCGTGCGAGTGCAACGATGACCCAATAGATGGTTAACAATAACTTTGTAGCTTATATTGTATCATAGGCAGATAAGCTAATTAAATCATTAACTTTGCTTACCTTTCTGGCAGCAGACTATCGACGAAAATAGAGGCTAAACATTGACATATCAGCCACTATTTGGCGGGTAAAAAACCTCATAAAGCCTAATCGCTAAAATAGGTATGTGAAGACAGGCAGGTAAAGACAGCCATGTTGAAAATCATGCGCTAAAATCAAGACCGATATCTAATGCCGTGGTACTGTGCGTCAAATAACCCATGGCAATAAAATCAACACCCGTTTTTGCTGCTGCTTGCACCGTTTCAGGAGTAATACCACCTGAAGCTTCTGTTCTAGCGCGACCTTTACACATCGTTACTGCCTGCGCTAGTATTTCAGGGGACATATTATCTAATAGCACCAAGCTCACGCCAGCGTCTAGTGCCTGCACTAGCTGCTCTAAAGTATCGACTTCTACTTCGATAGGAATTAAATGCCCAGCGAAATCTTGGGCTTGTTTAATCGCAGTCTTTATATCACCAGCGATGGCAATATGATTGTCTTTGATTAAAATAGCATCGTCCAGTCCCAAACGATGGTTGCGCCCGCCGCCGCAGCGTACCGCATACTTTTGTACAATGCGCAAGCCTGGAATGGTCTTACGTGTACAAGTAATTTGCGCAGGATAGTTTGCCACACTATCTACAATTTTTCTGGTATCTGTCGCAATGCCACTCAAGTGGGTCATAAAATTGAGCGCGGTACGTTCTGCTGTCAGTAAATGGCGCGCATTACCACGCACACTAGCCAAGACTGTACCCGCGTCAACCCATTCACCATCAGCAACTTGAGCCACAAACTCAATCTGAGAATCAACCATCGCAAACGATAAACGTGCCAAATCCATACCACATATCACGCCTGCTTGCCGCGCTTTAATCTCTAGCTTTGCTTGCATATCGGCTGGAATGGTGGCTTGTGATGTGACATCCCCGCGTCTGCCCAAATCCTCAGTTAGCGCAGCTTCAACTAAAGGTTTAAGCAATACGTCATCCAATGCTGGTTCTTTTTTAACTGTCATTTTTAACCCTTAAATAAACGTGGCGTTCATATATGCTTATGCAATTAAACTCAAAATGAGCATAAATATAGCGTAAAGTTAACAGCCTCGCAAGGAACCGTCATCATTTTGTGCAGCCGACAGGGTTTTATAATCATCAAAATAAAGATAGCAAGGTAGTCTATTGACGCCTATTTACGCTTAGGCAACTTACTATCCATCAATAAGCTTTGTAGTTCAATATCATGACGAAAGCGATAAAGCTTGGCAGGACGACCACGTTGGGCGCTACTACTCTGTCCTGTTTCCATCACAAGTTTTTGTGAATCTAGCAGACGACGGAAATTTTGCTTGTGCAAGCGCACTCCTGAGAGCGCTTCTACGCTTTGTTGTAATTGTGACAAGGTAAATACATCTGGCATCAAGCCAAAAATAAGCGGTCGGTATTCAATTTTGGCACGAAGCCGTGAAATAGCCGTTGCAATCACTCGGCGATGATCATAATACATCGGCACACCAATGAGCTGTGACCAGCTTTCAGGTAGCTTATTCTGATGGCTCGATTGATGAGCGCTTTGATGATTCATTGAATAGCTAGGTGGATAGTTCGGTGCTTCCGGTATCAGTCCCGCTTCATACAGCATCTCATAGCGCAGTAGCACATGCTCAGCGACCCACTCTCTATTTTCATAATGCTCATAGGCTGTGTATTCATTATCCGCATTTTCACTTGTGGTCATATTACCCACTAAGAGCGCTTCACTTACACCCCAACATAAACCAATACGCTGACGGCGGCGCTGCTGAATGCCTGAATCTTTAGTGCTATCTGCCCAGCTCAATAATGCTGGCACAATATTGGTCATAATGATGCTAGGTATGCCATCCAAATGATTTTCCCAAGGAAAGTAATCATACCAATCGCGCCACGATGCTTGGCTTTGTAGCTGCTGCGTTTGTGTCTCTTGTACCAGTCCCAAATAGCTCACGTAGACCAATGCGTGACCATCAACGTTGCGCCTATTGGTATCGACAAAGGTATATAGCTGCTCCAAATAACCAAGTGGTTGCTGTGTTTGCTCCTCAACCCATTGGCGCACGCCAGCTTGCAGTGAGCGATGCAACGGCATCAATGGACCATTGGGTAACAGCTTTCCTTGATCAACGGTTAAGACCCTAGCGGTATGCTCAGTAATGGCGACTAGCACGGCCACGACTTCTGTGGTGCCACTACCTTGCTGATGCGCGTGTGAATAAGACAACGTCATGACTTTAGTGATTACCTTTTATTTTAATTATTAAATAACGCTCAACTGCTAAGCTGTTGACCATTTGCTCAGTATAGCTTGAATCAACGATTATCATAGTTCGTGGTTGTAATTATATAAAATGAGTCTTTATAAATCATAAATGTATAAAAAATACTTGTATTTATGCTCAAAATGAGCATAATTAATATATCTGATTAGCCAGCGGTATTCATTGACTTATTTTTAGCGGCATATTGCTTGTCGTTACTACCTAAAAGGTTTGCAGCTATGAACACTTATCCTTACGACGCACCCATCATGAGTAATGACAATCGCATTGCAACACAAATGAATATTGAATATGCCAAAGCTAAAATCCCAGCAGACCTTCCACGTGCTGAACGTCTCATGGTTGAGGAAAACATCAAACAGCTATTAAAAGCGCATAATGCGGTATTGGTCGCCCATTATTACGTCGATCCCTTTATTCAAGATTTGGCATTAGCAACGGGCGGTTGCGTGGGTGATTCGCTTGAGATGGCACGCTTTGGGCAAGCGCATAGTGCCCAGACCTTAGTAGTCGCTGGTGTACGCTTTATGGGCGAGTCAGCAAAAATTTTAAGTATGGAAAAAACGGTACTTATGCCGGACCTAGAAGCTGAGTGTTCGCTTGATTTGGGCTGCCCTGCTGACGAGTTCTCCGCATTTTGTGATGCCCATCCTGAGCGTACGGTCGTTGTTTACGCCAATACCAGCGCCGCCGTCAAAGCTCGTGCTGACTGGGTGGTTACCTCATCAGTCGGTATTGATATTATTCGTCATCTACATGCGCAAGGCGAACCTATCATTTGGGGTCCTGACCGCCATTTGGGTAAATATATTGCTAAAGAGACTGGCGCAGATATGCTGCTTTGGCAAGGCTCGTGCCTTGTACATAACGAGTTTAAAGCGACCGAGCTGGTGCAATTAAAAGAGGATCATCCAGACGCCAAAGTTTTGGTGCATCCAGAATCCCCCGACAGCGTAGTAGCGCTCGCCGATGTGGTCGGCTCGACCAGTAAACTGTTGCAATCGACTTATGAGATGGATGCCGATACTTTTATTGTCGCCACCGATTTGGGTATCTTGCACGAAATGCAAAAGCGCTCGCCAAATAAGCGTTTCTTAGCTGCGCCGACGGCTGGTGAAAGTGCCAGTTGTAAGAGTTGCGCGTTTTGCCCATGGATGGCAATGAATGGTCTAAAAGGTATTGAACAGTGCTTAATGCAGCGCAGTGGTGAAGTTTTGATGACGCCTGAACTGGCAATCTCAGCTAAAAAGCCCTTGCAACGTATGCTTGATTTTGCCGAATTACAAAAACAACGCGTGACAGCGAGCGGCGATATTGTCAAAGACCGCGAGTTGTTTGCCAATGTCGGGGCTGCCTAACATGAGCGCGGCACTTACCGCGAAGCCATTAAGTGCCCCTAGCTCTGATGATATTGTACAAACTGACGTACTTATCATTGGCGCTGGACTAGCAGGCTTAAGCACGGCTCTAGCGTTACCAAAATCGCTGAATATTACCGTATTGAGCAAAGCCGCCTTGGAGATTTGCTCCAGTCATTATGCCCAAGGTGGCATCGCGGCAAGCTTGGATAAAGAAGACTCTGTCGCTGATCATATCGCCGATACCCTAATTGCTGGCGCAGGGTTATGCGAAGCTGACAATACCAGTCGCATTTTAAGTGCAGGGCAAGAGGCCGTCCAATGGTTGTGTGAGCAAGGCGTGCCTTTTACCCAAATACCGCAAAAAGATAATGCAAAACCTTTCACCAAACTACAGACCGAACTACAAACTGCTGACTTACATTTAACCAAAGAAGGCGGGCATGGTTGCAGGCGAGTCGCGCATGCGGATGATGCGACTGGTCGACACATTATGGAAGCCTTGACCGTAAAGGCGCAAGCCGCTGCCCATATCACTATTTTGCCTGATCATGAAGCGCTGAGGCTTTTAACAAATAGTGATAACCAGTGCCAAGGGGCGCAAGTTTTTAACCATAGCAATCAGCGACAACTGACTTTTTATAGTCACGCCGTCGTCTTAGCCAGTGGCGGTTTAGGACAGTTGTTCAAGCGAGCCAGTGCACCAAATGTCTGTGTTGGCGACGGGGTTATGATGGCATGGCAAGCAGGCTGCCGCTTGGCTAATTTGGAATTTATTCAATTTCACCCGACTGGCTTAGCCTTAGATGACAGTAGTTTTTTAATATCGGAAGCACTACGCGGTGAAGGTGGACGGCTGACCTGTCCGCAAACTGGCAAACGCTTTATGTTGGAAATTGATGAACGGGCAGAATTGGCACCGCGCGATATCGTCGCTCGCGCCATCGCTGAGCAGATCAGTAATAACGGACTTGGCTACGTACATTTAGATGTCAGTCATTTGCCAGAGCAATTTTTACGGGAGCATTTTCCGCAGATTTATAAAACGCTATTAGAGCTTGGTATTGATATCACGAAACAACCTATCCCCGTTGCACCGACTGCGCATTATAGTTGTGGCGGTGTGGTCACGTGTGCCAATGGTTTGACCGATGTGGCAGGGCTTTATGCTGCTGGTGAGGTTGCTTATACAGGTCTACATGGAGCAAACCGCTTAGCTAGTAATTCACTTTTGGAGTGCGTAGTAGTTGGGCGCAATATCGCTACGGACTTGCCGCGCTATTTAGCATCAATAGAAACGTTAGAAACGACTTTACCTCATGCTAATTTAAACAAATTAATCCATGATACGTGGATAGCGCCAACGCTTAAAGATAGTCAGCGCATTACTTTGCCATCGTCTACTGAATATGAAAGCTATACTAATCATAACGTCAATATAAATGCTGACACCACTGGAATAACCGCAGAACTAAAAGCTTTGATGACCTCCCATATGGGCATTACTCGTGATGCTCAGCAGTTAGAACAAGCACTTTTACAAATACAACAATGGCAACAACAGCTTAACTGCTACGACTCTAATCAACTAAGCATCTATAATAAAGACAACGCTACTATTTTGAATGAGCTGCCTTACTTTCAATTAGCACGACAATTACAATTAGCCACGTTGGTTATTCAATCAGCTTATCAGCGTTATGAGAGTCGCGGTGGTCACTATCGTCAAGACTATCCACATTTGGCAACCACACCTCGAACCAGTGTGATTGCGCCCTTATCGAAGTTGAGAGAAGGCGACAAAACAGGCAGCAGAGAGGGTGGCATTGATTGGCTGCTTCAGCCTATAATCGATGACACAGAGGCTAGAGTGGTAAATACAGTTGTTAACATCTAACAGCAATTGGAAGCTGCCACTTTAGCCATGAAAAATGGTAACTTGCCGTTCTTTATTGACCTTGAAGTGCTAAAAATATGGCTACTGATTTGCAGTTTGTGACCGGACTTATGATGGTCGTCAGTGTGACGTGGGGCATGCTTGCCCTACCTCGCTTACGTCAGCGCTTACCGAAAATCTATTTGATCGCCCGCTCATGGTGGCTCATGTTAGCGGCACTTTGTGCTTGTTATGTTATCGCTAAGATAACGGATAATAACCAACCCATGCAGCCTCCTACCTACCCCTACCAATGGCTGCTCATCGCTTTTTTCATCTTGATTGGTCTGCGTGGCTGCTACGAGATTAAACGCTTATGGTGTCTACAAAGCAAGTCTGTGCTGATTGAGAAACTGCAAGAGCGCGGTTTACAACCCAAGATATTGCCTTTTAGCCAAACCTCTTCCCATTCTACTCCAGCTTACACACGTCTAAATCGGTTAGACCTAGTCGTTAGTTTTGCTTTTATCACCCTGATTATCAGTCTCATTGCTTTACAACAATTAATCTGGCAGCGCGAGCAGTATGGCGTTTTATTTTTTGTGTTATTCGCCAGTCAATTTAATGATATTGCCCAGTATTTATGCGGACGATTGCTTGGTCACAAACTGTTTAAGCGTGGTCTTGCCCCAACCATTAGCCCGAATAAAAGTATCGAAGGCGCTCTTTTAGGCAGTATGCTAGCGGCGATATTGGCAACGCTATTAGGCATTTGGCTCACGCCTTTTAACTGGTGGATTTGCTTATTAGCCGCTTACGGCTTAGCGGTCAGTGGTATCGCTGGAGATTTATTAGAGTCCGCCTTTAAACGTCAGCACGGGGTGAAAGACACGGGTACGATGCTCGCCGGACATGGCGGCGTATTAGACAGAGTAGATAGCTTGCTCATTGGCGTGCCGCTATTTACCTTGTTTTATTGGCTGCTTGGGTAAGCTGTTATCAAGTCGTTTTATCCAATTTACTGCGTAATATCCAGTTAAGCATAGGCTTAGGCAAATGATTGAGCGCTCGAGTAATATAACGCGTGGAGCGCGGAAATACTGCCAGCTCAACATCATCATCAATGGCTTGCATAACATTCTCAACCGCCGTTTGCGTACTGATGATGAATGGCTTATGACTGGCATCGCCGTTATTCAAATCGCGTAATGCTTGAGTATCGATATAACCTGAGGCGATGCAGTTGACTTGAATATTATAAGGCATCAGCGCCGCTCGATAAGCGCTAGCAGTCGCAATCATGGCACGTTTGCTTTTGGCATAAAGACTGGCATAAGGGTAATTCATAGTACCGGCGATAGAAGCGATACAAATCAGGCTGAGTTTGTTGCTTTTATTAAAATCCAATGAATAACTTTGCTGTTTCAATTGCTCACTTGCCCATCTAAAAACCTGCTCAAATGCTTGCAGATTAATTGCTAGCATTTTATCGCTGTCAGCTTGACTCAGATGATGAACACGCTCATTGGTGTAACTGCCCGCACTATAAATCAGTCTTTGAAAACTAATATCTGACAAGTTATCTACCAACGTTTGTGTTTGCGCGCTATCGGTTAAATCGCAATTATAAGTCATGATATTAGGATACTGACTATTGATAAGGTTTATCTTCGACACGCTATGACCAACTACGCTCACTTGCCAGCCAAGCGCCTGATGATGCAGCGCCAACGCCAAGCCAAGACCGCTCGTACCGCCAAAAACGAAAATATGTGATGGCTTATGAGTTGAAGTCGACTGTGTGATGTTTTTCATTTTAGAGTTCATAGACCATGCTGCTGTATATATTCAGCCGTACGCTGATACCCATACTGCCATTGCACCTGCATCTGCTGTACAAAGCCATCATAGTCACTGTGAATGAGTTCAACCGTCATTTGATTTATATTAAAACGCTTTTGTACATGCTGTCCTGCCAACTGCTGACCATTATCTGCAAAGGGTAACCAATGCAATTGATGGCTATTTCTTTCTGACTTCATAAGTGATGACGTTTCCATTGGCTGATAACCATGCACTTGTGCCAAGCGCTCATTTGGGTCAAAACCAAAAACACGCTGAATCGCAGGTGCAGCAAGATAAGAATCATAGCCTGCCTTGGTCTCTGTAAATACCGTCTGTCCCAGTTGACATGCTAGCTCAATAGGAGTGAGATTAATAACGCCACCCAAACACCAGCCGAGCGTTGCAATATGCATGGGCGGTAGATAATACATATCTGCCATAGAAACACGAACCGCTGAATTAAATTCCCACTGCTTTACGATATTTACTGACTGATGGATACGCCTATCGGCAAACGTATGCGCAGGTGCGTTAAGTATTTCATCAAAATGCTCTGATGCTGCCAAACGCGGTGGCGCAAATAATAACTCTTGTAGTTTAAACTCATCGTAAACAGAACTATCAGCAGTAGGTGTTTGATTGCTGGGTTGATTGGGTGCTTTAAACAGTCGGCTGGCAATAATGGCTATCTCTGGCGCGGCGGTATTAAACGAATTATTATTCTGCTGGGGCGAAAAACGAGACAATTCATCGAGCCATTGCCCCTCGTTATCTATCCGAAACATCGCCAACTGCTGCAACTCATCTAATAGTCGCTCATAGTTGTCTGTTTGCTGCTGTTTTTGGCTTTTAGAAACTTGCCGTGACAAGCGCCAGCGTTTAAGCGCCTGCGTCATATAACGTATTTTAAGTCGTTTATTGGCTTCGTCTGGCTCGACATGTCTAATCGC
Organism: Psychrobacter sp. NPDC064578; assembly: GCF_044901245.1. Lineage (NCBI taxonomy): Bacteria > Pseudomonadati > Pseudomonadota > Gammaproteobacteria > Moraxellales > Moraxellaceae > Psychrobacter > Psychrobacter sp. NPDC064578. The sequence goes on from NZ_JBJDPI010000002.1 coordinate 372,805, forward strand.
ACTGATGACATAATACAACTCACGGCTGCACATGAGATCCTGCAAATCCTTAGGATCAGGCGCTAGATTAACCAAATAAGCCGACAGACTACCACCGCACGTACCAATGATGAGATCTGGCTTCAAATCATGAGCAACCAATGCCGCATAACTGCCCAAATAATAAGCAAAACGTGCGCCGCCCCCTGAAAACAGTTGCACGCGCTCATAAGGCTTGGTATTTTCATTATTCATCTATGACTTTTCAACATTTGGTGCTGTTTTAACCGCTAATGACACGGTAAAGATACCAAAGCGATCGATACGCATGGCGACTTTCTTAAAGCCAGCATTTTCAACCAATTGATCCATTTCCGCTTGTGAGCGACAGCGCATCACCCAACTGCTACCGCGATGATTATTTAAGGTTTTACTGATAAACTCCTGCTCAGGATGCCAAGGCTGATTGGTATAAAGCAAATAACCCCCAGATTTCAAACTATCATAAATGCCTGCCAATGCCGTTGCTGGTAGCGTATTGTCAGAAAACAATTCAAAGACACCAGAAGCAATGGCGATATCAAATTTTTTATCGTCAAGGCCTTTAGTATTGTCACTTTCCTTCTGTAAATAAGAATAACTGGCAGGGTCAAACGCATCTTTTTGACAAGTAAGGACACGATCAGCAATCTCTAACTGCTCTGCTTTGGCTTGCAATGCTTGGATATTATGCTGCTCATAATCGCGTAGCTCAGCGTGCAAGCTGGTAAACTCTGTCAGTAAATCAAAGGCATAAAAGCCATGTCCACTAGCGATATCTAGTAGTTTTGGTTGGTATGGTTTAGTACTGCTCTGGTTTTTGTCTTCAATATCTGCCAGAGCCTCGCGTGCCAGCTCCAATATATGCTCACGGCGGATACGAATCCCTTGCCAACCAATATTGCTCAAGTAAAACTTATCAACCGCCTGACCAAATTTATTCTGCCCACTCGGTTGATTATAATAAACGTGATCGAGCGAATGCCCCGAATCAAAGCCATGCTCCAGTCCTGTGGCAATCGCGTCGCTGACATGACCAAATTTTTGCATGGCAAATCGAGTAATGGCAAAGCTTGGATTAAAGGGTTTAATCGCTAAACGATCAACCTTATCTTTACTGGCACTATTAAGATGAGCCGCGCTTAAATCAGGCGCTTTAACGTCCTTACTGAATACCTGCTCAGCGAACTCGATACAATCTGCGAAGACGTCTGCCTTATTGGTCTCATGAAAGATTGCATGATAACTGTCTGGATAGAGTTGCCAGCGTTTATCAGTCGTATTAATTGCCTCATAAAAATCGCGCTCTGCCTGCTTATCGACCACGTAATCTTTACCTGCACATAATATAAACGTCGGTACAGTAATAGCGCTAGCATCATCGAGCAAGCGTTGACCCGTGGCATGCGTATCGATAAGCAGATCAGTTGAAATGCTATTAGAAATCAGCGGATCGGCATTATAAGCTTGCTGTGCGTCTTTATCATGGGTTAAGACTTGCGCCTTGACGTAGCTGCTCACGCGTGACATCAGACCTAGCGCGCGAGCTACCTTTAGCGATGGTATGGCAAATGGCATGTACAAGCGAATACTCAACGCTGGCGTACCCAATATCATCCCACGAATATTTGGCGCATAATCATGTACCCATGCTGCGGCGAGTACCGCACCGATACTACTGGCGACGATTAAGGTATCCTCGATAGCAATGCCCGTTTGCCCGATAACCAATTGTACAAAACCGTCTAAATCGCGCTCAAGCTCGGTGACACTCTCGGCATGATCCTTGATACCACCCGAGCGCCCATTACCGCGCGCATCCCAAGCAAATACTTGATAGCCTGCTGCCGCAAACTGTTGCCCAAGCTCTGCTAGTCGTCCCGAATGTTCGTGACCACGATGTAACAGAATGACTTGGCGTTGTTGTGTGTGCTGCTGACCGGCTTGTTTGATATTCTCTAAAGGTGTCGTTAACCAATAGCGATAATATATTGCCGTACCATCGTAAGCATTGTAGCAATTTTCACCGCTTATCAATTTGGAAGACGATAAATTGAGCGTATCGCTAACCTGCTCCACTTTTTCATGACTATTGAGAGGGGTGGTTGGCATTGTCTTAGGCTCCAAAAAGGACGTTTTAACAGCAGAATTTGATAAAGGGGCATTTAATGAAGAAAAATTTGATAGAGGATAGCTTAATAAAGAATAATTTGATGAAACAGCATCGAAAAATAGCGTATTAGATTGACCAACATTCACTTGGTAACCAAGAAGAAAAACTGATTGATACGATGCGTCTGGTATTGACTCAAGACTGTCTAAGCGGTTTGAGCGTAGCACAGGTGGCTTGCGCATCAAATATAAGTCTGCCATATAACGCAGCCGATTCAAGCAAGTTTTTAATAGTAGTGCCTCTGTCAGTATCAATAGTGGACCCACTTTGATATGCGATAGCACGATCGGTGCTTTAGTCACCATAAAAGCGCCAAGCAAACCTAGTAGAAAAGCACGATCGCTTTTGCCTAGAGGTCCTTGGTTTGCTCTAATATCTAACATCGTATTACTGGTGATACCTAGTAACTCAGTGCTGATACTAAGCACAATCAGACCGACAATATGACGCTGATGGATTGATATACGGTTTGGTAAATTGACTGCCGACGCTTGTAAGTTACCATTAGCAAGATGAGGAGCAAGACTTGCTATGAGCGCCGTATCAGCCACGATATCACCCACTTCATTAAGCACTGCCCCAAGCCTTGAGGCTTGCCCATGCTCACGCGCCATCATGCCATCGATAGCATTGAGCGCCATACGCACAAACAGTGATGAAGGTAACAGCAACCATAATGCCTGCTGCTCAGTTGCGGGTTTGGCAATCATATAAGCCGTACCAAGGCTCAGTAATACGGCTGACACCGTCACTTGATTTGCTGTCACCTTTTGCTCGACCAACGCATCACTTATTGGGCGCAGCTGATCTTGAAACTGAGACTTGAGCTGATATAGCGACATGAGGCAAGCCAAATATAGTAAGTCTATTAATGTAGCAACAAAAGTTGATCAGGTAAATACTTAAGCGTTGTTACCAGTCAAATTATCATAAATGAAATCCTGACTTACAGCTTAGTGATTCACGATTTTATCTTAACGCTCGATATTTGGTCGTCAAACAGTCGGCTTTTACAAGGAATCTTAGCCGCTCATGTCAGTATTAATCGTTTCATGTGATACAATTTCCAGCTTCTTAAAAACGCCTTTGAAAATGCCGCGAGCCAATCACCATGCAAAGCCTAGTTACCCTTGTTCTGGTATTAATGCCAATGTTTATTGGCTTTGCCATTCCTTCTCATCCAACCATGACAAAGCTTGCAGATAAAGGCTTGTCTTATCTGGTATTTATCATCTTAGCGCTGATTGGCATCGAGCTGTCACAAGTTGAAGGACTTGGCAGTCAGATAGGCGAAATTGCCCTTTATGTGACTATATTATCGATATTGACAATTGGCAGTGGTTTGTTTGCCCTGATGCTATTTGACCGACTGCGTCCATGGCATGCCAAAAAACCCAGCGTAAAATCTAAAGAACATCGCGTGAGTATCCGTGGTAGCCTCGCTCAAGTCGTTTGTGTGGTCATTGGTATGGTGATTGGTTATTTCTTACCAGACAATTATATGCCGCCTGAAAATACCATGACGGTGATGCTGATGATATTAATTTTGTTGGTCGGCATTGGCTTAAAAGGCTCAGGTATTACGCTAAAAGAAGTGCTGCTGAATAAGCGCGGCGTTGAGATGAGTGTCATCTTTACACTAGCTGTATTGGTTGGTGGCTTGATATTTGCGCTGATGTTCAGTGAGGTATCGTGGACCAAAGGCTTGGCACTGGCATCAGGGTTTGGTTGGTATTCGTTATCAGCAATCGTCATGACCGATGCTTATGGCGCGGTTTGGGGCAGTGTCGCGCTATTTAATGACTTGGTACGTGAGTTTTTTGCGTTGATATTTATCCCCGTGTTTATGCGTAAATATCCCTCAGCAGCGGTAGGGCTTGGCGGCGCGACGAGCTTAGACTTTACCCTGCCAATTATTCAGCAATCTGGCGGTCTAAAGGTCGTGCCATTGGCGATTAGCTTTGGCTTTATTATTAATATTGTCTCGCCTGTGTTGATGGTGGTGTTTTCGGCGTTGGGGTAAGAATAATTTTTAACGGTTGAAGAAAATCAGTCGTTATTATTCGAACAGTTCACAGTGCTTGGCATATTCACCATATCTTTGCATATCAGATTCATATTCAAGACTCATCAAATCATGGACGGTACTACTTGCCATTAAAGTGGCGCGGCGCTGTTTTGCCTCAAGACCTTTTAGATTAAGCGCTTTAGAACTAGGGTTTATATAATCTGTCTCTCTAACCAATAGTTTATTTGAACACTCATAAGTACGGATACGCTTAGCATCGATATTATATTGAAATACTAAAGTGTTCTTAATAATGAGAGCGCGATTGCGTGATAAAGAATCGAAACCAAAAGTCGTTAAAGCATCTTCATCAATTTCATTGGTAGCTGCATGACCAAAAATAAAAATACTGGCTTCTGGATACTCGTTGATCTTTTCTGCCATTTTTACAAATTCCGCATCATAAATAGCAGATAACTGACTACTCATTAATGGAAAAAACCCAGCAAACTCCATTTCAAGCGCGTCACCTCCCTCAATTATTATTTTACAGCCTTTAGCATCGACTACCGTATGAAGTGGCGTTTCAGGGCACTCGTCTATAGCATCAAGCACACCATCGCCATCTAAATCGCTATCTGCCTGCATCGTTCTGATATTTTCATCTTTAGGTAGCTTTTTAGACGGCGCAGTTGTATTAGTTTGACAACCAGCTAAAGCAATAGATGCTATTAATAATAAAACGCTATAAAGTCCCATCAGTAGCCTTCCTCTATACAATTAAATACTACTTTAGCATTCGTAAAAAATTAATTAAAAAAAGTATAACCTAAGCCATCTCTAGATTTTTTTCCACCTGACACGCCTTATCATGCCACTGGATAAACTCATCAATATGAGAAGGTGCTCCACTGCCACTTTCCCTAGCAACCTCTTTACCAACCATACTTTCGACATAATGGCATGCTCGGTAGTTTTTGGCATACTTATCATAATCAGCCACCCATTGTTTGCGCGCTTTTAACTCCTCTTGACGTTGCTCAATGCTATTGTCCACATCGGTATTATCAGAGCCAAACCAGAAGTCCTTAGCAGGGATATCTTTAGCTAACTTCTTATTCTCAACCTCACTCATACGCCACGGCTTGGCAGTGAGCCGCGCTCGAAAGCACTGCTGCGCTTGGCATAGACGAACATAATTGGTATCCGCATGGAAATACGCAAACCATTCCGCGACTAACCTATCACTTGGCGATACAACATCGTGAGTCGCAATAATACGAAAGCCTGCAGGTGTTTGATATAAACGAAAGCATTCGGTAGGATGATTAGCAATACGTTTTTTGATCAAATCTGTCATATAAGGCAGTAAAGAGGCGGCATCATCGGCATATTTTTGCGCGCGGGTCTTGTCTCTGGCGCTGGCTTGTTGCCACAAATAAGCAGTCGCACCAAACATAACGACTAACAGCCATAACCATGATAGTCCTAGCCAAGCGATGACACTGGCAATAATTATAAAAACAACAACAAAAAGCCAAATTTTAATTTTGCTGGCGGGATTGCTTTGATTAACGAGGAAGGCAGACATAAAGCCATGATGGTTATAATCATCAGGATAGTTATGACGCAATAAATCATCATTATCGACATCGATAATGGCAATATTATCGACGTTGGCGACTTGTGCGCCATAGCTGTTGCGCGTAACGATAAGCTTCGTTACTGCTGCACTATTATTAGATGGTTCATTTTCTGGAAAATCATGCTTATCAATAATCTTTTCACGAATAGGAATGCTATTGCCTTCGTTATACTCTTCCCTGCGCTCACGGCGTAAGATATCTTCACCTGCCAGCCAGCGATTATGCGCCTCATTGACTCGTGATTTAGCATGAGTTAACGCTGCACTTTGACTGACGTCCGACCAACCATAACGTTTGATAGTAGCTTGCTTGGAAGGTTTACTAGACGTTTCTAGCGATTCAAAGCGCTGTTTGTGTTGCGCCCAGTATTTAGGGATAAGCATGAGATTTGCCTTCGAGTAGTTATTTTTATCTTATGGTTATTTATTAATAAATGACAAAAACTAAAACTCGATACACCTGTTTGAGCCTAGGTCATTTTGATGATAATTAGCTTTGTGGTTTTTTAAATCAGTTACTAAGCTATAAACTCTACGATTCATAGATCTGCCTTCCTCGGTATCAGAAGGTGCAATAGAACCTTTAATACCGCAATCAAGAGTAGTTAGACGACTAGGCTCAATTCTGTGATTTAAAATTAGGTAATTTTTGACAATGAGTGCTCTATTCTTAGCCAGTGAGTTTGATTGCAACATTGAGGTAGAAGCTTTATTGACCTCATCCTTCGAGACATGAGCTTCAATTTTTATAGTAGCCGTATCATAGTTATTCATCTGTTCTGCTACTCTATCAAGCTCATCATGATACTGTGGCAGTAATTCACTGCTATCCTTGGTAAAAAAAGCACGATACTCCATCATTGGAGGCATACCAATAAGACTTGTAATCTCAGGACAACCTCTTTCGTCCACTACCACGTTTTCTGTCGTATTTGGACATTGATCTAAATCATCAGGCACGCCGTCGCCGTCGCTATCTAAATTCATCAGAATAATTGGCAAATTAATAGTTTGAGCTTTTTGGTTAGACAAGTCATGCGTTTGACATGCAGATAGCGTTAAGACGCTGATTAAAACAACAAGCATACTTCTCAATAGCGTATTCATAAATTATTTCTTCTAAAGCTGCTGACAGACTTCTTTATAATGCTTCAAAGAATGCTGCTCATCAGGGTAATTCCTAGAATATGCTTTATCAGCTTCTATTACCGCCCCAAAAACTCTTTGATTCAACAATGACATTTCAGCAGCATGCTTTTCAGTTTCAATATTAGCACCTTCATTATTAACACCAAGCTGAATTTTATCCCTGCAATCAAACGCCAAAATTTTATCAGCAACAATCCCTTGCTCTACTAAATAATCTTTGACTAATTTCACGCGATTACTCGCTAAGCGCCTATTATTAGGCGTGGCGTTAGTGGATTGACGGTTTTCAGCTTCAGCTTTGGAGATATGGCCTGATAAAATGGTAATTAAATTAAGGTTGTTACGCGTTTTTTCAGCGACCTTTTGTACTTCAGTTAAATAAGCTTCGTTGGTTAGGGTAAGGCTATCTGAGGTGAAATAGACTCGAATATCCATTACTAGTGACCCAATCAAATTGACCGCCACTGGACAACCATAGGGATCAACCTTGACCTCTTCAGCAGTGTTAGGACAGTTATCAAGTTCATCGGGCACGCCGTCATTGTCTGTATCTGCAAGTGGCTCTATCAATACTTTAGGTGTGTTGTTTGCCTTTTTATCTATTGTATTATTTTTAGGTGTAGATTGGCAGGAGGCTAAAATAAAACTAGCTATTACGATGGCTATCGCCATCCATGACTGAGTTTTCATACGCCATCCTTAGTTTAGTTAAAAAGTTCAATTAATAATTTTAGTCAAAACCCTAAACCCCACTCGCCTGCTTAGCAAACAGTCTCATCAATGGCTTAATTTTGCCAACTCGATACATACCTTCGCTGCGGATTTGTTGAATAGGACGCATCTGTGCAAGTGACCCTGCAAATAGCCAGTTAAGCGCTGAGAAGCTGTGCATCATTAGACTGTTATGCGGACGGCGCAAACGCTCGTAGCTACGCAACGTTTGATTGCTGCCCCAGCTGGTTCCACCACTACGTTCAAAATCATGTGCCAATTGCTCGCTTAAAGCCTGTATATCGAGCATGCCTAAATTCAACCCTTGACCCGCCAGCGGATGGACGCCATGCGCCGCATCACCGATTAAGACCAAATTATCTGCGACGTAGCTTTTCGCTTGTTGCGCGGTCAGTGGAAAGCTAGCGATTGACTCAATTTGAGTGATAGCACCTAGCTCATAGTTACTGGCAGCAGCCAATTTATCAGCAATGACGCGCGCGTCCTCCTCTATCAACGCCAATGCTTGATTACGCGGCAATGTCCATACGATCGACTGCCAATGTTGTGGGTTGGCTTTATCTGCATCAGTAATATCAGCGAGCGGCAATAGTGCCAGCGTACCTGTGGGCAGCATCGCCTGACGGGCAGTCGCTTGATGCGGTTTTTCGGTGTGAATCGCACAGCAAATAGCGGTTTGATTATAATCGAGTGTGTCCAGCCCAATCGCCGCTTGCTGGCGCACAAATGAGCCACGACCATCGGCACCAACCAGCAGCATCGCATCGATAGCAGTATGATTGTCTAGCGTCACCCGGTAGCCTTGATCTGCACCTAACCAATCCATGTTTGTAACTTTTTGCCCCGCGATAATGGTTAGATAGTCACTGACATCATCTTCATATAGGCATTGCCATAACGCATGCTCAATGACAGCAGGCTCGACCATGCTACCGAGCATTTGCGGTAAATGATTGTTAGGATGATTATCGCCGCTATCGCCAAATAATAGCTCACCCATACCGTTTAGTTGCCATACCTGCATTTGCGAATAATCGGCTTTGCGCTCTGATGCTGCTATCTTTTGCCATGCGCCCACGTCTTTAAGTAAGTTAATACTTGCCAAGCTCAAGGCATAAACGCGCGCATCCCGCTTGCCAAGCACCTGTTGCCATTCTGAGTCATCACGTGCAGGACGGGCATCAATTAACGTCACAGGCATTTTTGCTTGCGCCAACTTTAAAGCAAGCGTTGCCCCAACAATACCGCTACCTATAATCAGCGTATGATTATTCTTCATAAGTTATTCCTACAGTTAAGTACAATCGTATAGAACATTGGTCTAGACCGTTAATATACCGTGATATGGCAAACTAGGACTTTAACCCCATAGCATAGTTAGCGACTAGTGGCTTAATATTTGGCAATTTATCAAAGGCAACCAAGGCCACATTTCGCGCCAACTTGATGGCTGGGTTAGGATGGGTAAAACCATGTACCACGGCATCACAGAAGCGAATGACGCGTTTTTGATCGCTTAGACGCGCTGTCTCATAACGTTTTAACAGTTGCGTATCACCGATGTCTTCGCCCTTTAGCACTTGCGCGCTCATCATTTGTGCCAGCACATGGGCATCGCGCATACAGAGGTTAAAACCTTGACCAGCGACAGGATGCAAGGTATGAGCAGCATTGCCCATGATGACACAGCGACCCTCTACTTGCTTGTCTGCCAGCACGCGTGTCAATGGATAAGCGCCGCGGCGACCAGCAGCGACAAACGTGCCCGCACGTTCACCAAAGGCTTGCCGCAATGTCGCTAAGAAATGCGCATCGTCTGCTAAGTATTTATTTTCTTCCCCTTTTGGGCAGACCCAAACCACCGAGCGTCTATAGCCTGTCTGATAGTCATCATTGCCGTCACCTTCTGGATCGGTCAGTGGCAACACCGCCAATGGCCCTGCTGGACTAAAACGCTCAATCGCTACATGTTCGTGTGGCTTGTCCGTTTCTACCACACCGACGATAGCGGTTTGCTGATAATCATAAGTCGTCGTGCCAATATTTAATAATTGGCGTACCGTCGAATCGCGACCATCACAAGCGACCAACACGCTAGCTTGCAATTGCTGCTCATGTTCCTCTTCACCATAATAGTTAAAGCTGAGTGTCACTCCATCCGCTTGTTGGGTCACGGCGCTGACACTGGCATTATCGATCAAAGTGATTAATGGCTCTTGCTGCGCGGCTAATAAAAGCTTACGTCCGAGCCACGCATTTTCCATCACTTGTCCAAATGACTCGACCCGCTCTTCAGCTTTGTTTAATTGTGCACGCCCAAAGCTGCCTTGCTCACTAATCTGCACCGCATCGATACGACAAGCATGACTTTGCAACTCATCCCATAAACCAATTTCTTGATAGATCTGTACCGTACGACGTGACAGTGCTGTATTGCGGCTGTCTAAATAATGGCTACGATTGCTGTCCTCATTTGGACTGATGGTTGGGTAGCTATTTTTTTCTAATAACATGCTAGCAATACCGTGATGCGCTAGTAACAGTGCAAAGGACAATCCCACATGACCACCACCAGCGATGAGGACTTGCTGCTCAGTAGCTGCCTTTTTATGTTCAAACTTTTTTTTAGCATTCGATAAATTCACATCAGTATTTTGCATTATTATTCCTAATTTTTATGTCTATTTTACGCTGTTGGGCGCACGCACTATAAGCGATGAATAATCGCTAGAATTATCTTAATTTTATAGGGAATATTTAACATTCACACATCGGCATAGCCTTAGTCGAATACGTAATACGCCCTAACCTTCATCAGCCTTCATCAGCCTTCATCATTTTATTCATATTTTAAACTCAGCGATAAAGCACTATGATATCCCCCATAGATTACCACAAATCACTCATCACTCTGTCGCCTTAACAGTAGCCAAAACTTATAACTGAAACGCTTGATTTCGTCACGCTCTAAACGTTATTTGCAATACTGTAACCCGCTCAAAAGTAGACATAAAAATATCAATGTCGAAAAGCGGTTGCAATCGTCGTACAAAAACAGTGTCATCTGTTCGACGTATGGCTTGAAATTTAAAATCTATCGACCATAATAAAGGCAAGACCGTTACTTATCATCACTCCTAAAACGAATAATAATTCTACCGTCATTTCTATCTCTATAACGTAAAGCCAAGACCATAACGACCGACCATTTTATCTCTTAAACCCGCAATGCCATCAAAACCAAATCATAGCGTTGGGTACATAATAAAAGGATAATCGCTTGACTGATTCCATGAGCCGCCGTATAAAGTTTGAATCATTGACACCAGCACAGCTCAAAACTGTGCTTGGTGAATACAACAACCACATGAAATATATCCAACAACGCCTCGATATCAAAATCATGCAGCGTCAAGGTGACTTCTGTTTGAGTGGCGACATATCGAATGTCGAGCGCGGTGAACGTATTATTTATAAACTGGTAGATGAGGCACAGAATACCAAGGACATTAGTGCAGCGGAGCTACATCTTATTATCCAATCGAGCATTTCTCGTGATGAAGATATGGAAGCGGAGGAGCAATTGGCAGATGACGAAGATAACTTAAGCCCAGCCAGCGACTTTACGCCTACTAGCCTGCGTACTCGAAATGGTAAAATTGTACCGCGCGGTGGCAATCAGCAGCGCTATGTTAAAGATATTTTATCCTCCGATGTGTCATTTGGTATTGGTCCTGCCGGTACAGGTAAGACTTATCTAGCTGTCGCTTGCGCTGTCGATATGCTTGAGCGTAACGAAATCGAGCGTATTTTACTGGTGCGTCCGGCGGTAGAAGCTGGTGAAAAACTGGGCTTTCTGCCAGGTGACTTGACGCAAAAAATCGATCCCTACTTGCGTCCATTATATGATGCGCTATATGAGATGATCGGCGTTGAAAAAGTGGGCAAGCTGATTGAAAAACAAGTCATCGAAATCGCACCCCTTGCCTATATGCGCGGTCGTACGTTAAACAACTCGTTTGTCATCTTAGATGAAGCGCAAAACACCACGCCTGAACAGATGAAAATGTTTTTGACCCGTTTGGGTTTCGGTTCACGAGCAGTAATTACAGGTGATATTACACAGGTCGATTTGCCACGTGGTCATAAGTCAGGCTTAGCGCAAGCAATGGAAATCTTAAGTGGTATTGAAGAAATTCATATCACCAAGTTTGATTCAAAAGATGTGGTACGTCATCAATTGGTACAGAAAATTGTAGAAGCCTACGATGTTTATGATGAAGAACAAGTAGCGTTAGAAGAAAAGCGTAAGTTTGAGCGCAGAAAAGAGCAAGAGCGTAAACAAGTTATTGCTAATGCTGCAGCCAAGCTATAAACGGTCTAGCCTGCTACTTAATGTTATAAAAATGCAAAGCCGGATTACTGTCAGTAATCCGGCTTTTTACGACGAGAGCTTTTTAGCTTTAGTCATAGGTTATATCAGATGATAAAGCACACCATCTTACAATAAAGTAAAAGGATAATGGCATGAGCCAAGAGAAGGGTAACAACAGTTTTGACAATCATGCTGCAAATGAGCGTGCTGGCGATGATGCCAGTTTGGCAGCACTTGATATCAGTGCCACCAGTAGTATTGATGATGACATACTAGACACTTTTTATGATCGTAAGCACTTACAGTCTGTGATGATGGCAGCGTTGGATTATATCGATGAGCGTATCAAAGAAGGCCTAACTCTACCCTATTTTGTAGATATCGATCCTGAGCTGTGGCAAGAGAAATCTAAAGTATTAGATATATACATTACCGATGAAATTGAGGGTCAGGCATTAAATCTGGAAGCTCGCGGTAAGGATTATGCGACCAATATTTTATCTTACCCAAGTGATCTGCCAGCCGCAATTATTGAGCTGATGCCAACGCTACCTCTCGGTGAGCTGGTCATCTGTCATGGCGTCATAGTACGTGAAGCCGCAGAACAAGAAAAGACAACCGCACAGCACATTAGCCATTTACTGATACATGGTGTGCTGCACTTATTGGGTTTTGATCATGAGCTTGGACAAGCCGAGCAAGATGAGATGGAACGGTTTGAAATTGAGATTTTAGCAGGTCTCAGCCTTCCAAACCCTTATACTTAATTCATATTTTTTAGCGACTAGTCTTTGGTCATCGGTAGCTTTTGTGCTTGACTCATCTGATTAATCATCTGATCCAGTCCTTTAACATGGACATTACGCTGCGGGAATGGAATGTCGATTTTTTCATCATCTAAGGCGTATTTGAATTGCTCCAGCAAATCACACTGCATTGTCCACCAGTCAGCATTGGTTGTCCAAATATTGAGCGTCAAGTCTACTGAGTTATCACCCAAATTGGTGACGCGTACGATAGGTTCAGGGTCAGTAAAGGCCAACGGATTATTTTTTGCCAAATTCAGCATCACGTTTTTGGCAGTTTTGATATCGGCATCATAGCCAATACCGACCGTGATATCGACACGGCGGTTGGGTAGCGCCGTATAGTTCGTCACAGCTGAAGTCGTAATATCACTATTTGGGATAATGATATCGTGATTGTTTATCGTCGTCAGGTGGGTATTGACCAAAGTGATTTCTGTTACGGTTCCTGTGTAGCTGCTGATTTGCACATAATCGCCGCGCACAAAGGGGCGAAACGTCACAATCATGATGCCAGCGGCAAAGTTAGACAACTGATCTTTTAGTGACAGACCAATGGCTACTGCAGCACCGCCCAATATAGCGACGACTGAGGTAGTCTGTACGCCAACCTTACTCAAGGCAGCTAATGCAACCACGACCAGTAACACTCCGTAGATTAGACGACCTAAAAAGTTCGCAACGGTATCATCTAAGCGACTACGCAACATCATTTTGTGAGCAACGGTGACTGCCTTTTTGGCAAGCCAGCGACCTACGACGAATATTAATATCGCTAGCGCAACTTTAATGACCAAGCTTAATGCGTTACTGGTTAAGTTGGCAACATCTATTGTAAAACCTAAAAATTCCATACTGACTCTTTATTTTATAGCGGTGTGTGGTATTCGTTTGTTATAAATATTGGTATCTTATCTGTTTGCAGCGTAGCTAACGCTTATCATCTATATATTGAATTCACCCTAATAAGTAACATCCACTTTATCGCTGTAACGATAGGTACGTATCAAACGTAGCTCAACGATATCTTCCATATCTTTGGTGAATTTACCAAAGGGTGCTGCTTGGCGTACCGATTGCTTTGCTGCTTCATCTAGTAATGTGGAGTTGGAGCTTTCAAGCAGACGTATGGCTTTAATATTACCATCACTACTGATGATGACCATAAGGCGCACTTCGCCCGTGATACCTTGTGCCCGCGCCTGCATGGGATAATGCAAATTCCCAATGCGTTCGACATGCTCACGGAAAGTATTAATATAATCAGCCGCGGCACCACGCGTCGTCGAGTTGCTATCGACCGTCACGACTTTTGATTTGGTTGCATAGACTTGCTGACGTTGAGACAGCTGTGTCTCTAAAGTAGCAATTTGTTTACGCAGACGCTCTTCTTGCGCCATCATATCATCTTGTGCTTGCTTGCTATCATTATCAGACTCCACACTCGCTTGACGCCAGCTTAAGGTGGTACGCAGATAGCTTTCTTGGTAATGCTGCTGGCGGACTTGACGCTGCAGGCTAATCACATCTTGCGTCTCACTTATTTGCTCAGCAGACAATGGGCTGATTTGGTCGTTCTCTTGTCTTAATTGCTCCTCCACTGTGCCGCCACCTTCTTGGGAAGCATTAGCAATAAAGTGAGCGTCTTCATTTGGCTGCATATTGTCGGTTAGCGCTTTTGCCACATCTTGCATCATTGCTGCAGGATCTTTGCCCATCGAAAAGCCAATACCAAAAATAATAATGGCGTGTACGGCCACAGCGATAACGATGGCCACTGGTAAACTAACATCCCGCTTAGGTGCTTGCGCGGAAAAATGATAGCTTTGTGAATCTTTGATATAGGCCACAATGGGTCTCAGCTTATGAATATGAGCTTATAAATACAAGACAGCAAGTAATAAGCGTTATGATAATGGGCAGGATTTATACTGGCGCTATCATAACATGACATAGAATTCTGTCGCTAGCACAACCGTTGCCGACTCATTTTAATCCGCTCACACATGATTTGTCTCCTTTGGTCAATTTATTGACAAGCGGAACCAGCAAAAATGATATAACACCAATGCGGCTATGTCATCGCTAGACCGTATTTTGAACATATAAGCATTGCCAATTAAATGATTTGCGACAAAACCCATGTGTCCATTTTGAAGCCATCATATTTGTTATATACTGTTTTATAATTTTTGTGTCATTAGGGCGGGTTAAACAGGCGTAAATAGACAGGGCTGATTATTGCTGATTAAGCAAAAACGCATGTAATGACCACTCGCCAGCTTTCATTAAAGAACAGTCTGTCATTTTTTAATCAGTCGCTCTTTATGCCATTGAGTCAGCTACCTCCCCTATAATTATAAGGATAATAAGTTTGAGTGATTTTGATAACAGGGATAATTCAGACAATTTTGATGAATTTTTTGAAAATATGGGCTATCGTTTCGACGAATCATTTAGCGATGGTTGGGAGCGCCTTACCCAATCAATCAAACAGATATATCATAGAACGACTGATAAATTCGAAGATGAGTTGTCGCTGCCAGTGGCACAGATTTATGTCAATGATGCGCTGCAGAAGTTCGTCACTGATAATGTAAAAGCCATCTTAGAGTTACGTGTTGAGATGCATGATGACTGGTTCCGCTTATACTGTACGGTCGATGCTGGTGGCATTTATGCAGAGGTGGCGAGTAATTTTAGTTTGATTCATGTACAGCTCGATCGTAACGTCCAGCGATTTGTCTTTGGTCAACAGACTTATACTGATGTGCTAAATCTACGTTGTGAGTCATTTATTAAGCGCCAAGGTATCAAACTGTTTATTTGGTTTTATCACACTATTCTGAAAAAAGATCCTTTAGGCTTTATTCTCTCTTATATCAATATCGCCCGTGCAAAAGACGAGGTTATCTACCTTGATATCAATCGCTGGTTAAAAAAGAACAAAAAAATTATGAGCACTTTGCATAAAGTTCAAGTCAACTATGGCGAGCTTGAAGAAGAGCAAATGATTTTGAAAACTCAAATCAATTATCGTGATTTATTGGCTGCCAGCAGTAACGAAGATATTATCGGTGATGATGATGAGCCTGAGCTGATGCAAGGTCCTATTAACCCAATAGATGATGCGACCGAACCGAGTCAGGTATAAATCTCTCAGTATACAAATGACGTTTTTTAGTTAGCAAAAAAGCGCTGACACTTAGAGACTATTTTTGTCTTTTAGCGTCAGCGCTTTTTTATCAAGCAAATTTTCAATGGCTTCTAAAGCGTGCCGTCACTAATCATGCAACTACCAGTAATTTTCTACCGCAATATTTCCCTCGCCGCGACGATTCATCACCAAGCCTAAAGTCTTGAGCGCTTCTTTGGTATCTTCCACCATGTCTGGATTGCCACATAACATGACGTGCGTGCTATCAACATCCAAGGCGATGCCCGCTCGCTCTTGCAGCGTACCATCTAGCAGCAGCTTGGGCAGACGCTCTGTCAGGGCGCCTTCGACAGGTTCACGGGTAATGATGGGAATAAAGATTAATTTTGCAGGATTTTCAACCAAAGAACCAAAGTCTTCTTGCAAGCTTTCAATCTTGTCAATATAGGCAAGCTCTTCTATCGAGCGCGCGCTATAGGCCAAGATGATGTGCTCGTAATCTTCCCACGTCTGCAAATCTTGTAACATTGACAAAAATGGTGCCAAGCCCGTTCCAGTCGCGAGCAGCCATAAATCTTTTGGTAAAGGCTTTTGATAACGTGCTAACGTCAAAAAACCAAACGGCATGGTATTAAGCAGCAGCTCATCGCCCACTTCTAAATGCTGCAACTGCGACGTAAATGCACCATCAGGAATTACGATAGAGAAAAATTCTAATACCTCATCAAAAGGTGAAGAGACGATGGAATAAGCCCGAAAGATGTCTTCGTTTAGTTTCTCATCCTGTTCTTCATTAGCAACGGCATTACCTGCTGCACGCTGCTGTTTATAATATTTTAATTGACTGGGATTGACGCCCAAACGCACAAATTGACCCGCAGTAAACTTAAAGCTATCAGGACGGCTGACAGTGAAGCTAAATAGGTTTGGCGTCCACGTGGTCTTACTAAGCACAGTTACTGTCTGAATATTATCACTCATAAGAATTATCGACTCGCTTTTTAGTAATCATTATTTTCATCAAGACTTTAAACGACACAAAACAAAAGATGCGCCAAGCTTATCACAAAGCTGGCGCATCTTGGGTTTCTGACCGTAATAACAGATAAGCAACGGTATCAGCATACCCCTACTTACCCTTTTGCTATTTACCAAATACGTGCCAGACTTGCCCATTCAATCATGCTGTTTGGCAAGATACCAAAGAAGATAATCATCGCAGTCACCGCAATAACCATGATACCGCCAGTACGCATCGCCCATTGGCTAGAAACGTCAAACTCAATGAACTGTTTCGGACGTTTAAAGAGGGTGAGCATCACGCGCAAGTAATAGAATAAGCCGATCGCACTACCCAAGATAATCATCGCTGCCAAGAACCAATTAGTTCCTTGTACCGCTGCCAATATCGCAAATAGCTTGGTAATAAAGCCAGCCGTCAACGGAATACCCGCCAATGACAACATCATAATAGTCATAACCGCAGTCAATACGGGACGACGCCAGAATAGCCCTTGATAATGGGTCAATTCATCAGCCTCACCAGATAAACGATAAGGGCTCGACATCAAGGTTACAACGCCAAAGGCACCGATAGAGGTTAATGCATAAACAGCCATATACATACTAGAGATACTATCCGCTGCCGCGCCGATACTGACGATGACAATCAACACGTAACCCATATGGGCAATGGATGAATAACCCAATAGGCGTTTGAGGCTGGTTTGACGTACTGCTAATAAGTTACCGACTAAGATAGATAGAG
Source organism: Psychrobacter sp. NPDC064578 (assembly GCF_044901245.1). Taxonomy (NCBI): domain Bacteria; kingdom Pseudomonadati; phylum Pseudomonadota; class Gammaproteobacteria; order Moraxellales; family Moraxellaceae; genus Psychrobacter; species Psychrobacter sp. NPDC064578. The sequence continues at coordinate 390,636 of NZ_JBJDPI010000002.1, forward strand.
TTGCCATGACCATTAACAGCATTTGCACCGATGGTAAGGCCAATAAAGACGTATCGATTAAGAAACGAACCGCCAAGCCCATCATGGCTACTTTTGATACCGATGCTAAAAAGGTAGCGATTGGTGCTGGAGCGCCTTCGTAAACATCTGGTGTCCACATATGAAACGGCGCAGCAGAGAGTTTAAAGGCGATACCAAACATCATCATCGCCGCACCAAGTATCAGAAGTGGCGACTCAAAAACATCACCTAATACCATACTGATTGGCTTAAAGGCGAGCGAGCCTACTTCGGCATAGATAAATGCCATACCCATGAGCAATGTCGCCGATGCCGTCGCTGACAGCACCAAGTATTTCAGACCCGATTCGAGCGAGCGGTTACGCATATAGGTATATGACAGCATGCCGTATAGCGGTATAGACAGCATCTCTAAGCTCATAAAGAATGACGCTAAATGCTGAGCACTGACCATCAGTAAAGCACCAATCGTCGATAGCAACATGAGCAAATACAGCTCTTCTTTATTATCCTTGAGGTTGGCTAAATACGCATAAGACAACGTACAGCAAGCCAATGCACAGATAAAGATAATGACCATATTAAACTGAGCAAAGTTATCGATAACGAATAACTGCTCAGCATTTGGTACGAGAGTACCGCTATTCACAATCCCTGTCATTTGCCCAATGAGAGTAAATAGACCAATATTTAAGCCGACGACCGTTATCGTACCAGTCACCATATGTGAGCGTTTAATTGCGATGGCAATCATGACCACCAATACCGTAATAACGACGGCAATGATTGGCGCATAAGGCAATAACCCCATCAAATCATTCATCGTAATATCATTCATGACTTAACGTGCCTCCATTGCATCAAGCAGTTGCGACGCATCTACTTGTGTGACTTGACTGTATATATAAGCGTTATTGATCCACTGCATCGCATGACTTGACGTATCAAGGAACGGCTGTGGATATAGACCGAGCCAGACCAAACCTGCAGCGAGCATCAATAACAATGACAACTCACGCTTGCCCAAATCTTTTAATGGACGCGTAGGCAAACCATGTGCTTTGGTTTCTTGCATGGCGACTGCTTCGATATTGTTTTTGCCAAATAATGCACGGTGAATCAAAATAAGCGAGTATAGCCCTGCTAGTACCAGACTGAATGTTGCAAAGACCACAAATACTGGATACTGAGCAAAAGCACCAAATAAAATCATGAACTCGCCGATGAAGTTACCTGTCCCCGGAATACCGAGCAATGCCGCACAGAAGAACATCAGTATCGGTGCGTAGTAACGGAACTGACCCCACATACCACCCATCAAGGTTAGATCGCGCGTATGTAGACGCTCATATAACTGCCCTGCCATGATGAATAGCGCTGCTGAGCTTAAGCCATGTGCCAGCATCTGAATCATCAGACCTTGTAAGCTGAGTAAGGTTCCAGCATAAATTGCTAATACCACAAAGCCCATATGCGAGATACTGGTATAAGCCAGTAGACGCTTCATATCGGTCTGCATAAAGGCGAGCCATGCACCATAGAAGATACCAATCGTACCCAAGGTCATCGCAATCGGCGCAAAATCTTGTGATGCTGCTGGAAATAATGGCAAGACAAAACGAATCAAACCATAAGCGGCGGTTTTAATCAAAACCCCTGCCAAATCCACCGAACCTGCCGTTGGTGCTTGTGCATGCGCATCTGGCAACCAGCCATGGAACGGAATAATCGGCAACTTAACCGCAAAGCCAATAAAGAAGCACAGCATGATCGGATATTCCCAGCCGCCAAGTGACGTACCGAGCAAATCATTATAATTAAAGCTCACCACCCCTTTTTGGGCGTAGCTGATAATGACCAATATCAAAATGCCGACCAGCATAATAAGCCCAGAAGCTTGGGTATAAATAAAGAACTTAGTCGCTGCGTATTCCTTGGTTTTGCCAATCACATCATGACCCCAAATAGCGATCAAGAAGTAGATAGGAACCAGCATCATCTCCCAAAAGAAGAAGAACAAGAACAGATCAATGGCTAAGAAAACACCAATGACGCCGCCCAAACTCCACAAAAGGTTGAGATGGAAAAAGCCGACTCGACGCTGAATCTCATTCCACGAACAAGCCACTGCGGCAATACCGAGCAGTCCTGTTAACGCCACCATCATCAGTGACAAGCCATCCATCGCTAAATGGAAGCTAATACCAAAGCTCGGTATCCATGGCACACTAAATTCAGCGACCCAAGGCACAGCAGCATCTGGCGCAATGACTTGTTTACTCATACCGCTAAAGTCGCCGTATTGCCACAGCACTAGCGACAACACAAAGGTCAACGTCATACCGATTAGAGCAATCCAGCGCGGCAGACGTTTATTAAAGCGCTCGACCAACCAACATAACAACCCGGCAATAAAGGGAATTGCAATTAATGCTGGTAGCATCCACGTTTGTTGTAACTCAATCATCTTATACCACCGTCATCATTACCAGCACTAGTAATACAGCCATGCCCAAGCCAAAGCTTGCAGCGTAACCTCGAAGTGACCCAGTTTGCGTCGCAGACAATACCTTATTACCAGCAGATGCCAGCTTAGGCAAGACGAGCCACGCTTTATCGATAGGGTCGGCTTTAAATAAGCGGCCGATTAACAAAAAGGGTTTTACAAAAATTACATCGTATAGCGCATCAAAACCTAGACCATGATAACACCAGTGATATAGCGCCCCACCAACACGTGAGCGCTTAAAGCGGGTGAGCATGCGACCTTTATCCACCACATATAATAGCGCCGCTATTATTAGACCAGCCAGCATCGCACCCATGGCGATAAACTCAGCCGTATGCTTACCATGCGCTTGACCAGCGACTTCCAATAAATGCCCAACACTCTCTGGCAAGACGCCTTGCAATGGCGGGGTAATAAATGCGCCCACTGCCGTTGATAATACGAGCAACACACTAAGTGGCAGCCAATATGACATACCTGATAATTTGTGTGCATGGGTCTTTTCTTCACCAAAGAAGATAATCCAAATCATACGGAAGGTATAAAGCGCGGTTAAGAAAGCACCGAATACACCCATATAGAATAAGACCATATGACCGGTGGCATAACTCTCCCAAAGAATCGCTTCTTTAGAATAAAAGCCAACGGTAACCCAAGGTATCGCTGCCAATGCACCGCCACCAACGATATAGCACCAAAATACCAACGGTATCTTTTTACGTAGACCGCCCATCTTAAAGATGTTTTGCTCATGGTGTACCGCAAGGATGACGGCACCCGATGATAAGAATAACAGGGCTTTAAAGAAAGCATGGGTCATCAGATGGAAGATTGCGCCCTGCCACGCGCCAACGCCTAGTGCCAAGAACATATAGCCGATTTGGCTCATCGTTGAATAAGCAAGAATACGTTTGATGTCGGTTTGTGCCAGTGCACAGAATCCAGCAACGACCAACGTCAACGCCCCTACGCCGCCGACCCAATATAATAAAATACCAGGGGTCAGCTCAAACAATGGATGTAGACGAGCGATTAAATAAACACCTGCCGTGACCATCGTTGCCGCGTGAATGAGCGCTGATACTGGCGTCGGACCTGCCATCGCATCAGCCAGCCATGTATGTAATGGCAGCTGCGCTGATTTACCCATCGCGCCGCCAACTAACATCATGGTTGTCAACATCATCGTTGGATTGTTGATATCGAATACTTCTGGCGCACGGGTAATAATCTCTTGAATATTAAGCGTACCAAATTCGCGGAATAATAAAAACAGACCGAAGGCTAAGAATACATCACCCACGCGCGTCACCGTAAAGGCTTTCATCGCTGCAAGACCATTGGCGCGGTCATGGTAATAAAAACCGATCAGTAAGTACGAACAGATACCAACGCCTTCCCAGCCAAGATAAAGCAAGAACAAGTTATCTGCCAAGACTAGCAACAGCATGCTGGCGACGAACAAGTTCATATAGCTAAAGAAGCGGGCAAAGCCAGTGTCGCCTTTCATATACCAAGCGGCAAAGAGATGGATTAAAAAGCCAATCCCAGTGATGACACCCGTCATCGTCAGTGCCAAACCATCAAAGCTCAGACCGAAACTTGGGGCAAAATCCCCGACTTGGAACCATGTCCAAAGCGGAATCTCTATGACTGTTCCTGCTGGATTATTGGTTAAAAAAGTATAACTAACGATTAGCGTGCATAGTGCTGATAACAGCATACTACCGACACCGACAATCGCTGCCACCTGCTCTGTTAGCTTGTCGCGCATAAAGGCTAAAATCAAAAAGCCAACGAGCGGGAATATAAAGGTTAATGGTAATAAACTCATGACATCATCCTTTCATCTCATTGGCGCTGTCGACATCGAGATGCCCACGCTGATGATAAAACCGCAATAATATTGCCAAACCAATGGCGGCCTCTGCTGCTGCCAAGGTCAAAATAAAGATAAACATAATCTGTCCATCTGGATCAACCCAACGACTACCTGCCACCACAAATGCTAATGCTGTTGCATTCATCATGATCTCAAGGCTCATTAGCATAAATAGGAAGTTACGTCGTACCATGACGCCGCACAGACCAATGGCAAATAAGATACCTGCCAAAATCAGTCCATGGCTCATGGGTATCATGCCCAGTACATTCTGCGCCTCAGCAATCGGCTGTACTAAGCCGGCTACCTCGTGGGCAAACGGCACGTTTGACACATCTTGTGCCACGCTCGCTGCTAGTACCATTAGTCTGACTCCTTGCGCGTGACTGTATTCACACCCAGCTGCGTACCTGCATTCATACTTACATAGTCATGCGGGTCAACATCTTTATATTCGTAAGGTTCTGCCATTTTCGCCGCGTCAGCATCTATAGGCATACCGTGATTATCGTAGTGTTTGATACTTGCGACATTAGCATTAGATGCTTGACTATCATTACTGTGGTTTGCATTAACAGTAACCTCATCAGCGATAGACTCTTTACCCAAATGATACGCGGCGACCAAGGCTGCCAATAGTAGCAATGCAGCCACTTCTATCAACATCACATATTTAGTAAATAGTACCGTACCGACTGCTTTGGCAGATATTGTCGAGCCACCAATCATTGCCGCTTCGTCATGACCCATACCAATCATCGCATACAGCACAACCGCGATAATAATCGTTAACCCTGTCGGTAGCGCCCAAGTGCCCGCATCAAGCCAGCGCTCTTCACGCTCATCATTGCTCATGCCTAAATTAAGCATCATAATAACAAAGACAAATAGCACCATAATGGCGCCGGCATAGACGACAATCTCTAACGCACCAGCAAATGGCGCGCCTAGGACGAAAAATATCCCTGCGATTGCCAGTAATGACACAATCATCGATAAGATAGCATGCACTGGATTGGCCTGAGTCACGACGCGCAGACTGGCAAATATGGCCACTGCTGCAAGCGAATAAAACCCCGCCAGTTCAGGATGGTTCAAAATATTCATCATGGTAGCAAGCTCCTTAGATCAATCGGTGCAGCTTCGTTTTGTGCTGCGCCTTTTGGTTTGTCCGCTACCGCCATACCCGTCACACGATAATAGTTATAATCAGGATATTTACCCGGCCCTGAAATGAGCAAATGCTCTTTTTCGTAGACCAAGTCTTGGCGCTTATATTCACCCAACTCAAAGTCAGGCGTCATTTGAATGGCTGTCGTTGGACACGCCTCTTCACACAAGCCACAAAAAATACAGCGCGAAAAGTTAATTCGAAAAAACTCTGGATACCAACGACCGTCTTCACGTTCCGCTTTTTGTAAGGAGATACACCCTACCGGGCATGCCACCGCACACAAGTTACAAGCCACACAGCGCTCGTCTCCATCAGGGTCACGCGTTAGAACAATACGTCCACGAAAACGCGGCGGCACAGGTACCGGCACCTCAGGATAAAGGATGGTGTCACGCGGTCTGAGCGCATGACTATTGACCATCCACATGCTGCGGACAATGGTAAATAGTCCAATGACGGTCTTTTTTATGGTAGTAAACATGGGATTATTATCCTTATCAGCTTTACCCTAGTTCATCAATGATGGCTAGTGATGGCTACTAGTAATGATTACAACGTTGGGGAAAAGATCAAAATGACCGCAGCAGTAACCAACAGATTAATCAGCGTTACTGGCAGACAAACTTTCCAGCCAAAGTTCATCACTTGATCATAACGCGGACGCATGAGTGAGCCTCGAGCCAAAATAAACATGGTCATAAAGAACAGCGTTTTAATCATGAACCAAAAAGCTGGTGGAATAAATGGAATATCTAAGTTGAAAGGTGCAAGCCAACCACCAAAGAATAAGCACGTCATCAAGGCAGAAATCAGTACAACGTTGACATATTCGCCAATAAAGAACATACCGAACTTCATGCCAGAATATTCAACATGATAGCCTTCAGCCAGTTCTTGCTCTGCTTCTGGCTGATCAAATGGATGTCTATGCGTAACGGCAACGCCAGCAACAACAAAGGTCAAAAAGCCAAAAAACTGCGGAATGATATACCAGCCGTCGATTTGCGCCTCAACAATGGCGCGCAAGTTAAATGAGCCTGTCAATGCGACTACGCCCATCAGTGATAAGCCCAAGAAGACTTCATAACTGATCGTTTGTGCAGCAGAGCGCAAACCACCCAGTAGCGAGAATTTATTGGCAGAGGCCCAACCACCGAACATGACTGCATAGACGGCAATACCTGCCATCGCAAAGAAGAACAGAATACCAATGTCCCAATCAGCCACGCCAAGCGTCGGCGAGATAGGAATAATGGCAAATGAGGCCAATGCGGTAAACATCGCGACCGCAGGTGCCAAGGTAAACATAAACTTATCGGTAAAGTTCGGCGTCCAATCTTCTTTAAAGAAGATTTTGAGCATATCAGCAACCAGCTGCAACGAACCAAAGGGTCCGACGCGGTTTGGACCGTAACGGTCTTGCCAGAGTGCTAGCATGCGGCGCTCATAGACAATCATCATAGCGGCAACCATAACCACGACCAAGAAGATGACCAGTGATTGCCCGACCATAAATAAAATGGACCAAGCATCAAAGCTCATGCTACCAGCCAAGAAGCTTGGCACATCAGGGATAATACGGGTAACTTGCATATTACACCTCCTGTGTGGTGGTCGGTGCTGTGTTCATTTGCGCAGCATCGTTATTGTTCATCATATCGTTAGCCATGCTACCCATCATCGTCACTGGTGCATCCACTTTGCGAACCGACGCTGGCATTGATGGATGAATAATACTCACCTGCCCAACTGGGTAACCGATACAGCCTTCTGCTAAATAACCGACAATCTGTACTGGTAAGGTAATTTGTTGCTTATCGACTTCAATCGCTAAGTAATCGCCATTAGCGATGTTCCAGTCCTTAGCATCATCCATCCCGATACGCCATGCAGCAACAGGCAGTTGCTCCGCAACCACTGGGCTACGTGACGCCATCATAGAGCTGGCATAAATATTATTGATAGGCACCAGTTTGGCTTGTCCTTGCTGCATATCGGTCGTCGTCGCAGACATAGTATCTGGTGCAACATATTGACGTGTTTCTAAACGTGCTAGCTGATCGAACATGCGCACACCTGGGTCGCCATTTTTTAGATGACCACCGACCTTGTCTTGATACTTGTTCCACGCTTGCGGTGAGTTCCAGCCTGCCGCATTGGCAAAAGGAATCATTGAGCTTGGCGTTTCTTTACCACTATAACCTTCCATTGAGAAAGTCAAACCGGTGTCTAAATCTTTTGGCTGCATCGGCTCATGCACAGATATCGGTGCACGCATAGCGGTACGACCTGAATAGCGACGCGGCTGACGAGCAATTTTAAGACCCGTCATACGGTAATCGGCATCAGGAGCAGCATTTTTAATACCAGCAAGCTTAGGATGTGTAGCAATTAATGCATTGATGACGTCATCTAGCTGCGTCCAATCGACATCACGACCTTCTATGCTGCTATGCACGGCATGTAACCAGCGCCAGCCTTCTTTGATACTGCTCATCGGATGATAGTATTCGTTGTCGTAAACTTGGAAGAAGCGCTGTGCACGACCTTCAGCAGATATCAACGTACCGTCTGCTTCTGCAAAGCTTGCCGCAGGTAACACAATATCGACATCTTTATGCCAATCAAGCAGCTGGTGATCTAAGGCAATGACAGTCTTATCGGCTAATAGTTGAGTCAACTTACTGGCATCAATGGCATCAGTCAGCTGATTTTCAGCAACGATGACCACATCAAAATCAGTCGCCAGTAGCTCTTCGACTGATTGACCGCCAAGCATGCAAACACCCATGCTATTGGCATCGGTAACCGTTAGGTAAATACCTGCTTGTGCCTGATATTTATTGTTTACTTCTTTCAGCTCAAGTTTTTTAGCAGGAGCGCGTTCTACATTGTCTTGCGTTTCTGTATCAACACCGGTTTCAGGTTTGTTTGGTTTAGCGGATAGCTCTTTATCTTCTATTTGCGCTTGCTCATCACGGACTTGAGCATTATACGTGTCCACTTGCTGCTGTTCAGTCGCTTTAATGGCTGAGCGTTTTTGCGTCAATGCTTGAGTAATCTGCGCCGCTGCTTCAATCAAAGCCGTAGAGGATAAACTGCTACCCGAGATAACCAGTGGCTTATCTGCTTGAATCAAGTCATAAGCGATTTGCTGAGCCAACGCTTGCATGCCATCAGTTTCAATACTTGCATCAGCATCTTGCTCAGCTGCTTGTAGGTCTGCGATTTCTGCGAAATCATCAGCGAAATTGGCAATTTCATCAGCGACTTTAAAGCCAAGTTTAGTGATGTCTTCAGGCGTTGCTACGACACTGACTTTACTGATGTCTTCTAGCTTAGTCTGTACCACGTCGATGACATAAACTGGGCTTAACGCATCTTGAGCAATACGTTTAACAGGCTCGGCAAGCCACGGCTGCGTTTGTAGCGCCGCTGCCATTTTCAGGCCTTCGTTTTTTGCCGCTTGGCGTACTGACAACGCGACACGTGATGAAGTTTGGGTGATATCTTCACCCAATACTAATACCGCATCATAACTTTCGATATCAGTCATGCTTGGGTTATAAATGCCTTCCGTGCTAAGCACTTCGATACATTTATTGACCAACGCTTGCTGCTGATGGTTCAAACCTGTTGAAAACTTATCAAAGCCAACGAGGTTTTTTAGCGCAAAGTTGGTCTCTAAACTGGCACGTGGTGAGCCAATCCCGATAACTTTTTTATCTTTGATACGCTTGATGGTTTCATCAAGTGCGTAGTCAATATTGATTTTGACATGCTTATCATTGATACGTTCAAGCGCTTGGGTTGGACGATCATCACGATTGACATAGCCATAACCAAAGCGACCACGGTCACATAAGAAATAGCGGTTTACTTCACCGTTATAGCGGTTTTCGATACGGCGCAATTCACCATAACGCTCACCTGGTGAGATGTTACAACCTGCTGAGCAACCATGACAGATGCTTGGCGCATACTGCATGTCCCATTTACGGTTATAACGCTCAGAATGTGTTTTGTCAGTAAATACACCCGTTGGGCAGACTTCCGTTAAGTTGCCTGAGAATTCGCTTTCAAACTGACCATCTTTATCACGACCAAAATAGACACGGTTGTTTGAGCCATAAACACCCAAATCTTCGCCGCCCGCATAGTCTTTATAAAAACGTACACAACGATAGCAAGCGATACAGCGGTTCATTTCATGCGCGATGAATGGACCAAGCTCTTGATTGTGATGCGTGCGCTTGGTAAAGCGATAGCGACGACGGCTATGACCCGACATATAGGTCATATCTTGCAGATGGCAATGTCCGCCCTCTTCACAAGTTGGGCAATCATGTGGATGGTTGGTCATGAGTAGCTCAACCATCGACTTGCGGAATGCTTTGGCTTCATCGTCAGTAACAGAGATATACATGTCATCGCCCGGAGCGACCATACATGACATCACAAGACGGCCACGACCTGCTTCCATATCTTCTTTGTTTTGGAATTGCTTGACCGCGCACTGACGGCACGACCCTACTGAGCCAAGGGCTGGATGATAACAAAAATACGGCACATCAATGCCGAGTGATAAGCAGGCTTGTAGCAAGTTATCTGCGCTATCTACTTCGACAGTGGTTCCATCAATATGTATGACTGCCATGCCGCTCTCCTTATTTCACTTCTGGCTGTTGATTGGCTGCCGCATCAATGACATCGACACCAACCGCCTGCGCGATTTTTTGATCAAACTCTGGACGGAAATATTTAATCGCACTCATCAGTGGTTCCATCGCACCCGGCGCATGTGCACAGAATGTTTTACCAATCCATAAGTCACGCGTAAGGCCTTCTAGTTTTTCGACATCGCCGACTTGCCCTTCACCATCATTGATAGCGGTAAGCAATTTGACACCCCAAGGCAGACCGTCACGGCATGGCGTACACCAACCGCAGGATTCGCGTTGGAAGAAAATCTCGAGATTACGAACGAGTGGCACCATATCTTGTGCTTCATCCACCACCATAATTAGCCCAGTACCCATACGGCTACCTGCTTTTTGAATGGTGTCAAAATCCACCACCACATCTAAATGTTCAGTGGTTAAAAAGTCAGTAGAGGCACCGCCCGGTAGCCAAGCTTTCAGTGTTTTACCTGCTTGCATACCACCCGCTAAATCTTCAATGATTTCGCGTGCCGTATAACCAAACGGTAACTCCCACAGACCTGGGTCATTGACTAAACCTGAGCAGCCAAACAGTTTGGTACCCGGTGTCTGGCTCTTGCCTTTGATGTTAGATAATGACTGATACCATTCAACACCATGGTTTAGGATGGCTGGCATGTTACACAAGGTTTCAACGTTGTTGACGACGGTTGGACGACCCCATGCACCAGAGATTTGCGGGAAAGGAGGTTTAGTACGTGGGTTGGCACGGCGACCTTCCAAGCAGTTAATCAATGCAGTCTCTTCACCGCAGATATAGCGTCCAGCGCCAGTGTGCACGTGCAGATTAAAGCTAAAGTCTGAGCCTAAAATATTCTTGCCCATTAGATTATTGGCCAAGCATTCTTCGATGGCAGCAACCAAACGTTCAGCGGCTAAGATGTATTCGCCACGGATGAAGATATAACCGTCCGTTGCACCAATAGCATGTGCGGTAATCAACATACCTTCAATCAGCTGAAACGGTAGACGCTCCATCAATAGACGATCTTTAAACGTGCCCGGTTCCATTTCATCAGCATTACAGATGAGATAACGTGGCAAGCCATCTGGTGGTGACATGAATGTCCACTTCAAACCAGCATTAAAACCTGCACCGCCGCGACCTCTAACGTTAGCAGCTTTAATCATGTCACCGACTGCTTTAGGCGATTGAGATAACGCTTCTTTTAAACCAGTAAAACCTTTTAGAGATTCATAAGTGGCTAAATCAAGCACAGCATCATGATGTGCTAGACGCCATGTTAACGGTTTGGTTTCGCTAGTCGCTGTGGATTTATCGCCATAAATTGGAATGCGCTGCTCATTGAGCTGGCTTGGCGCTTTGCCTTGACTACGTTGAGCAATCTGCTCTGAAAGCGTTAATCTCATGCGTATAGCTCCAATAATTGCGTTACTTCTTCGGGCTGTACTGGACCATAGGTGTCTTCGTCAATCAACACAGCAGGGCCTTTGTCACAGTTACCTAAGCAGCAAATTGGCAATAGCGTAAAACGACCATCAGCCGTCGTCTGGCCATATTCAATGCCCAACTGCGATCTGATTTCAGCTGATAACGCCTCATAGCCTGTCAAAAAGCAAGCCACTGAATCACAAATAAGGATGACGTGGCGACCGACAGGCTGACGATAAATACGGTTAAAGAAAGTAGCAACCCCATCCATATCTGACATCGGAATGTCTAGAATATTGGCAATGGCATTCACTTGTGCGTCATCGACCCAACCGTTGCGCTTTTGCACAATCTTTAGCGCATCGAGCGAAGCAGCACGCGCTTGTGGATAATGGTGCATAAACTCATGAATGGCCGCAATTTCCTCGCTAGTGAGGATGCTTGCCACATCTACTTTTGGCATTTTGTCGGAAACAATTTTCATAGTCTTCTATCTGTCCTCACTCATCACGCTTTATCAGCTAATAGCGACCATTTTACGAGTGTCGCTATATGGCAAGATATCAGCATTTTGGTGTGCCATTTGGCAATGATATATTGATAAACGTATTTCTTTAATAACGATAATTTTCTGATCAAAGCATTAGCGATCACAGCACTATCGATTACAGTACTAACGATCACAGTCAGCCATTACAATATCAATCGATGCCAAATACATAATGGCATCAGAGACGAGCGAACCATTAATCACCGATGGCATCTGCTGCAAATGCGCAAATGTCGGCGTACGAATACGGGTACGATAGCTCATCGTCGCCTTATCCGAAGTGATGTAATAGCTGTTCAAACCTTTGGTCGCTTCTACAATCGTCGTACACTCGCCCGCTGGCATCACAGGACCCCAAGATACTGAGATAAAGTGATTAATCAAGGTTTCAATATCGTTTAAGGTACGGTCTTTTGGCGGCGGTACGGCGAGTGGATGATCGGCTTTATAAGGGCCTTGTGGCATGTTATCCATGCACTGGCGGATAATACGCAATGACTGACGCATCTCTTCGACTTTGACCATACAGCGATCATACGCATCACCGTTGTAACCGACTGGCACTTCAAAATCGTAATTTTCATAGCCCATGTATGGACGTGCTTTACGCAAATCAAAGTCAACGCCTGTCGCTCGCAGACCAGCGCCCGTCACGCCCCAAGCAAGTGCTTGCTTAGCATTGTACTGAGCAACACCTTGGGTACGACCTTTGAGCACGCTGTTTTGCAATGCTGCTTTGACATATTCGTCCAAGCGTTTTGGCATCCAATCTAAGAACTCACGAACCAAACGCTGCCAGCCACGTGGTAGGTCAGCAGCAGTACCGCCGATACGGAACCAAGCGGGGTGCATACGATAGCCAGTTACGGCTTCGATAACGTCATAGGCCTTTTGGCGATCGGTAAACATATAGAATACAGGGGTCATGCCGCCCGCATCCTGAATGAACGTACCAACGAACAGTAAGTTATTGGTGATACGGAAAAACTCGCTCATCATCACGCGAATGGTCTCAGCGCGCGGTGGAATCGTAATCCCAGCCAGCTTTTCAACCGACATGATGTACGGCAGCTCATTCATCACACCGCCGAGATAATCGATACGGTCGGTATAAGGAATAAATGAGTGCCAAGTTTGACGCTCAGCCATCTTTTCTGCACCGCGATGGTGATAACCGATATCAGGGATACAATCGACGACTTCTTCACCATCGAGCTGTAGCACCAAACGGAACGCACCGTGAGCAGAGGGATGGTTAGGACCGATGTTCAAGAACATAAAGTCTTCATCACGGCCTGAACGTTTCATGCCCCATTCTTCTGGGACAAACCGTAGGTTCTCTTGCTCGTATTGCTGCTTGGCGGTGTTCAAGAAATACGGAGTAAATTCAGTCGCACGCGCATGATACTCTTTGCGCAGTGGATGACCTTCCCAGTATTTTGGCAATAAGATACGGGTCAAATGCGGATGACCGGTAAAGACAATACCGAACATGTCCCACACTTCACGTTCATACCAGTTGGCATTTGGCCAAATATTGGTGGCGCTCGGCACATTGACATCGTCTTCACTCAGCGCGACTTTAATACGCACATCACTATTACGCTCAAGCGACATTAGGTGATAAAACACCGTAAAGTCACTGTCAGGCAACCCTTGGCGATGTTGGCGTAAGCGCTCATCTATCGCTGACAAGTCAAATAGCATGACGTATGGCTGGGGTAATTTACGCAGGTATAGAAGAATATCCAGCAAATCAGCACGTGCCACCCAAACCGTTGGAATCTCATCCACAGTGTGCTGCACGACAAACTTACCGGCATAATTCTGCTCCAGCTCGGTGATAACCGCTGGAACAGGCTTAATGTTAGGATCCATGTTATTAGGATCAATGTTTTCGACTACCGTGACCATGAATGATGTATTCCTTCATTAATCATAATTGAGCTATGTTGAGCCTAACCGAGCTATGTTAATCATAACTGAACTACGCTAAACATAAGCGAACTACGATGAATATATGCGTACTGAGCACTTTTACGGATTGTGTATGATTGAGCCAAGCTAAAACATGATATAGCCAAATAATTTATGCCTAAATGCTGTTTCTCACATGCAGTTTGGCTGCAGGCTCGCTGATTAAATACTGTCTGGGCTACGCAAATTTTTCACAGCGATACGATCTGCTTGCTTACGGTCACGCTCAGGCGTCATTTGTGGCTGATAGATACCCTGATCATTGACATGAATACCTAGCGGGCGACGCTCTTTAGTAATCGACTCTTGCAGCAACATCAAGCCTTGGATCAACGCTTCTGGACGCGGCGGACAACCGGGCACATAGACATCAACAGGGATAATTTTGTCCACGCCTTGCACGACCGAATAGATATCATACATACCGCCAGAGTTGGCACAGGCACCCATCGAGATAACCCATTTTGGCTCAAGCATTTGCTCATACAGGCGCTGAATAACCGGTGCCATTTTGACAAAACAAGTACCAGCAACGATCATCACGTCTGCCTGACGGGGCGACGCGCGAATGACTTCGGCACCAAAACGTGACAAATCATGAACGGCAGTTAGGGTGGTGGCATATTCGACATAACAGCAAGAGGTGCCAAAGTTAAATGGCCAAAGTGAGTGCTTGCGCCCCCAGTTTGCTGTTGAATGGACAAGGTCTTCGAGACGACCCATAAAGACGTTTTTATTCACTTCGTCTTCGATTGGATCATTGACCGTTTGACTGGTCTGTGCAGGATAGATATCTGCATCAGGGTTGGCTTTTGTTAATGTGTATTTCATAACATACAACCTTTATATTAGGCGAAGCGCAGCAATCATCTTGCTTCCGCTATCTCCTGAACTTCTATTATTAATAGACGACCATTTTGCAGTAACGTGCCACAAGACCGTCAAAAGCGATTAGCGTTTGACTTTGTCTTGTTGCGCAGATGTGGCAAAATCCATGGAAGTCACATTACCAGTAGTATTAATATGATCGATATTTTGCAAGTGACGACGGTTGGTCTCGATATTGTTCGAGACGTTAATCTGCCCTGAAGACTGGGCTGGTATCTTGCCAGTTGGATCGACCATCAGCTCATCGACGCCATCAAACTGCGTAATATCTGCCAAATTAAAACCTGCCGGAGCTGCATATAGACGTGGTTGCTTGCGGCGCTTGTCCGATGGTGCCCAATTCATCGCACCCAGACTGAGCTCGTATACCAAGCCTATAATCAAGATGGTAATGAATATCGCGGCAGCGGCGAAGCCCAGCCAGCCTGCTTCACGTACTGAAACGGCATAAGCGTACAAATATAGTGCTTCTAAATCAAAGATAACGAAGAAGATTGCCACCAAATAGAATTTGGCAGACAAACGAATACGGGCGTTGCCAGCTCCGACAACACCCGCTTCAAATACTTCTTCTTTTTGTGAGCCCTGAGAGCGACCGCCAAGCAAACGCGGCACAACCAGCATAAAGACCACTAGCCCAATGGCGGCTAAGATAAAAGCAATGGCTGACCAATTAAAAGCAGACATGATAATACGTGCTCCTCACCCAATCGAGTGTCAAGCGCAGCGCGCATACTCACAAACTATAGAGTGGTAATAGCGACTGGCATAACGCAGACGAAAACACAAAGTAACTGCCATTGGGTCTTAATAACTCAATGGCTCATATAGATACTGTGCTGGTAATAACCAATTATCAAGCTTATTGACGACGATGTCAGACATGACCAACTATAGATACTCCGACATACAATGGAGAAAGGCTGGTCGCCTAACGCATCTTCTAACAACGTAAGATCAACGTATTAAATCAATATCATATTCGATAGTTTATTTAATTGATTTAATAGCTCATTACACGTGGTCAACAATGACGAGACAACTGGCATAAATTATTTACGTACTATACGCATATCAGTGTCTAAAAGCTAGTTTTTAACTGTATTGAACGGTCACTTTATAGGTGAAAGAAACATGTTTTTTTTGCCATGAATTATGATATAGACGTTACCTTATATTAAGCCCAAATCCACATTTTTGAGTGGATGCTAGTATATATAGTATAAGTCACGAAAAATTAACGCTTTTTTACTGAGTGCCGATCCTTGAACTCCTCCCCAATGTGACGGTTTTTGCTTTATAATAACCCGCCTAATTGCATGCTAGTATCAGCGGCTGTTTTAACGATGGCTCTCTTGATTAATTGTCACAAAATATTAATGGTCATGAGCGTGATTAGCGGATAGGTTGATTAACCTTATCGACGCTATGTTTTGATATTGAGATGATGCAACAAACTATAATGCTATGTTGCCATTTTGCGCTATCGATCTGCCTCATACGTGCTGTTTTTATCTCACTGAGCAACGCTTGATATCAACACTCGTCTTTTTTGCTTTCTTTTTGCTTTTGTCTTACAGGTCACCTTATGAGTCAACTTAATCCCAAACAACAAGAAGCGATGCTTTACGTATCCGGTCCATTGCTTGTGCTAGCAGGTGCCGGCTCCGGTAAGACATCGGTGATTACCCGCAAGATTGCCTATCTAATCGAAGAATGCAACATGCCAGCCGAGCGTATCACCGCGGTGACTTTTACCAATAAAGCGGCGCGCGAGATGAAAGCCCGTGTCAGTAAATTGCTGCCGAGTGAAAAAACTCGCGGGCTGACGGTGTCTACCTTTCACCAATTTGGGCTACAGTTTTTGCGCTATGAGCTGATTCATACACCACTCAAGGGTAACTTCTCCATCATGGACAGTGACGACAGTAAGCGTTTGCTGATGGAGCTGATGATGCGTGATAATTTAAGCGGCGCTGAAAGTCGTGAATTGGTCGGCAAAGCCATTAAAATGATTTCTGACTGGAAAAACGATCTGATTGAGCCGGATAAGGCGATGGAAACCTTAGACGATCCAGAAGACATGATCTTCGCCACCCTCTATGCCTTATATGAGCGCAATTTGCGTGCTTATAACGCCGTTGATTTCGATGATTTGATTGTCGTGCCGACCAAGATATTACGTGAAAACAGAGAGCTGCGCGATAAATGGCAAAACCGTATTCGTTACTTGCTCGTCGATGAATATCAAGATACCAACACCGCCCAGTATGAGATGATTAAATACTTAGTCGGACCGCAAGGGCGTTTTACCGTCGTGGGCGATGATGATCAATCTATCTATGCGTGGCGCGGGGCAAAACCTGAAAACATGGCGCTACTCAAAGAAGATTTCCCTAAATTAAAAATCGTCATGCTTGAGCAAAACTATCGCTCGACCACGCGTATTTTGACCTCTGCCAATGCCGTTATTACCAATAACGAGCATTTATTTGAAAAGAAACTCTGGTCAGATAAAGGTCAAGGCGAAAAAATTCGCATTATTAACTGTCGTAATGATGATGATGAGTCTGAGCGTGTAGCAAAAGAGATTGTCACTCATAAACTGCGTTTCGGTAATGAATGGGAGCAGTACGCCGTTCTTTATCGCAGTAACTTTCAGGCGCGCATGCTAGAGGCGCAGTTGCGTCAACTGCAAGTGCCTTATAAATTATCGGGTGGTCAGTCGTTCTTTGCGCGTAGTGAAATCAAAGACATCATGGGCTATCTGCGTTTGATTCTTAACCCTGAGGATGACAGTGCGTTTTTACGTATTATCAATACGCCTAAGCGTGGAATGGGGCCAGCAACGCTAGAGAAGTTAGGCTTATTTTCACAAGAGCATAGCATCTCGCTACTCGCTTCTTGTACGCATGCAGGGCTCGCGCATGTTTTACCATCGAAGGCTTATGGTACGATAAAGGAGTTCGGTGAGTTTATTGAACATTATACGCGTGAGCTCGATCAGCATCCTGACCCTGTGCCTATCGTGCGTCAAATGATTGATGAAACGGGTTATATCGACTTTGTGCGTAGCGACGCTAAAACCCCGCAACAAGAAAAAAACCGTATCGATAATATTGATATGCTCTACACTAGTATTCAATCGCTGATTAATCGCGCCGAAGAAGACGAAGATCGCACCATTGATACCATCATTCGTAAGCTGGTGTTGCTGGATATGCTCGAGCAACAGCAAGAAGAAGAAAATACCAACAAGGTTAACTTGATGACCTTGCATGCAGCAAAAGGTTTGGAATTTGATTTTGTGTATATCATGGGGCTTGAGGAAGAAATGCTACCGCACCGCAATTCTATCCTAAGCGAGACGGTCGAAGAAGAACGGCGCTTGATGTATGTGGGCATTACTCGTGCGCGTCGAGAGCTGACATTGACGCTAGCGACTCAGCGCCGTGCAGGCGGACAGATGCGTGTCACTTCTGAATCGCGCTTTTTAGATGAGTTACCAGAAGAGCATATTGACTGGCCAGCCAAGGCGAAAAAGAAAAAAGCGACTAAAGACCCAGAAGCCGTTGCTGATGAATACTTGGCTAATATTCGCGCTTTATTGGGTAATCGTTAGCGTTAGGCTCAACGCTTGAGAGCATCACCAGTTAGCGACATGAGAAATTAGCACTTATTCGACATTTTAGTGTTTGTTATTATTTATACTTTCTAAAAACTTTGGAACCTTTATGCCTACCCCTATGCCTGATCAGGAACGACCATCTACGCTACAGGGAGATTACAATCCAGCAGAGTATAGCGGCGAATATAAGCTTCTATACCTGCAAAGTTTGGTTGCTGACAAGGCATACGAGGCGATTACTGAGTTTTTAGAAAAGCAGTCCAAATATGAGATTGCGAGCCTATTAGAATCGTTCCCTAGCCAAAATCGCTTATTGATTTGGGCACAAGTACCAGAAAATATCAAAGGCGAAGTACTTGCCGAGTTAGAGTTTGATACACGCCAGCCGCTGTTAGAAAACGTTTCATCGAAAGACATTTCCTTATTTACCCAAGACCTTGATGCGCAAGACATCTCTGAGATTTTAGACACCGTCACCGAAAGTGTGCGTACCTCGGTGATGGCAACCTTGGATGAAGACATCCGAGTACAGGTCAATAAGCTCGATACCTATGCTGACTGGGAAGTCGGTCGTTATATGGATCCTGACCTCATTCAGATCAGGGATGATATCACTCTTGCAGAAGTACAAAACTGGCTACGAGAAAATGACGATTTGCTCGATGATGAAAGCCAAGAGCTGCTGGTCGTCGATCAAAGCCAACAATTACTCGGGCTGCTCAGTCTGGTCGATTTGATTAAACATGATCAAACTACTTTAGTCTCAGAATTGATTGATAACGCCATCACCATTAATGATCGCTTAGACATCCAAGATGCCGCAGCGATTTTCCGCTCAGAGGACATTCGTTTTGCCCCCGTGATTAATAGCCATGGTGAGTTGGTCGGTCAATTAAATGGCGAGGACATCATGGAAATTATCCAAGATGATGTCGATAGCACCATGAAAAACCTCGCGGGTGTCAGCCAAGATGAAGAGCTGTTTGCGCCTATTTTAACCAGTGCCAAAAGCCGCAGTATTTGGCTAGGCATTAACTTGTGTACCGCCTTATTGGCTGCGGCTGTGATTGGTCAGTTCGAGGCGGTACTGGCAAAAGTGGTGGCGCTGGCGATACTCATGCCTGTGGTCGCGAGTATGGGCGGTATTGCTGGGTCACAAACTCTGACAGTGGTTATTCGTGGTATGGCGATGGGTCAAATCGGTGGTTCTAACCGTTTATGGTTATTAAATAAAGAGCTGTGGGTTGGCGCGATAAACGGTATCATATGGGCGATAATCATGGCGATTATTGCCCAACTATGGTTTCATGACATTAAAATCAGCGCCGTCATTGGTTTTGCCATTGCCATTAATATGACTGCTGCTAACGTTTCGGGCATTAGTATTCCACTGCTCCTAAAACGCATGAATATTGACCCTGCCCTATCCGCCTCGGTTATTTTAACCACCGTGACGGATATCGTCGGCTTTATGTCATTCTTAGGTTTGGCGAGTGTGTTGATACTATAATCACATAGCCAACGTTCAAACAATATTATTTAGAAATCATATAGTTTAGAAATTATCTTATTTAGAAACAATATGATTTAGAAACTATCCAACCGTTAAGTGAGTGCGTTATGCAAGCTGTACAAGTTAAAGTATTAAACCCTAAAATTACTGAAGATAAAGCGTTCTCGTTACCGACACGCGCCACTGATGGCAGCGCTGGTATCGACTTGCGCGCTTGTATTGATGAGCCATTGACGATTAAAGCAGGTGCCACGCATTTAATTGGTACTGGTTTGGCGGTTTATATCCAAGATCCTAACTTTGCAGGGATGATTTTACCGCGCTCAGGTCTTGGTCATAAGCACGGTATCGTCTTGGGTAATTTGGTTGGCTTGATTGATGCCGATTATCAAGGTGAGCTGATGGTCAGTATTTGGAATCGTAGTAATGAAGACTTTGTGTTGAATCCTGCGGAACGTATGGCACAATATGTCGTCGTACCCGTTGCCCGCCCTGAGTTTGAAGTGGTGTCAGAGTTTAGTGATACCAGTGCACGCGGTGCAGGCGGCTTTGGACATTCAGGCCGCCAGTAATTAGTTATCATTACTGATTTGCCATGTTAATTGTACTTTAGTCATCACAAAATCACCATCACGTGAATCACGCCATAAGGAGAGTAAGCGATGCCGTCTTTTGCTGCGCAGCAATGCTTATTTCGTGCTTATGATATTCGTGGTTCACGCCAGCATTTTACGACGGATTTTATCCAAGCATTAGGCAAGGCATTTGCTCAGCTTTACAGTGTCGCAGATTGCAACTCAACCGCAGCTCCTGCCAAAGCCTGCTTACCAAAACCAAGTATCGACCTTAAAAGAACCGTCGTTGTGCTTGGTTATGATGTGCGTCTCGGTAGTGATATTATCGCTCAGAGATTGGCTAATATACTGACTGAATATGGCCTACAGGTTATCCAGCTGGGGTTAATTACTACCCCCATGATGGTTTTTTGGGCAGAGCAACATTCTGGTCATGGCATTATCGTCACCGCCAGTCATTCTGCTAAAGACATTTTAGGTATCAAATGGTTAGTCAACCATCAATCTCCGAGCCATGCAGAGATTCAGTTGCTTTGGCAAAAAACACGGGCTAACTATGCTTGCCACCTCAATCACGCTCAAACACAGGTTGATGCTCAAAATACGCTGAAAAATACAACTGCTAAATCTATTTGTAATCAGCCGTTCAATTTATCTGATACACAAGTCGCGACGACTTATATTGAGGCTATCGCTCAAGTTTTTAAGCAAATCCATCCCTCTAATAAACTACTTCTCAAAGATAACCAACAACCATCTGGCACCCTTGATGTGGTGGTGGTCATAGACTGCATGCATGGGGCGACCAGTAATATCGCCCAGCGTTTATTTGAGCATTTTTGCCAGCAAGTCATCATGATTAATGACATCGCAGATGGCAGTTTTCCCTCTGGCAATCCAGATCCCACTGAACCACACCGTCTTAAACAATTACAGCGAAGTGTGCGTCAACATCAAGCAGATATAGGTATCGCTTTTGATGGCGATGGCGACCGCTTAATGATCGTCGATAATAGCGGTAAAGTTGTCACGCCCGATCACTTGCTATATTTATTAGCGCAAGTGGCGCTGACCGAACACCCCGAATCGCTGTGTTCTAAAAGCCCAGGCCATTCACAACTGCCTTTTCAAATCCTTTTTGATATTAAATGCTCCCATCATCTACCGAAACTCTTGTCTGAGCTTGGCGCAACACCTGTGCTCAGTAAAACGGGCAGCAGCTTTATGCGCCGACAGATGCAGCAATCTGCTGGTCAAATTGTCTTTGCGGGTGAATTGTCAGGGCATTTCATATTTAACGATAGCCGCTTTATTATTTATGATGACGCCATGTACGCGGCCTTGCGATTGCTGCATTGGCTAGCGGCTTACGATGC
Organism: Psychrobacter sp. NPDC064578; assembly: GCF_044901245.1. Taxonomy (NCBI): domain Bacteria; kingdom Pseudomonadati; phylum Pseudomonadota; class Gammaproteobacteria; order Moraxellales; family Moraxellaceae; genus Psychrobacter; species Psychrobacter sp. NPDC064578. Next base: position 412,843 of record NZ_JBJDPI010000002.1, read on the forward strand.
TTACGGTAAAAAATATCTGACTGATATTACAGAGCAATTGCCTGCTATGGTCAGTACGGCGGATCATTATTTGCCGATGCCTAAAACCCTTAAAAAAGACGATGCTCTCGTCGTACAGCTGACCAAATTTTGTCAGTATTTACGCCAGCTCGTAGAAGCGACCGTGGCAGAAGATTCTGGTGATCATTGGATAGCTACTAGCCAGCCATCGCTTTGCCGTTGTTCGATGAGTCGGCAATATATGACGTCCAAGCAAGCCAAATGCTTATTGCCAGTGGGGACGAAGCTGAGCTGTATTGATGGCGTTCGTTTGGATTTCGCCCATGGTTTTGGGGTGCTCCGCCAATCAAATACCAGTCACAATCTTACCGCACGCTTTGCTGGTGATAGCATAGAAGACTTACGCGACATCCAAGCAAAATTTGCCGCTTTATGTCGCCCATTTGATAAAAAACTGGCGGAACAAATTGTCGCTATTCCTGCCGAATAGTTTTGAGCAAAATAGTTACCGTCAAAGTAGTTGCTGTCAAATAAAAATATGACTTTTTAATACCATAACTTAGGAGTTTATAATGACGCTTAATTTAGATGATGCCAAAAATACTGCTGAAGTATTGACCACAGCGCTGCCTTATATCCAGCGCTTTGTCGATAAGCTTATCGTGGTCAAATACGGCGGCAATGCGATGACGGATCCTGCGCTTGAGAGCTCATTTGCCCGCGACATCGTTTTGTTAAAAACCGTTGGCATTCATCCCGTGGTCGTGCATGGCGGTGGTCCACAAGTGGATAATTTATTAAAAGAGTTGGGGCGTCAGTCAGACCGTATCGATGGGATGCGCGTCACCGATAAAAGCACCATGGATATCGTCGAGATGGTCTTGGGTGGTAGCGTCAACAAATCTATTGTTAGCTTAATCAACAAGCACGGTGGCCGCGCCATTGGTCTGACGGGTAAAGATGCCAATTTAATCCTAGCCAAAAAACTGATGATGGAAAAAATTGGCGCAGATGGGATTGCTGTGCCTGTCGATTTAGGGTTTGTCGGTGATGTGGTCAGTGTCAACAAAGACGTGATTAACATGCTCATTGCCTCTGACTTTATTCCTGTCATCGCGCCACTTGGGGTCGATAGCGAAGGCAATACGTACAATATCAATGCCGACTTGGTTGCAGGTAAAGTAGCGGAATTTTTACAAGCTGAAAAGCTCATGCTTCTAACCAATATCAAGGGTGTGCTGGGTCGTGACGGCGAAGTCGTGACTGGACTCACGCCAAAGAAAGTCGACAGCCTCATTGAAGATGGCACTATCTCAGGCGGTATGATTCCCAAAATCCAATGTGCACTTGATGCGGTACGTAGCGGCGTAAAAAGCGCGGTGATCGTCGATGGTCGTGTGCCTCATGCCACGCTGTTAGAGATTTTTACCAATGAAGGGGTTGGTACATTAATCAGTCGTGATTTAGGCTCATCATTGGCCGAGTAGCAGGAGTAAATCATGGCATTGTGGCTCTGGTGTCTACTTTTTATCTTAGAAAGCCTATATTGCTGGTGGATTATTGGCTATGGTGGCGCAAAATGGATAGAAGGGTGGAAGTCATTTTTCCTCATTGAGTGGTTTGCACTAGATTGGAATGCCGAACAAATTCGCTTTTACGTCTTGCTTATATGGCTCGCAAGTGTGATTTGGTTTATTTTAGGTGTTATAAAGCCTGAGCTAAGAGGTTCTTAGCTCAGGCTTTATTAATGGTAGCCGTATTCTTTTACGAAAAAACTTTATCAAACTCGGCTTCGTCAAAGCCGCATAATAATAATGGCTTATTTTTATCTACCCGCTCACCTTCAACTATCGGACGCTTAATCATACTGGTATTTTCTACGAGCAAATCAATTGCGTTATCTAGACTAGCATCAGCCGCTTGCTTTTGACTGTCGTCTAGTTTGCGCCATGTCGTACCGCGCTTATTGAGCACTTTATCAATGCCTAATTCATCTACCCAACGCTTAACGCTATCTTTATCGATACCTTGTTTTTTATAATCATGAAATTCATAACTGACACCTAGCTCGTCTAGTTTGGTAAAGGCTTTTTTCATGGTGCTGCAAGATTTGATACCGTAAATAGTGATGGTCATAAAAACTCCAAATCAATGATCATTATTCTGTTTATTATACCTAAGCCTATGGGTATTTGGTTTATGATAACCAAAACATTAAAAACCCACTCAAATTTTCGAATTTGTATTCTTCGTCATGCGCAAACGCCCTATCATATCGTCGCAATTTTCGCCAAATTACGCTATGCTATGGCATTGTGAAATTTCACCCAATTTATTCGTATTAATCAATCTCGAGCCAACTATGAGCAATACTGTGACATCTGACCAAGCTGAAAACAATCATTATAACCCACAAGCGATAGAAGCGGCGCAGCAAGCCAAATGGGCAACTGACAAGCGCTTTGAAGTGAGCAATGAGCCAAGCGATAAGCCAAGTCGCTATATGCTGTCGATGTTCCCTTATCCAAGCGGTAAGCTGCATATGGGTCACGTGCGTAACTATACGATTTCTGATGTACTGAGCCGTTATTATCGCCTCAAGGGCTATGAAGTCATGCAGCCTATGGGCTGGGATGGCTTTGGCTTACCAGCAGAAAACGCGGCAATTGCCAATCAGACGCCACCTGCCAAATGGACGTTTGCCAATATTGACAGCATGCGCGCGCAGCTTAAACTACTGGGTTTGTCTATTGACTGGTCACGTGAATTTGCTACTTGCAGCCCTGAGTATTATCAGTGGGAGCAATGGTTGTTTTTACAGCTATACAAAAAAGGCTTGGTCTACAAAAAGCTTTCGACCGTCAACTGGGATCCTGTTGATAATACCGTCTTAGCCAACGAGCAAGTCATCGATGGTAAAGGCTGGCGTAGTGGCGCTGCGGTCGAAAAGCGCGACATTCCGATGTATTACTTTAATATCACTGATTATGCTGACGAATTGCTCGATGATTTGGATCAGCTAGAAGGTCACTGGCCATCAGAAGTATTGACCATGCAGCGCAACTGGATTGGTCGCAGCGCAGGCATGGAAGTACACTTCCCTTATGAGCTTGCTGGCGAGACCAATACGTTAGATGTGTTCACTACTCGCCCTGATACTTTAATGGGTGTGACTTATGTGGCGGTCGCCGCCGAACATCCGCTAGCGCAGTATGCGGCTGAGCATGATGAAGCGATTGCGCAATTCTGTGCGCTTTGCAAAAAAGGCTCAGTTGCAGAAGCAGACCTAGCTAAAGCTGAAAAAATCGGCATGGCTACTGGTCTTACGGTCACGCACCCACTCACTGGCGAAGAAGTGCCAGTATGGGTTGCCAACTATGTGCTTATGAGCTACGGCTCAGGCGCGGTGATGGCTGTCCCTGCTCATGATGAGCGTGATTATGAATTTGCGATTAAATACAGCTTACCAATTAAACAAGTCATCGATATCCCTGTCGGCTATTTCGATGCGTTAGAAGCAGATGCAAAGGCGAACGATACTGAGATTAATCGTGCTTATACCGAACGCAATACTTTGGTCAATTCAGGTGAATTTGATGGGCTAGACTTTGAGCAAGCGTTTGAAGCGATGCTGACCAAACTAGAACCACAAGAGCTTGCAAAGAAAAAAATCCAATACCGTCTCCGTGATTGGGGGGTTTCTCGCCAGCGTTATTGGGGCTGTCCTATCCCAATGGTAAACTGTGAGCATTGCGGTACCGTACCTGTCGAAGAGCAAGATTTGCCCGTTGTCTTGCCGACTGATGTCGTTCCTGATGGCCGTGGAAATCCATTAAAAAATATTCCAGAGTTTGTCAATACGACGTGTCCTAAATGCGGTAATCCTGCTGAACGCGAAACCGATACCTTTGACACCTTTGTGGAGTCAAGCTGGTACTATGCACGCTTTGCAAGCCCAAATGATGCGCAAAGCATGGTCAATAAATCTGCCGCCAATAAGTGGCTGCCTGTCGATCAATACATCGGCGGTGTTGAGCACGCGGTGATGCATCTACTCTATGCACGCTTCTTCCATAAACTGATGCGTGATGAAGACTTGGTGTCAGGAAATGAGCCTTTTGCTAATTTGATGACGCAAGGCATGGTATTGGCAGGGACATTCTATCGCCTAAATGCGGATGGCAGTACCACCTACTACTTTGCAGAAGACATTGATATCGACTATGACGAACGTGGTCAACCGATTAAAGCCATCTTAAAAGCTGATGGGCAGCCGGTGACCATTGGTAAAATCGAAAAAATGTCTAAGTCAAAAAACAACGGTGTCGATCCGCAAATTACCATCGATAAATACGGCGCTGATACCGTTCGTCTCTATACGCTCTTTACCGCGCCTGCGGATCAAACGCTAGAATGGTCAGATGATGCGCTCAAAGGCCCTTATAACTTCGTTAAAAAAGTATGGCGTATTGCTACTGAACACATGCAAGCGCTTACGGCCGCGAACCTAAGTATCGAGACGCTGAACAATGAAGCTTTGAGCACTGATGGCTTAAGCAAAGAAGCCAAAAACTTACGCCGTAAAACCCATGAAACCATTGCTAAAATCGATAGTGATTTGGGTGATCGTTTGGCATTGAACACGCCTGTATCAAGTTTGATGGAGCTTGCCAACGAGCTGACTGGCTTTAAGGCCAATAGCAAGCAAGACCTACAGGTACAGCATGAGGCATTGACGGATCTGCTGATTATGCTATCCGTATATGCGCCGCACATTGGTGAACATTTACTTGAGCAATTGGGTTTAGATACCATTACCTTGAATTATCCAGAAGTTGATAAAAGCGCTCTGGTACAAGATATGATCACGATGGTAGTACAGGTCAATGGTAAAATGCGCGGTAAAATGGACGTAGCCCCAAATAGCGATCCAGAACAGCTAAAAGCACAAGCACGCTCGATGGAAAGTGTGGCAAAATTCTTGACTGGCGACATCAAAAAAGAAATCGTCGTCCCTAATAAGCTGGTAAACATCGTGGTGGTAGGCTAGATTTTTTAGGCTCAGTACTTTTTATTAGTTTAATGATTAGTCTGAGCCTTTTTATAATATTAGGATAGCGATTATGTCGTATAAATATCGAGCAAGTCAGTCACCCAAAGCCAGCTTGAGCAAAAAAGACGCTTTTGCCAAAAAATCAAACGGACAAAAACTGGTGGCGGCTTTTCTGACTGCCCTGCCAATGTTTACGCTATTAGGTGCAACGGCAGCTATTAGTGGCTGCGGCTTTCAACTGCGTGGCTATGATGCGCCAATGCTGCTTGATGTCGCCAAAACAGCCGTGATTCTCGAAGACAATCGCACCTCATTTCCGCTTAAGCTGCCATTGACAAGACGCCTAAAAACTTTAGGTGTTGAGGTCATTGACAACATGACAGCAGCTGATGTTGCGAACAATAACAAACAGGCAAGTGCTGAACCCATTGCCGCTATCACCATCAATAACGTCCGTTTTAAGCGTTATGAGCTGGTCGGTGTCTTGACAGAGATCCGTTTGGTACTTTCAGCAGATGTCAGCTATCAGACCATGGAAAATGGCAAACCAATTACGCTAAGCAACCCCATCCAAGTCGAGCGTAGCTATCAATACAATGAAGCATCGGTAAGCACTGATGATCAGCAAGGCGATCAAATTCGTGACTGGCTCTATGACAGTTTGGCACGCCGAATTACTGATCAATATGTCGCCATCTCCCTACCCAAGGTCAGCTCTTCTGGAGTCAGACAATCTGTGCAAAGCGGTAATGGCTCAACGTCGATCGCGGTGGTGGTGCCAAACCCATAATTTATAATGCGCAACACATTCCACGTTTATTTTCATCAATCTGTGTACTTATTACCCTATGCAAGATACCTTTATACAAGCCTACCCAAAGCTACTACAGCCTTCCGTTGCAGTCGCTGGCTTGTGGCTGGCGCATGGTGATGAGCCACTACTCAGTCAATGGCTCATCGATGCCCTGCGACCACATTGGCGCGCGCAGAATTACGCGATTAAGCGTATTGAGCTGATATCAGTCAAGAGCTGGCAAGAAGTATTGTCAGAGCTTGGTAGCCAGTCTTTATTTGATGATGCCAGTGCACTCATCGTGACGGGTAACCATAAGCCTGACAAGGCGGTCATCACTGAGCTTGAGCGCTTTGCCGTTGAAGCTCAAACAGGGACGCACAGTCATAGCTTATTATGGCTCACGCCCAAGCAAGACAAACGAGCGCAAAGCAGCAAGTGGTTTACGCCATTTGCTCAATATGGTCATGTCATTGATTGCAATTTATATAATGAGCAGCAACGACAGCAGCTACTGCAAATACAAGCTCAGCAGTTTGGTTTACGGCTATCGCAAGAGGCGTGGCAGCTGCTTATGTCGCATACTGAGCACCATCTGCTAAGCGCTTATCAGACCTTATGGCGTCTCTCCTATTTATTTGCGCCGCAGCTAGTCGCTAAGAATATTGAGGCTAGTCAACAGACTGACCATTCTACACAACTTCCAAACAATGTTGCCTTAGACATTAAGGATTTACAAGCCGCGTTGGTCAGTGATGCACAGTTTAGCGTCTTTGATTTATCGGATGCAATGCTTGCCGGTAACAGCACTCAAGTCGCCAAAATCATGTTTCAGCTGAAAGCCACCGACGAGCCAACCACCTTGGTATTATGGGCGGTTAGTAAAGACATGCGGCAAATTATGCAATTGATGGATGGGCAAGATCCGCAAGCGCTTGGTATTTGGCGTAGCAAACAAGGGTTGTACCAGCAAGCTTGCCGTCGCCAGTCAAAAGCGCAAACGGCTGAATGGCCTGCCCTGCTTTATAAATGTGACCAAGCCATCAAAGGACTCGTGCGTCAGCCAGCGTGGGAGTTATTATTGCAGGCAGCGTTAGAGCTATCTGGAAAGCGTTTGTTTGTCGTTTAATCATTTGAAGAAATTTAACAACTTGTTTAACCAAGTTTTCTTATCGTAAGTTCTGTTATTAACTGAATAAGGAAAGTTTTTTAAAGTTTCTGTTATATCTGCTTCTTTTTTTCTACCCCATTCATGATTTAGCTGCGTCATAAGTTCAATTTGCTTATTAAAGCGTATAACTCTTTGATCTTCACTCATGACACTATTCTCTTGCTCATACTCGCCTGCTACCCTAGACGTTACCATCTCAAAAAACTCATAAATGAAATCATCTACATCTAAAAAAGATTCTCTAGATAACTCACTACCGCGCTCACATATTACATAGTGGTAATAGCCACCGCTTATCTCCAAGTGTGGCTCACCAAATCCAGAAGGCATATCTCTTAAAATAACATCATCAATATTTAGCCCTATCTTTTTACTATAATCGTTAATTATTTTTTGAATTTGCTGATGGTTTAACATTACATTCTTCCTTTGTTTATTATTTCCATAATATAGTCTGCCTTATCTCTACTGCTGAACTTCTTAACCTTTCTTAAACTAATTACCATTCCCTTTTGGACTTCAAGCCTCTACTATATGTACACTTGATTTCATTGTGACTGGATTGTTGTTATGCGCAAAATAAGCAAAAAGTCTGCTATCAAATGGGGTGTCATCGCCTTAATCATCGTAGCATTAGGGGCTTTGGCCTATACTTTTTTAAAACCAGAGGAAGAAAAACCCAGTTATTTAACCGCACCTGTTGAGGTTGGTGATATCGAAAACAATGTCATGGCATCAGGTAAAGTTAAAGCACTTAATACCGTTGATGTCGGTGCACAGGTTTCTGGTGAGGTCACAAACCTCTATGTAGAAGTGGGTGACGAGGTGAAACAAGGCGATTTGATTGCACAGATTGATCAAGTGACTCAGAAGAACAGCCTGAGCAATGAACAAGCCAGTCTTGAGCAAAGCGAAGCCGCGCTACAAAGTGCGCAAGCAGAATCGTTAAGCAAACAAGCTAGTCTAAAAAGTGCCTATGCTGATCTTGCCAGCCGTCAGTCTGAGCTTAAACAAGCACAGTCTGATTTTGCACGTTTGCAAGACTTAGTCGCTATCGATGCTATCTCACAACAAGAATATGATACGCAAGCGACCAGTGTCGAGACCGCAAAAGCAGCCGTTGCCAATGCACGCGCTGCTATTGATACGGCACAAGCCGCCATTGCAACAGCCACTGCAAACATTAATAGCCAACAAGCAGCATTACGAAAGTCTCAAACCAATGTCGCAACGGCTCAAGAAGACCTTAGCTATACAACGATTCGCGCGCCAATATCAGGTACTGTCGTCTCAGTGACCACAGAGCAAGGCACGACGGTCAATGCCAATCAAACAGCCCCGACCATCGTAACCTTAGCAGATTTGTCTACTGTTAGAATCAACGCACAAATCTCCGAAGCCGATGTTATCAATGTCAATGCTGGTATGCCCGCCTACTTTAATATCATCGGTAATCCAGACAAGCAGTATGATGCGACACTGACAGCTATTGAGCCGGCACCTGAGGAAATTAGCAAGACCAGCTCAACCGATTCTGCAATCTACTATGTTGGCTACGTAGAAGTAGCTAACCCTGAGCGATTATTTCGTATTGATATGACCGCCCAGATTTATATCATCATCGATCAAGCCAAAGACGCGTTGCTTGTGCCATCAGCAGCCATACAAGAAAGACCCGCGAAAAATCAAACTGAAGGTCAAGCAAAAACCAGCAAGGTTGTACGCGTACTAAATGATGACGGCACAGTAGAACCTCGCACAGTAGAAGTGGGCATTGATAACCGAGTAAATGCGCAAATTTTGAGTGGTGTGAAGGAAGGTGAGCAAGTCATCATCGGCGAAGGTAGTGCCAATGCTTCAGGTAAAGGTGGTGGTCGTACTCGTATACCTGGTGGTACTCCAAGGATGTAATTAATTCTTTGACTATGTTAACGATGGAGGGGCTGAAAAACCTTGGCCCTTTCATCATGACACTCACTATCTTTGATTAAAGACATTGCTATGACTATATCTCAATCTACTAAACAGCCGACTGACAGCAGTAGCGCTTCGATAGAAAACGACTCACCGAATAATATCAATACTGCAGCTACCGCTGACAAGCCCATTATGGAGCTGTCGGGTATTATTCGAGAGTTTGCTGCCGGCGAGCAAACCATTCGCGTATTGCACGAAGTTAATTTAACGATTAATCAAGGTGAAATGGTCGCGATTATCGGGCAATCTGGCTCTGGTAAGTCTACATTAATGAATATCTTGGGTTGCTTAGATCAGGCGACAGCAGGTGACTATAAGATTTATGGCCAATCAGCAAACAAGCTAGAGGCAGATGAATTGGCTGAGTTACGCCGAGAGCATTTTGGCTTTATCTTTCAGCGTTATCATCTGCTTGGTGATATCAGTGCTAAGGACAATGTCGCTGTCCCTGCCGTATATGCTGGTATGAATACTGAGGCACGAATCAATCGCGCAGAAAAGCTCTTGACCGATCTAGGTCTTGGTGAAAAGGTAAATAATCGTCCTAGCCAGCTCTCAGGCGGCCAACAGCAGCGTGTTTCTGTTGCTCGCGCTCTGATGAATGGTGGCGATGTCATCTTAGCTGATGAGCCAACTGGTGCACTAGATAGCAAATCTGGCGAAGACGTGATGGCGATCTTACATGATCTAAATGCTAAAGGTCATACCATCATTATGGTCACTCATGATCCCAAACTTGCTGCCCAAGCCGAACGAGTTATTGAGTTAAAAGATGGCTACGTCATTGCAGATTACAAAACTGAGCATTATAAACCGACAACTCAACACCCAGAATCTATCCTCGGTGGACATCGTAAAAGTGCCTTCGGAAGCTTTGTGGATCGTTTGCTCGAAGCTTTTAAAATGTCCTTACTTGCCATGCGTGCACACAAGATGCGCACCTTACTGACCATGTTAGGCATTATCATCGGTATCGCTGCGGTTGTGTCTATCGTTGGTCTTGGTCAAGGCTCTCAGCAGCAAATTCTCGCAAATATTAGCTCGCTAGGAACCAATACCATCACCGTCAATGACGGCTACCCTAGAGGCGACCCGCGACGTAAATATAATGACGACAACCTCACACCAGAAGATGCAGAAGCGGTCAGCAGTCAACCGTATGTTATCAATGTGAGCCCTCAAGTCAATACCAGCTCTAGCGTACGCTATCGCAGCGTGCAGGAAGACTCGACCATCAATGGTGTTGGTGAGTATTATCTAGAGGTCACTGGTGAGACGCTGGCATTAGGTCAAGGTTTCGATTCGCAAAGTATCGACCTTCGCAGTCAAGATATTATTATCGATGACAATGCCAAGAGTGCTTTTTTTGCAGATATAGATAACCCTATCGGAGAAGTCATACTCATCGGTAGTGTGCCTGGACGCGTGGTTGGCGTCCTTGAGGCAAGCGACGGTGGCTTTGGACCAAGTAGCACGACACCCGTCATATATATGCCTTATACCACTGTGATGTCACGTATAACTGGTAGTGCAAATATTGATAGTTTTATAGCACTGTTAGATGATAGTGTCTCATCTAGTGTAGCTGAGTCAGCTATTTCCGACATAATAGAAGGTCGCCATGGTAAAGATGATTTTAATATTATTAACTCAGATTCTATTCGTCAGACCATTGAATCGACCACAGGTACTATGACACTGCTCATCTCATCGGTTGCTGTTATCTCATTGATCGTTGGTGGTATTGGCGTGATGAATATTATGCTAGTATCGGTCACGGAACGCACTAATGAAATTGGGGTACGTATGGCAGTTGGGGCTCGTCAAAACGATATCATGCAGCAGTTTTTGATAGAAGCCGTACTCGTCTGTATTTTGGGCGGCTTATTAGGTATTGGAGTAGCATTTGCTATCGGTGAAATCATTAATAATTTTGCTGGTGATAGCTTTAAAGTGATTTACTCACCAACCTCTATCATTGCTGCCTTTATTTGTTCAACCTTGATTGGCGTTGTCTTCGGCTTTTTACCAGCACGTAATGCAGCCAAGTTAGATCCTGTTGAAGCACTTTCTAGAGATTAACCGCTATTTGCCAAATATCAGACAGTCGAATACGGCATTTCCTTTAAATTCACTGATAAACGTTAATAAAATGCATATTTTTTACTTTAATTGCACTTTTTTTATATTACGGGGTTGTAATTGTCCTGATAGTGTATATAATGTGCTCTCACGTTTAGGGATAGAAATTCTTTAAACGTTGAAACAAACTTAATGCCTCTTTTAATGTTGATTGACCTAATATTAAAAATTAAGTTTAAAGACATTTTTTAGATGTCTAGTTTTAATAAGTTTGCCTTTAAGGAAATTTATCTTGCAGAGTTAAAAAAGCCATGCTTTTTTTATACACTCTTCAGGGCCGATAGCTCAGTTGGTAGAGCAGTTGACTTTTAATCAATTGGTCCCGCGTTCGAGTCGCGGTCGGCCCACCATATTTAGTATTATGCTTGTTATGTACATTGCCCTATCAGGTATTGGCATAATAAGTAACAAAGTTTAAGAAGCTTTCTTTTAGAAAACTTCACCGAATTTACGAAGTTGTAAATTCACTTGCAGAGCTAAAAAAAGCCATGCTTTTTTATACACTCTTCAGGGCCGATAGCTCAGTTGGTAGAGCAGTTGACTTTTAATCAATTGGTCCCGCGTTCGAGTCGCGGTCGGCCCACCATATTTAGAAAGCCCAGTCATTATATTAATAGTGACTGGGCTTTTTTTTGTTTAAAATTTCACTTTATTTTTTACGGTTTCGTTTAAAAATAGTGAAGTCAGCGTCTTTTCGCCACAGTAACTTATGCTTAATCGTGTCTTTGATCGTCCGTGGATGCTTGGGTGCTTGCGTAATCAGCATATCAAAAGTTGCTGCATCTATTGCCAGCTCACATCCATGTGCCATCATAACCATAGATGGTTTCAACGCCTTTATTCTTTGTAGTGACTGAATATAGACTTTAGGATCATAAATAGGAAAAGGCGCCACGAACTTATGACGCAGTTTGATAATGAGGTCGGCCGTATAGACTTGGCGACTTGGTACATGAAATAGAGACAAGTCACGATCTGTATGTCCGGGTGTTTCCAGTACTTGCCATTCATCAAATTTCGGCACACTATCCCCATCTTTAACGATAATATCAGGCGTAAGATGGGCGGGATAATACAGGTTCTTAAGGGAGCGACCTTGACGTCTCGCCACATAATGCGCAAGATTTATATCCACAAAATGCATGGCATGCCCACCGATACCGCTATACCATTGACGCTTTTTTTCTGCCGAAACAATGATACAGCCCGTCTCTTTTCTAAATTGATGAGCGCCGCCTGCATGATCAGGATGCATATGGGTCACCACGACGACTTTTAGATCGCTGATTGGTCGCTGTAACCTCGTTCTAATATAATCTAATACCATCGCTACATCAGGGCGGCAACCACCGTCCAGCAGCATAATTTTATCTGGATATACCGCAAGATAAGTACTTTGGATATATCCTTCTAAACGTACAATTTCACATAAACTCATTTGCATTCCCTGCTACATTATTGCTCACTGTTATAGTATCCCTACTATAGGAGACGCTTTTAACGCGCCTTAATAGGATTTAGTATAACGCCCACCATTCAACTTGTAATGACTTTGAGTGAACGCTTGTGACTATAAATTGCTTTTTTATAAAACTTACAATAAAAAAACCCAGCGCTAAGGCTGAGTTTTCGTTAAATCGGTAAAATTTTAAAAGTATCAGAAGTTCAAACTTAATACTACCTTATGCCAAATCACGAACCTTTGGCTCACGTTCCCACAGACGAGATTTGGCATTCTCAATAAAGCTATCCAATTCAGCCAGTGGCGTCACGAAACTGTCTTTTTCGATAGGTAATTTACTTAAGATAAACTCATCAGTCGCGCCGCAATAAGCAATGGCTTTGCAATGACCATACGCATCGTTGAACCAATCTAATGCTGAGCTGTCTTTTGCTAACTTCTTAGCTTGCTCTGGCATAATGATACTAACGACCGCATCAAACATCACTGATGGACCGCCAGCGAGGCGCTCATCTGCTTGTATGCGAGTGTCGTCATCTAAGACAACCTCCTTATTGGGCGCAACGATTTTCACACTAGCGCCCTGCGCTTTTGCTGCCTCTTCAAACTTTTTGATTTCACTATGCTTGGAGCCTTCAGCGACCAAGATACCAATCAAACGGCCTTTTAGACTTTTCGGCGTTAGACCAATCGTTTGTACTGCTTTCGATGTCGCCATATCCTGTATAGGAGCAGCGGCATCAGCAGGCTCTGGCAGTTCCATACCTAGCGCTGTTGCCACACGATTTGCCAAGTCTTCATCTATATGCGGCAGATGGCTCAGCATACGCGTACGTACATGTGCCGTATCTACTTTACCTAGCTCAAAGGCATAAGCAGAAGCAATGTGCGCTTGCTCAACTGGCGTCTGGCTGCGATAGAACATCCGCGGTTGACTATAATGATCGGCAAAACTTTCTGCACGCACGCGACCTTTCACACCATCATCCAACTGCTCATGGAATGATTCAAAGCCACGCTTGGCGCTTTCACGTGGTCTGGTTGGGTCTAAACTTTGCGGCTCATAAAGTGTGCGAGTTTTAGGGACTTGCATCTGCATATGACCATCTTGCTGATTATTGGCAAACGGGCATTTCGGCGCGTTGATTGGGATTTGGGCAAAGTTAGGCGAACCTAAACGTGATAACTGGGTGTCTAGATAACTGAACAAACGACCTTGTAATAATGGATCGTTACTGAAGTCGATACCTGGTGGCAGATGCGACGGACAGAACGCCACTTGTTCCGTTTCTGCAAAGAAATTATCCGGATAACGGTTTAGCACCATTTTACCCACGACTTTCACTGGCACCATCTCTTCTGGAATCAATTTGGTGGCATCTAGATGATCAAACGGGAACTTATCAGCTTCTTCTTCAGTAAATAACTGGACGCCAAACTCCCATTCAGGATAGTCGCCATTATTAATGGCTTCAAATAAATCACGGCGATGATAATCAGGGTCAGCGCCTGAGATTTTTACCGCCTCATCCCACGTGGTTGACTGTACACCGAGTACAGGTTTCCAATGGAAACGGACAAAGGTACTCTTGCCTTCTTTGTTGATTAAACGATAGCTGTGAATACCAAAGCCTTCCATCATGCGTAAACTGCGTGGTAGTGCACGATCACTCATCAGCCAAATTAAATTATGCATGGTCTCAGGACTTAATGACACAAAGTCCCAAAACGTATCATGTGCAGAGGCCGCTTGCGGGAAGCCGCGATCAGGCTCTGGTTTGACAGCATGAATAAGATCTGGAAACTTCATCGCATCTTGAATAAAGAAAATCGGCATGTTGTTACCAACGATGTCCCAATTGCCTTCTTCGGTATAAATTTTTACGGCAAAACCACGCACATCACGTGGCGTATCTTTTGAGCCTTTGTTACCAGCAACAGTAGAAAAACGGGTAAATAAAGGCGTCTGTTTACCTGTTTCAGTCAAAATTTTCGCCGTGGTATATTTTTCGAGCGACTCAGTGAGTTCAAAATAACCGTGAGCAGCACTACCACGCGCATGAACGATACGCTCAGGAATACGCTCATGGTCAAAATGATGAATTTTTTCTCGTAATACAAAGTCCTCTAGCAATGTGGGGCCACGTGCGCCTGCTTTTAGAGAGTTTTGATTGTCAGAGATGACGACACCTTGTTGGGTCGTTAGCACTTTAGTGTCATCCCCTGCGCGCTGGTGAGTCTCACCGCCATTGCCACGTTCCGTATTCATATCTTTAGCGGGGTCAGTATGATCAATATTATTTTTCATTATGCATCCTAGCTAGTAATTAAAAGTAGGCTCTGTACCGAGCTATCTTTAATATTAGCCAAAAAATATGACTAATTCATGGCACTCCTTGTTGATATTTGGTTAAAGTTTGCAGCCGTGATAAAGCCGTAATTTCAGTGTATTTAAAGAGAGCTTCAACGTTGACGATAGATTCTTGTCATGTAGTGATTTTTTAAGGTATGCTCTTAGGAAGCATTAAAACAGTTGATAAATAAAATGGGCATGGTTTTAGCCAACTATTTATCTTTTTTATACGATTATAAGGCGACCTACCATGTTATCAACTTTAAAGACTCCGTCCAAAAAACCTTATCACTCATTGCTAATGGGTGCGTCAATCGGACTAATGGCACTGACTTTCAGCCAAACAGCTGCCGCTATTACAACCAAAAATATTACCTATACCGTGGATGATCAAGCATACGAAGGCTATTATGCCAAAGCCGACAAAGCGAATGCGCCTTTTATTCTACTCATTCATGACTGGGATGGATTGACAGACTATGAGCGCAAACGTGCTGATATGTTAGCAGGCGAGGGCTACAACGTATTGGCGGCAGACATGTTCGGGCAAGGCGTTCGCCCTACTTCTATTGAAGAAAACAAACGCTTAACTGGGGAGTTATACGATGATCGCAATAAAATGCGCCGCATACTTCAAGGTGCGCTGAATGCTGGAAGACTACAAGGTAATGATGTGCGTAAAGGCACTACCATGGGATATTGTTTTGGCGGTACCGTTGCTCTGGAGCTGGCGCGCTCAGGATTTGAGCAAAAAGCATTTGTACCCTTCCATGGTGCCTTTGATATTCCAACGGGTCAAAGTTATGACAAGACAACTGGAGAAATCTTAGTATTCCATGGCTCTGCTGATGAATCTGTCTCTTTAGAGAGCTTCGCAACTTTGGGTAAGACGCTAGAAGCCGCCAACGTACCGCATGAGATGGTGACATATAGTGGTGCACCACATGCCTTTAGCGTATTTGGCAGTGATAGATATAATGCACGTGCAGATGAGCGCTCGTGGAAACGCTATTTGGATTTTTTAGCAAATGAATATAAATAACTTTAATTCATATTTTATAGGAACAGCGACCCTTAATTATTAACCAACCTATCTCATTGATAAATGAGTCGATTAGAAGCCAAGGAAGCCAATTATGTTATTGAAGAACGACTTATTGCGTGCGCGTGTTAGATTGTTAGGCGCATTTTTAGGTGAGGCCATTTCTCGCCAATCTGGGGAGGATACCCTACGTACTATCGAAACATTGCGCAAAGGCTTTATTCAGGAGCGCCGTGAGCATAATCCAGCACACAAACAGCAGCTGATCGATCTTATTGCCTCATTAGACAATCAAACCTTAAAAAACGTCATTCGGGCATTCTCTATTTACTTTTTCCTCGCCAATTTAACGGAAGAAAACTATCTGCGTGAGCAACGCCGTACTATGCGTGCTCAGTCCAATCAAAGCTGGGAAGGATCCTTTCGCCGCACCTTGTTAGAATGCCGTGAGCGGCAAATCGAACCTGCGCAAATCAAAGAGCTTATTGATCACCTTAAATTTATTCCTGTTTTTACGGCTCATCCTACCGAAGCCCGTAGACGCACCACCATGAATATCTTGCAGACCCTCTATGAGCATACCGATGCCATGAGCGACTATTCCGAAGGTAGCCTAGCCTTTATGCAAGCTAAGCAAAAGACAGCAGAAACCATTGACTTACTGTGGTCATCAGACGAAGTTCGCAGCCGAAAACCTTTGGTTTATGATGAAATAAACAACGGCTTACACTATTTTGATGCCAGCTTATTCACTGCCATTCCCAAAGTATATCGTAATATAAAAGACGCTATCGTCGATATCTATCCTGAGTTAATCGACTACCCTTTACCCGCCTTTGTCAGTTTTGGCTCTTGGATTGGCGGCGATAGAGATGGCAATCCATTCGTCACCCATGAAACCACTGAAATGGCGGTATTGATGCATGCCAATACTGTACTGCGTCATTATCAAGTATTGGTCAGAAAATTGCGTCGTGAGCTGATTCATAGCGATACTATCGCCGATATCGCGCCAGAGATTTATACCCGTATCAAAGACTACAGCACACTCGATCAAAAAGTCTTTTGCTACAATCCTGATGATTACAATAATGAGCCGTACCGAAGATTGCTGTCCATTATTCTGGCTAAAATAAAAGCGACCAACCAGCATATCCAAAGCCAAGGCACAGATGAGGAGGCTGCAAAAGAGGCTTACTCAACACCGACGGCCTTGCTAGATGATTTACGCCTTATTCGCAAAAGTGTCAATACTCATGACAAAGCACATGGCGAAGGCTTACTGCTTGATACTATTCGTCTAGTCAAAACCTGCGGCTTTCATTTGGCTGCGCTGGATATTCGTCAAGATTCAGGTTATCACGGCGAAGTTATTGCAGATATTTTTGCTAGCGCCTCGAATCTGCCCGACTATCGTACCCTCAGCGAAACAGAGCGCCAAGAATGGCTAACCCGTTTGCTAGAAAAGCCGGGTGCACCGCTGATTTATACCGACAATTTAAGCGCGCAAACACATGAGCAGCTTGCTCTAATGAATTCTGTCGCTAAACTGCGTAAACTGGTTGGCGACGATACTTTTGGTAGCTATGTAATTTCGATGACCAATAATGCCAGTCAGCTGTTAGAAGTGCTGCTTCTGATGCGTTTTGCAGGCTTATCGGGTATTGATAAGAACGGGCATTTATTTTCTGCCCTACCAGTTGCGCCATTGTTTGAAACTATCGAAGATTTAAAAAATATCGATAAAATTATGCCAATGGTGTTGGACAATCCGCTGTATCGTCAGTTACTTGAGCACTCAGGAAACATTCAAGAGATTATGCTTGGCTACTCAGACTCTTCTAAAGATGGCGGCATTATTACCTCCGCTTGGCAGTTATATAGTGCCCAGCAAACCATCACCGATATCGCCAATCAATATGGTATCACCACCCGCCTGTTCCATGGTCGTGGTGGTTCCGTCAGTCGTGGTGGTGGCTCAACCCATCAAGCCATCGCCGCTCAGCCTGCTGGCACTTTACATGGACAGATCAAGTTCACTGAACAAGGCGAAGTGCTCTATGCCAAGTATGCCAATCCAGATACCGCCGTGTTTGAATTAACCATGGGAATCACGGGGGCGCTAAAAGCCAGCTCGTCACGATTTGTCGAACAACCCAAACAGCTAGATAGCTATGAAGCGTTGTTTGCTGATTTGGCAGATGCAGGCGAACAGCAATATCGAGAGCTGACGGATAATACAGAGGGCTTCTATCAGTTTTATTCTGAGGCCACGCCAGTACAAGAGATTTCATTACTCAATATTGGCTCGCGTCCTGCTCACCGTAAAAAAGGACTGCCGAGCAAATCGACGATTCGGGCGATACCGTGGGTATTTGGCTGGTCATTGGCACGCTTTACCCTTCCCGCTTGGTATGGCGTGGGCAGTGCTTTAGATAGCGTCAAAAAAGACGAAGCGTTAATGAAAGAGATGAATAAAAACTGGCCATTTTTCAATGTCTTTATCAGTAATATTGAAATGGCTTTTACAAAATCCGAGATGAATATCGCCCGTGCATACAGTCAACTGTGTAAAGACGAAAGCTTACGTGAGCAAGTCATGCAGGCAGTAATTGATGAGCATGAACTGACGCACGCAGGTCTCAACTCCTTGCTAGAGCAGGCGTCTTTACTCTCAAACCAACAAGAATTGGCTAATTCATTAGAATGGCGTAACGCCTATTTAGATCCCATCAACTACATCCAGATTGAGCTACTCAAGCGTATGCGCCAGCCTGATAACGCTAGTGATGATAAATTGGAAAATAACGAGAGACTGGCTGTCGAAGATGCATTGATTCGTAGTATCAATGCTTTGGCAGCAGGGCTACGCAATACAGGTTAGTATTTATAAATAGGTTGGTCTTTACGGATTCGAACTTATAAAAAGCTGAGTTGATTCATAGTGTTATCACAGTGAACCAACTCAGCTTTTTACGTTAATAGAGTTTTTCAAATACTAATATTTGATTGTTAGATGGCATCTCATAACGCGTATTTAACGTTAAATGATGTGTATTTGCCAAATCTATAATGTCTTCTAAATGACGGATACCACTGTTAGCATCGCGCTGGCGTAAGCTATGGTCAAACTGACGATTGCTTGCGCTGCTATAAATGCCATTTTCGTTAAAGGGTCCATAAACGATGAATTTACCATTTAAGGGTAGCATATCACCGACCAATTGGAATAATTTAGCCACTAAAGTCCACGACATAATATGCAAGGTATTGGCGGTAAATACTGCATCATAAGGCGCATCGGCAACCTCATTGACTGGCACTGAGTTACACGATACATCAAAAGTGATCGGTGCATATAAATTAGGGGCAAGATAAGCATTATGCCAAGCATTGATAGTGGCGTGATTGACAAACACATCACTGGTCTGCCATGTTAAATGAGTCAATCTAGGGGCAAAATACACACTATGCTGACCCGTACCTGACCCAACCTCTAACACATGAATAGAACCTTGCAACTCTTGCTGTAAAACTTCTAGAATCGGCTGTTTATTATTTTCACACGCTTGAGAAAATGCTATTCCAGCAGGAGCAATCGATTGGCTACTATCTAAATCATCATTCAACACTGCTAATATCCTTATATGTCTTCATTACTGTAGCTTTGATATTAATAATGGCGACAAGCAAAGCGTCGAAAAAACTAATAAATACCCGCTTCTACCCCAGCTGCCAGTGTCATCGCTAGCTCTTCGACTTGCTCAGTAAATGCTTCTTGCCAATCACCTTGCAAAATCAGCGCTTCTTGAATCCATGACCAGCGCAAACCAGTGGTAATGGTTTTGAGCGCAAGCTTAGTACCTGTCCCATCATGCCCAGCTCGAATATATACCGCAAAAGGCATGCCTTGTTTCTTCTCTAACACAGGGTAATAACAACGATCAAAGAAATCCTTGGTCAGCCCTGCCATATAGGCCAAATTCTCAGTCGTGCCTAACAATAACGCATCAGCAGCTAGCACATCTTCAGGTTGCGTATCTTGAGGAGATTTAAGTACGACTTTGATATCTATATCAGGGTGATTGGCACCATCGTAGGCCGCTTGTGCTAATTTTTTAGTATTCGGCGATGGCGCATGAGCGACGATAAGCAAAGTTTTGCTAGCCATATTAATCACCCTTATAGAGGTTAGTAGTTTTTGGAATCAATAACTCTTAGAATGAATAGTCACTTTTTGAATGATATCAGGATGGATACTTTTAGCAACCGGACAAGTAAGCGCGGTGTTATAGAATATCTTTGTCGTTTTTTCATCTAATGGTTGATTAAAAGTAATCGTGACATGTACTTCGCTAACACATCTTGGATCAGCAGCCATTATTTTAGTCACTTCAGCGGTAGTACCTGCAATATCGATATCCATATCACGGGCTTTGATACCGATAATGGTTAGCATACAACTGGCTAAGCTGGTCGCCAATAAATCAGTTGGTGAAAACGCCTCGCCCTTGCCCTCATTATCAACTGGTGCATCGGTGATGATTTCATTATTTGATTGTAAATGAATAGCGGTAGTACGTAGGTCACCTTGATAAGTTACTTTTGAAGTTGTCATTGGGTTCTCTTATATATTGCTATTTGATAATTATGTTATTAGATGACTTCTTTTTAGAAGATTTTGAATAGGATATTAACAGGTGATAGATATTTCATATATATTAGTCTGAGTATATCACTTTAGTCTTAAATACCTTTTAGAGGAGAAGCTTCCATTTAATTTCCTTAAGCTGCAGCATTCATCTCTTGCTGCTCTAATTTTTTAGCCAGTCGTTGATGTCTTTTTCTAATATAAGAAACTCGATGATTGAATTTTGTTTCCCATTTATCGATATTAACTGAAGGTTGTGGATACTTTAGTCTAGCCATGATTGAAATAATTTGCGTTTCAGATACAAGTCGTAGATTATAGCCAGCTAGGTTGGATATCCCCTCTGTTCCTTTACAGTCATGACCGTAATAAGCGATAGCTAAATAAGCTCTTGCAATGTCAATTTTTTTTCTTTTCCTAACGAGAATTACTGCCAAAATTTGCTCTTTTAGTTTTCTTTTAAGAGAGTAAGAATAGTCACCTGTTACCACACGAACGAACTGCTGTTCGATGGTACTAGCACCTTGTATTCGATGGTTAAAAAAAACTTTGCAAATAGCTCTGAGCATACCAATTTGGTCAACTCCATAATGAAAATCTGACCTATGATCTTCTGCCGCTATGTAAGAGATATAAAAATCAGGTATTTCTACACATTTTTTATCAGTTAGATTCATACATTCATTTAACTTATATTTTATTTGAAAAATATTAAATGTTAAACATATGTAACCTAAAATAATTATTGGAATCGTTACAACAAAGTAAATATATCTCAAAACGGTTCCTTTTGAAATCTTACCGTACCATCTTGATCTGCAACCGTTGATTGAAAATTTCCTGTCATTTCTAATTTGGAATTAACTAATAGTTCATAAAAATTAGTAGAATCACGATCATGTCCATTCTCTACTGCATGTAGACAGACTTTATCCTTGCTAAGATAGTTTTTCTCGATATATCCTTCAAGCAGTGCTCTAGTTCTATATTTTCCAACATATTCCCGTATGCCAGATGAAGAATTCTCATAAACTTTTTCAGCACTACCTTTTAGCACGTTACCTTCACGCCAAATCATTATTACGTATCTTAAAATCATACCATCATAAGGACGATATGCACTATTCACCGTAGTCATTTCTACATACCAACGACCTGTAATATCTGGTATTGGAAATAGCTTTTCTTTAGCCACAAAGAAAAGACAGGTTAAACTGATACCTCCGATTATTGTAGCGAATATGTCAGCCCAGAAACTATTGAAGTCCATTCACAACCCTTTATTATTTTACATTTATATACAGTATGGCACTGTTTCATATTCATAGGAAATATAATAAATAAAGAACTTTAGATACTACATATTTACTGAAATCATCCCCCCCCCTATACTGAAATCACCCCCACCCTAATTCTATTAAATAAATTGAACCACCCCAAACCCGCAGCCAAAAGAAAACCCCCTCCGACATAAGTCGGAGGGGGTTTTACTTTAAATAGAGAGCTGACGATGACCTACTCTCACATGGACGAATCCACACTACCATTGGCGCAACGATGTTTCACTTCTGAGTTCGGGAAGGGATCAGGTGGGGCCATCGCGCTATTGTCGTCAGCAAAGGGGGTTAGATATGAGTCTGTTATTTTTATTGTTTGACGTCAAGTGTTTAGCCTGTTGTCGATCAACTTGTAACCTAACTGAATCAAGGTTAAAGGTGATATCGAAATATTCTTTCTTTTATTCTAAAGCTTTCGCTTTACAAGATAGATTAATTAGAGCTTTCATACAAACCACTTGGGTGTTGTATGGTCAAGCCAAACGAGCAATTAGTACAGGTTAGCTACATGCATCG